>JBMOKH010000092.1:0-8833 GCA_049315365.1 Candidatus Nanopelagicales bacterium
AGTTGCGCACCACGTGGCGCCGCTGGTTCTGGGACGGGGAGTACCGCGACGAGCTTGGTGCGTCCGTGCGCACCGAGGCGGGGGAGAAGCATCATCCGTTCGCGGTGTTCGCTCCCAGCGACGGCTCTCATCCTGGTGTCGCCGTAGCGAACCACTCGGCGGAGCCGGTGCGACTCAAGGTCGCGATCGACGGGAGTACGGAGGCGCTCGCCCTGCACCTCATCGACGGCCCGGGCTGGGAGCCGGCTCATGACAACTGGGTCGAGCTTCCAGCAGGTTCGTCCGGGATCTTGCTGCCGAATCGTGTGGTTGCCAACGGGGGTCGAGCCTCCGCGGGATGCGTTACACCATCGTTACACGAGTTTCCGAGAAGCGCTTGACTCAATAGGTAATACATACGATATTGGTTGTACAGCCGACCACCATCCCCGGTTTTGGGACCGGGATCCCACGAAAGGTAGACGCATGGCCCTCTTGAAAACAAGCCGATTTATCGGCGCCGGAACGATTGCTGCAACCGCGGCCCTGCTCCTTGCAGGTTGCGGCGGCTCGTCATCCACCGGAAACGCATCTGCCTCGGCGGCAGCCCCCGCATCGACTGAGGCGAGTGCCTCGACTGAGGCGAGTGCGTCGGAGGCGCCGCAGGCGTCGGGAGACCTCACCATCTGGACTGAGGACTACTACGTGAAGATCTTCGAGCCCGTCGTCAAGCCCTGGGCTGAGGCCAACGGCGTCAACGTGAAGTTCGTGACCAAGGACTTCTACGAGATGACGAACCAGTTCATCTCGGCCGTTCCGGCGGGTGAAGGTCCCGACCTCTTCATCGCACCCTCGGCGACGTACAACCTCGTCTCTAATGGCGTGGTGGCGCCCGTGGAGCTCGGCGACCTCGCTTCCGGATTCGACGCCGGATCGATCGCGGCCATGACGCAGGATGGGCAGATTTACGGCGTTCCCTTCACGGTGGAGAACATTGCGCTCTACCGCAACACCGACCTAGCTCCCACGGCGCCTGCGACCTTTGACGACATGATCAAGGCCGGTGATGCACTCGTGAAGGAAGGCAAGGCTAAGTCAGCCTTCTGCTTGGGGCAGGATCCCAAGAGCGGTAACGGCTACCTCCTCATGCCCTTCATGACCTCGTTCGGCGCGAGCATCTTCGCTCAGGATGCAAACGGCAACTACGATGGCAATCAGTTGATCATCGACGATGCAGCGGGGCAAGCATTCGCGACCTGGCTCGGCGAAGCCGGAGCATCGGGCGCACTCAACCCCGACATGACCCTCGACATCGCGCTGCAGCAGTTCAAGGACGGTCAGTGCCCGTTCCTCGTCACTGGGCCGTGGGATCTCGGCGGCATCAAGGAGTCGGGCGTGAAGTTCGCTATTGACGCGATTCCGTCCGCGGGCGGAGAAGTAGCGGCACCGTTCGTCGGCAACTACGCCGTCTATGCATCGTCGCAGGCGGCAAATCCGCTCGCATCCCAGCTCTTCCTGACAGACTTCATGACGAAGGCTGATACTCAGGTGGAGATCTGGAAGGGCTCGCAGAATCCCCCGGCTCTCACCGCGGCGTTCGACGTAGTGGCCGACGACCCGTACATGAAGGCCTTCGGCGAGGTCGGAGCATCGGGCGTCCAAACGCCGCCCATTCCGGCCATGGACAAGGTGTGGGGTCCTTGGGGCGAGACCGAGATCCTGATCCAGCGTGGTGATGGCAATCCGGTGAAGCTCTGGAAGGCGATGGCCGAGAAGATTCGGGCCGATATCGCCAAGATGTAAGTACGTTGGGTGACCGGGGGGCCGCGTGTGGCGGCCCCCCGGTTCACCGTTGATTCCTCACACCTGATCTGAATTGAGCATCGATGACGCGTAAGGCACCGACTCTCGAGAGACAAGCGTCGCGACCCAGGGCTGTCCCCGAGTCACCCGCAAGTGGGTGGGCCTTCGTGGCCAAGGTTGCCCTGATGGGCCTCGTTGATGCACTTGGCGTCTACCTATTCCTCAGATTCGTTGCGAACGACCAAACCGTTATCGCAGGCGTGGTCGCTATCGCACTTGTCATCATCAACGTCGTCTACTTCCGTGCCGGCAGCTTGCCGGCCAAGTACATAATTCCGGGCTTGATCTTCCTTCTGGTCTTTCAGGTTTTCGTGATCTGCTTCTCGGTGTGGGTGTCGTTCACGAACTACGGCTCCGGGCACAACATCGAAAAGCCTGCTGCCGTCGAGGCCATTGAGGCGAACTCCGTAGCCCGGGTTCCTGGGTCGCAGGCCTACCCGGTCACGGTTCTGGAGAAGAACAGCGAGCTCTACCTGCTCGCGACCGCACCAAACGGACAAGCCCTGATTGGGTCCGCCGCAGTGCCGTTGGTGCCGGCGCCGGATGCTGTCTTTGCTGGCAGTCAGGCGAAGAGTGTCCCCGGCTACAAAACGTTGACCCTGGGCGACCTGCTCCGTCAGCAGGAGGCCGTCACCAGCCTGCAGGTGCCCCTCGGATCGTCCGCCGGCGACGGTTATCTCAAGACCGTCAACGGATTGAATGCCTACACCTTCACAAGCACCATGGTGTACTCGCCGGAGACGGACTCCATGCGGGACGTCGTCACTGGTACCGAGTACGTGGACAACGGGGAAGGAAACTTCGAGTCCGCCGACGGCGACACTCTCCAACCGGGGTGGAAGACGTTCATTGGGTTGCAGAACTACGCCACCGCCGTGGGTGCCGGGGGGCAGACCGACATCATCGGAGTCATAGTTTGGACGTTCGTATTCGCGCTGATGTCGGTCTTCCTGTCATTTGCCGTCGGAACCATGCTTGCCCTCGTCTTTAACGACAAGAGGGTCAGGGGCAGGCGGCTGTATCGACTCGTCATGATCCTTCCGTACGCCTTCCCCGTCTTCCTGACGGGCCTTATCTGGTCGGGCCTGCTGAATCAGCAGTACGGCTTCATCAACGAGGTGCTGCTCGGGGGTGCCCAGATTCCATGGCTCCAGGACGAGTGGCTCGCGCGAGCGACTGTGATCCTCGTCAGCGTGTGGTTCGGCGCGCCCTACTTCTTCCTCGTGTCTACCGGAGCCCTGCAGTCCATCCCGGAGGATGTCCTTCAGGCGGCTCAGGTTGATGGCGTCTCAGTGTGGCAGCTGTTCCGGCACATCAAATTGCCTCTGCTCCTCGTGGCAGTGAGCCCTCTGTTGATTGCCGCCTTTGCGTTTAGCTTTAACGACTTCACCACGATCTTCATGCTGACCGGGGGCGGGCCTGCGAACCCGGCATCGCCCATTGGTGCCGGGTCGACCGACATCCTCATCACAGTCGTGTACAAGCTTGCGTTCCAAGGTGATTCGAAGGACTACGGGCTGGCCAGTGCATTCGCGATGCTGATCTTCTTGATCGTCGTCTCTATCTCCATTGTTCTCTTCCGTCGAACCAAGTCCCTGGAGAATGTCTACTAATGGAGAGCATCGAGCTACAAGGGCTAGAGGCGGTCGCGCGAAGCGGACCGACTCAAGAATCGTTCGTTATCAAGCCACGGCGCCCTTCATTCGCGCAGTGGCTGAGCACCGTGGGCTGGCGACACGCGGTCGGACTCATCACATGCGTCGTCGCGTTGTTCCCCTTGCTCTACATTCTCTCGGCTTCCTTCAATCCATCGGGAACGCTGACCGGATCCAATGAGCTGTTCAGAGCCATCTCTTTCCAGAACTACGTCGATCTGTTGACCGACCCGGGGCGACCCTTCCTGCGCTGGTGGCTCAACACGATGCTCGTCGCCAGTGTTACCGCGGTCGCCTCGGTCATGCTCTGCGCGCTGGCTGCGTACGCGTTCTCCCGGCTTCGTTTCACGGGACGGCGGTTCGGCTTGGGCACCCTCGTGCTCACGCAGATGTTCCCCCAATTCCTTGGGGTGGTGGCGATCTTCTTGATGTTGGCGGCCATTGGCAACGCTGTCCCCGCTCTCGGCCTCAACTCGCTTCTCGGCCTCATCGTGGTGTATCTCGGTGGTGCCCTCGGAGTCAACACGTACCTCATGTACGGCTACTTCAACACAATCCCTCGTGAGATTGACGAAGCAGCAAAACTTGACGGAGCGGGGCATGCGCGGATCTTCTTCACCATCATTCTTCGGTTGGTGGGGCCGATCCTGGTCATCGTGGGAATGCTGGTCTTTGTTGCTACTTCAGGGGAATTCGTCATCGCCTCGGTCATTCTGAGCGATTCAGACATGCAGACCGCGGCAGTCGGCCTCTACGGGATGATGTCGTTCCGAAACGACAACTGGGGCGTCTTCGCCGCCGGGGCCGTCCTGACGGCGCTGCCCGTCGTGGTGATCTTCCTCTACGCGCAGAAGCACATCGTGAGCGGACTCTTCGCGGGAAGCGGCAAGTAGAAGCGTAAGCATCGCCGGACGCGTGTGTCACCGGCACAGACGGAGAGGATGTCTCATGGCGTGGCTTGACCTGCCGATTGAGGAACTGCGCGAGCACTGTTCCAAGGTCGTACCGGCGTCGGATGTGCGCGAGTTCTGGGCCTTACGTCTCGACGCTGCGCGGGCGCTGGGCGAGGATCCCGTCCTAAAGCCCGTCAAGACGCAACTCGCCATGGTTGACGTGATGGATGTCGAGTTCAGCGGCTCGAACGGGCATCGCGTGCGAGGCTGGTTCATGCGACCAAAGGGGGTAGCAGGGGATCTGCCCTGCCTGGTCCAGTACATCGGGTACGGCGGAGGGCGCAGCCTTCACCATGAGTGGACGCTGTGGCCCTCGGCCGGCTGGGCAACGCTCGTGATGGACACCCGCGGTCAGGGCTGGGCGGATACCCCTGATCTGGCAATGAGCGGGAACCCGCAGGTGCCCGGGTTTGTCACCCGCGGGATCACGGATCCGGGGGAGCACTACTACACCCGCGTGTTCGTTGATGCGGCCCGTGCCGTTGACACCGCACGCGTGATGCCAGGGGTGGATGCATCGCGCATCGCCGTCGGCGGCGGTAGCCAAGGGGGTGGAATCACGATTGCGGCAGCGGCCCTCAGCGAAGGACTGATCGGCGCCCTGGTCGGTGTTCCCTTCTGGTGCGACGTGCTCCGCGCAGCATCGATCACCGACTCCGAACCGTATAGCGAGATCAAGAACTACCTGCGAGCACGCCCATACGACACCCAGGCGGTGGAACGCACGCTGTCCTATCTGGACGGTGCGGTGATGGCGAGCCTCGCGACGGTTCCGGCCCTTTTCGAGATCGCGATGATGGACGATGTGTGCCCGCCATCGACCTGTTACGCCGCCTATAACGCGTGGGCTGGTCCCAAGGAGGTGCGCGAGTACCCCTGGAGTGGCCATGAGGGCGGGGATAGTCATCACGTGGCCGTCGCCCTTGAGTGGCTCGCGGCTCGAGCCCATGGTGGGCCGTCCATGGCACTTGGCCGGCGCTGACTTCGCACGGCCTATCGGGCGCGCCGGCTACCTCACCGACGCGCGAACATGTACGCCTTCACGAGTTCGGACGTCGGGTTGCAACTCGGTGCCGAGGCCGGGTCCCTCGGGCGGCCGGATCATTCCCGCGGTGACGGGTGGGAGCACGGTGACGAAGTCCTGGTACCACGTTCGCAGGCTTGAGCGCACGGTCTCCTGCACGAGTGCGTTCGGAGCGGCCACGGCGAGGTGAGTGGCTGCCGTGAGGGCCACCGGACCAGTGCAGTCGTGGGGGGCAATCGCGCGTCCGTGCAGTTCTGCCAGCGCGGCGATCCGAACGGCGTGGGTGATGCCGCCGCACCAGGAAAGGTCGAGCGTGATCACATCCACCGAGGGCTGGGACAGCACGGGCAGAAACCCTGCCCCGCCAGCAACGGTCTCGCCTCCGGCGATCAAGGTTCCCGTGGCTGCAGCAGTTGCGTGGACCTCCTGAAGGGCACCGACTACGTCCGCGCGAACCGGGTCCTCGACCCAGTAGGGGGCGTATGGCTCAAGCGACCGGATGATGGATGAGGCTGTCGACGGCGTCCAGAGGCCGTGTAACTCCACCATCACATTCATCCGATCGCCAACCGCATCCCGGATTCGGCGGAGGGGATCGAGACCAGCCCGCAGTTGATCAGCAGAAAGGTGCATCCCATTCGACGTCTCGGCGTACGCATCGAAGGGCCAGATCTTCATCCCTTGGATCCCCTCCGAGAGGAGTTCCTCGGCTAGCGCCCCGGCATCCGTCATGAACCGGTCGAGATCCTCCCAACGTCCATCAACGCCCCTGCCGTAGTTGCGCGTTGCCTGCCCGTCCCTCCTCATGTACTCAGTGCCGGCGCAGGTGTTGTAGATCCCGATGGAGTCACGGGCCCGGCCGCCTATGAGGTCGTGAAGGGGGAGACCGGCACGCTTTCCTGCGAGGTCCCACAGGGCGATGTCGATCGCGGACCGGGCCCGCGTCTCCACTCCGCTGCCCGAGTACCCGACATAGCCCTCGAGCGAACGGTTGATCGCTGAGATGCGCGTCGCGTCCTGCCCAATGAGAAGGGGTGCAGCGACAGAGTGGATGTAGGAATCCACAGCCTCCGCGTGGTAGTAGGTCTCGCCTAGGCCGACAATTCCTTCACTGTGAACGAGGACGAAGAGGACGTTCGGGAAGTCCTCGTGCCAGATCGTCTCGATTCGTTCGATGTTCATGCGTGCGCGACCTCTCTGGTTACCGGGCTGGGCAAGTAGCTGATGATGGTTCTTGTCACGAAGTCCTCTACGGAGGCGGAGACGTTCGTGGCGCGATGAAATGCATCGGCCACCTCTGACTCGGAGCGTCCGGAGGCGCTGTTCGTCCACGTGCGCTCCAACTCGAGGAGCGTCAGAAGGGCTTCGGACGTGCCCTGGGCATCCCTTGCTTCGAGTGCTTGCACGACCTCGCTTGCAACTTGACCGACCCGCGTGCTCAGGGATGTCGAGAGCCGAGCGCGGATCATTGACTCGAATGTGGAAGCGCAAAGGGATGCGTGAAGCGCGATGAGCACGGGGTTCGCGGTGCACCGCATCACGAGTGCGTGGAACGCGACCGTCGCCGCCGCCTGCGTGACGAAATCCCGGCTGCCACCACGATCGGCGAGGGCGAGGGCCAGGGCGGTCACGGTGTCTGGCGTGCAGCGCGGGGCTGCAAGCGAGGCGGCCCGTCCCTCCAAGGCGATGCGTGCTTCGATGAGGTCGTCGGCCCCCACCCCGTCGGCGATACACGTCCTTCGGATGATGCGAGCGGCTTCATCGGTACTCGGCGGTCGTGGGTAGGCACCCTTACCCGGCAGGATGTCGACGAGGCCTCGTTGTTCCAACCCCCTGAGGACCTCGCGCACCAGGGAGCGGGATACGCCGAGCTTCTCCGAGAGGCTGCGCTCCGACGGCAGGGCGCGACCGCTCTGCCCGCCCTGCGTTACGACCTCGGACTCAAGGTGATCGGCAAGCGAGTCGCGAGTCCATGGCCGGACGGTGTCAGTCGGCCGATCCACCTGTCACCTCTTCTGGGTCCATGGGGTACAGGCTCGCGCCGCCGTCGATGAGCAGGGTCGCCCCGGTCATGTACGAGGACATCGGTGAGCACAGGAACATCAAGGCATCGGCCACCGACTGGGGAGTCTGAAGCGAGCCGAGGGGAATGGCGCGCGCGGCCCGTCGCCGATAGTCCGGTTCGGTGTCCCACTGCTTCTTGGCCATTCCGGTGCCCACGATGCCGGGGGCCAGGATATTGGAGCGGATGCCATCGGCCGCGAACTCGCGTGCGAACGACCGCGCCACCGAACGAAGGGCAGCCTTGCTCGCCGCGTAGGGCGCGATACCGGGCCATGGGACGTCTTGGACCCACGAGCTCACGAACACCAGGTTCCCGGCGACCCCGAGATCGACCCACTGTCGGACGAAGGCCTGCGCGGTGAGCAACGCTGCGGTCACGTTCACGCGCAGGGTTGTCTCGATGTCCTCGACAGCCTGGTCGAGGAGGCCTCCCGGGTGTACCACCGCTGCCATGAGGACCACATCGGTCGGCGTGACGAGAGCGCCCGCCGTGGCCTCGGCCAAGGTCGCGACACCGCTGGCAGTTGAACTATCCGCTTCGATGTAGGAGATTCGTGGATCACCGAGTCGGCTCTGTGCCTCCTCGGCGGCCAGTACGTCGCTGACGGCAACTCGTGCGCCCGCATCAGCGAGTGCTCGGGCGGCGACGGAGCCGATGGCACCGGCACCCCCGGTGATGAGAATCCGTCGCCCGACCGTGTCCACGATCCCTCCGCATGCGATGTGAGTCCGAGTCCTGCTGCCACCATCTGGCGCGTCATATATTACCGGTCTGACCGGTATGACGTACTATTTTTGCGCAAACCGTTGTCGATCGGGGTCGTTGCCCGGACTGAACGACATGCCGGACTGAACGACATGCCGGGCAGATGGTGACGTGCCGCGGTTGGCGACGTCGCGACGTACTCGCGGGAGATGAGGACTCCCTCAGGCGGAGTCGCGACGCATGAGTGTGGTGGGGAGAACGACGTGGGGTTGATCGATCGCGTTTCCCTTGATGGCGCGGATCAGCAGGTCGGCGGCTGCACGCCCCATGTCGTAGGCCGGGATGCTGACGGTGGTCAGCGCCGGGTCCAAGGACTGCGCGAATGGTGAGTCGTCGAAGCCCGCGATGGCAATATCCCGTGGCACCCGAAGGCCCATTCCGCGGGCGGCCCGAAGCGCTCCGGCGGCGATCAGGTCGCTGGAGCACATGATGGCCGAGGGCGGGGCTGGTGCCTTGAGGATCTCCTCCGCGAGGCGTTCACCGTCCACGGCGTGATCGTGAGCCTCCAGCCGAACGAGCGACTTGTCGA
>JBMOKH010000093.1:0-8811 GCA_049315365.1 Candidatus Nanopelagicales bacterium
GGCGTGCGCATCGTTGTCGCCGAGGAGAATGCTGAACACCAGCCTCCGAACCCACCCATGCACAAGTGTGCTGCCACCCGGACCGGAGGCGAGCAGATTCGCCACGCGTTGGGCGGACGCCCGAGACGGATTACCCGGCCAGTTCGGGTCCTCAAACTTTGCATCCGCGGTGCGCCAGTCCAGAGCCAGCGCCTGCGCTGCATCCTCTTGGTGGATCAGCCGCACCGCGCCATCTGGGAGGACCTCCCGATCGAATCGCTGGATCGCTAGGAAGGTCACGCCGTCGGCCGTGAGGAGTTCAGAGGAGAACTTGGACAGTCCAGCTTCCTGGGCCATGAGATGTCCGTAGTACTCGTCAACCAGCCGGCTTGCACGCTGTGGCACCTGCGGCTTGAGGATGAACGTGGAGTGCTCCGACCCGTGCGGCTGCGCCCAACCGCCATTGACCCTGTGCGCGAGTACCTTCGGCTGGAACCCTGGCAGAGTTGAGCGGCTGTCATCAGGTACGGCCTGATCGGTGTCCCTCAGGGCTTGTCGCAGCAGGTCCCCCAACCCCGCGTCAGACAGGTGCTCCAGCCACCCAGGCGTTGCTGCCGCGTCCGGGATGTCGGGCGACCGTACCGTCAGGGCGCCTGCCAGCGAGCCGCCGAACTCGCGTAGCAGCGCGAATAAGTCCCCAGCATCAATGCCCCGCCGGCTGGCCATAACCAAGCGGTGATGACCCTCGGGCACGTAGCCGCCAAGGAAGTTGGACACCTCATCGCTGGGCGGCTCGATACCGGGGACCGCAGTGAAGCTTTCGGTCAGCGTGATCTGCCCGGCGTCGAAGTCTGTGTCGACGTCCAAACGGACCCGCGACTTGTCACTGCCCTGCCTCAGGCGACCAACCACGAAGTCATGGAGGCGCAGGACGAGGGTCTCAGGCATTGGCCGACTCAGATCCGTCGACGACCTGAGGCAAGGTCAGCACGACGTCCACACCCAACTCGCCCAGCAGCCGCATCAGGCGCGTCACCTGCAGTCCGAACTGGCCAGACTCCAGGTCACCGACGTAGTCTCGTCCGACGCCGATCCGATCCGCGAGCTCACTTTGCGACCAGCCGTGGACTCGTCGCGCCGCAACAAGTGCCGCTGACAGGTCCCGGGGCTTGCGCGCCCTGAGTTGCACCATAAATCGCCTCTTGTCCATGTCACCAACGACAGTGCGGGAAAAACCCCACATAGCAAGTATGCGGGAATAGTACCACATTGCGCAAATGCGGGAGGATCACCACAGGGTGGCAAGGCCCGAAAGTGCCGTGAGCTCACGGTTCCTAGCGACAAGCGTTGCCGACTCGATCATTGCCTGAGCGGCCAGCATGCGGTCGAAGGGATCGCGATGTGCCCGGTCGAGTTTTCCAGCCAGCAATGCGTGCTCCTCGCTGATCGGCAGTCGTTCAACAGCAGCGGAACTGTCGTGGGGATCTCACCCGTCGGCGTGCATGTTCTCGATGACCTCACGAAGTTGCAGGGTCAAGCGGGCATACCTAATCATGGCGAACGCTCCTTCCGGTTGGTGGTACTTCCGAAAGTAGCGTTCGCCGCCTGCTGTTACCTCGAGTTATGCACTACGGGCTATAAGGCGCCGCCCGCAGGTCCATGGGGCCACCCGGAAGGAGGCTCGCAACCTCACGATCGGCATGGTCATCGACGGGGTGCCAGAGTCGATCGCTGTTGGGCTGACCCTTCATACCGCCTCGGAAGAAGTGTCCGCCGCACTTGTCGGCTCCATCTTCATCGCAGCCATTCTCACGGAGGCAATCGGTATTGCCGCTGCGCTACTCGCGGTGGCATGGTCCTCGGCTCGGTACTCCTTCGGTTTTCCCTCATCGTGGTCATCGGCGCTGTGTTCTCTGCGGTCGGGTACAGCCTCTTGGTTGGCGTCTCCGACTCCACCCAGGCAATCATTCAGTCAATCGCGGCTGGAGCCCTGCTCGTGGTGGTCATCAACGAGATGATCCCCATCGCCGTTCGATCCGTGAAGGGCTGGGCCGGCTTCTACGGAGCAGCCGGATTTGTCTTCTCGGCCATCCTGACCTGGGCCAGCGGAGGCTGAGGTATCGACACCCCACCAGGTCGGGGATCGGCCACAATGGACGGATGCGCGCCGTCACCCTGACTGGACTAGGTCGACTCGAGGTCGTTGAGGCGTCGATGCCTCGGTCCCGTCCTGGTTGGAGCGTGGTGCAAGTTCTGGCCTGCGGCATCTGTGGCACCGACCGCCACATCCTCCATGGGGACTATCCGGCCCGCCCACCCCTCATCCTCGGCCACGAGTTCGGCGGCCTGCTGCATGAACCGAGTCCGGACTGCCCCCTGCCCGCTGGATCGATGGTTTCGGTTGACCCGAATATCTGCTGTGGGGACTGCTGGCAGTGCCGCGATGGCAGCCCGGCCCTGTGTGCCGAGCGGATAGCCCTGGGCGTGGATATCGACGGAGGGCTCGCGCAATACGTCCCCGTCCCCGATACACAGATATACAGGGTGCCGCAGCACGTGGATCCATTGCAGTTGGCTTTCGTCGAGCCGCTGGCCTGCTGCCTACGGGCCATTGACCTGGCCGGGGAGATGCCTGGGACGCGAGTTGCCGTAGTGGGTGGAGGCGTGATCGGCCAACTCGTGGTGCAACTGGCCCGGAGCGCCGGTGCGAGCACGATCACCCTGGTGACTCGGCAGCCCTTCCGGCAAGAACTGGGCAGATCCATGGGCGCAACCTGGTCGGGGGACATGGCCGACCGACCCTCACGCGATCACGACCTCGTCTTCGAGTGCGCAGGCGTGCCTGGGACGATGACCGACTCCCTGGATCTGGCACGCCCCGGGGGGTCCGTGATCTTGCTGGGCATCACCGGTCGAGATCATCTGCAGTCCGTGAGCCCATTCGACCTGGTGGTGCGCGAATTACGCCTTCAGGGGTCCTTCCTGAATCCCCGGACCCAGTCCCGGGCCGTGCAGCTCATCGCCGATGGCACCTTGAACCTCGACCCCTTGGCCACCAGGATCGTCGGATGGGATGAGGTCGTGGATGGCATTCGAGCTACCCCCGGGCCAACCGATATCAAGGTAATCCTCCAGCCAAGCGCCTGAGCGAATCTCACTCTGCAAAGCCCAGGCGGCCACGTCCACCGATGTGCACGCGGAATATGACAGTTTCATAATTGAGTTTGTAAGCGCTTCCATGTCTTTGTGTTCACCGGGTCTGGAACCAGCAGCGGAATCCTCAACCAAGGAGACGACGTCCTCGTCCGACACGACCACTCACCCGTGCTCCGCCAAGCCGAACTCCCCACCGTCACCATCCCCTGCTGGGAAAACCGACGACTCAACTCCCAGTTCGCCCGACACCAGGGTCGAACTCGCTGCGTGAAAATCGGCACTAACCGGCGAGCCTCCTACGGCCGGTGGAGCCCGATGCGCGAGCAGTCTTTGGCTTCACGGCCTTCTTCACCGGCTTCTGCGCGGCCTTATTGCCGGGTGAGGGTTCCGCGGGGGACGAATTCTTGATCGCGGTCTCGGTCCCCGGGGTGGCACCGACCGGCAGTGGATAGGACCTGCCGCCGATGTGGATGACGAGTTCCAGGGTGCCACCCATGGCCTCGGCGTAGGCGGCGAGGCTGCCCACCTCGGTGCGGGCCAGATCCCCGCGCTCGATGCGAGATACGCGTGGCTGGTCCACCCCGATCCGATCGGCGAGCTGCTCCTGCGTCAGGCGCGCTCCACGGCGCAGGTCCGCCAGGCGGTTTGCTCGCGATTCGGCGAGGATCTCATCACGGCGCCCAGCGACAGCGACCTCGTCGGTCGGCCGCTGCGTGCGTACCTGCTCCAGGGTGACTGTCTTCGGCTTGCTCACCGTCTTCGTCCCTTCCTTGTTTTCGCGGCACTGTGCTGAAGGTGCTCTTGGAATCGTTCATCGGCGATCGGGATGTTGACTCGATACCACTTCGTCCAGTTGTTCGTCTGGTCCCCGGCGACCAGGACGATGCCCTGGCGCTCAGTATCGAACGCAAACAGCAACCGAAGGTTGCCACCCCGCGGGCGAAGCTCCTTCATGTTCGCGTGCCGGGAGCCCATCACCGTGTCCACGAACGGACGCCCCAAGGCCGGGCCGTCGACCGCGAGGGCATCCAGCGCCGCGAGCACCTACTGGTAGTCCCCTTCACTCAGCTCCCCAAGCCAGGCAGCGACCTCCTCACGCAGAACCAACGCCCACGGCACCGCGCCATCATATGCCTCCAGAGACATATTCGCAAGGGAGTCGCTCACCCGTGTTGGGCGCAATCATCGTCGCCTGTTCTTGATCGTCCGATTCACGAACAGTCGCGATACGCCGAGCCTTAGGATCGCGGCCCGCGCACATCCTTGAGCACCTGCTGACTCGCCAACCTGCCCGGAGCACCGATCACGCAGCCGCCCGGGTGGGTGCCTGATCCGCACTGGTAGTAGCCCTCAATCGGCGTGCGGTACTGACTCCATCCCGGTGCCGGCCGGAAGAAGTACATCTGCGGGGCGAGGAATTCGCCCCCGTAGATATTGCCCTCGCTGAGGCCGGTGACCCGCTCGATATCGAGGGGGGTGACGACCTCTCGGTGGACGACGAGGTCGCTGAAGCCCGGGAAGTACGAGTCGAGGTGGCGCTGCACAGTGTCGCCGAGGTTCTGCCGCTCGGTCTCCCAGTCGCTGCCCTTGAGCTCGTACGGGGTGTACATGACGAAGCACGACATGACGTGCTTGCCCGCGGGGGCCATGTCGGGGTCGATGAACGACTGGATGCAGGCATCGATATACGGCTTGTCGCTGTACCAGCCGTACTTCGCGGGATCGAAGGCCCGCTCGAGGTACTCGATGGACGGCCCGATGTTCACGAAGCCCTGGTACTGATCGGTGCGGCCAGGGAGCGCGGGGTACTGCGGAGCGCCGTCGAGCGCGAAGTTGACCTTCGATGCTGTGCCCTGGAACCGGAACCGCTCGATGTTCTCCACGAGGTCGGTCGGCAGTTCGCGCGGGTCGACGAGCTGCAGGAAGGTGCGGCGCGGGTCCAGCGAGCTCACCACCACCGGCGCCGTGAATTCGGTGCCGTCTGAAAGGGCGACCCCGGTGGCCTTGCCACCGGAGACGATCACGTGGGAGACCGGTGCGTCAAGGCGGATTTCAGCGCCGAACGCCTGCGCGGCGCGGGCGAGGACCTGCGTGAAGCCGCCGTTACCGCCCTTGTGGAATGACCACGAGCCCATGATGCCGTCGTGCTCGCCCATCGACATGAACAACAGGACGAGGCCGGAGCCCTGCGACATCGGCCCGACCTTGGTGCCGATGATTCCCGAGGATGCGATGAGGCCCTTGACAATGTCGCTCTCGAAATAGTCGTCGAGGAAGTCGGCTGCGCTGCCCGTGATGAGCCGGACGGCGTCGTGCACCACCTTCTTGTCGGCCTTGCCGAGATGCGCGAGGAGCCCGGCGACGTCCTCCCTGTCCTGCGGACTCGTACCAAAGATGTTCGGGGGCATGCTGTCGAACAGCGGCTTGATGAACTGCTGGACGCGCGAGATGTCGAACTCAAAGCGATCCATAGCATCGGCGTCGGCCTTGGAGTGACGGGAGATTTCACGGATGTTCGCGTCTCGGTCCTGGCCGAGCAGGAGGTAATCGCCGTTCTCCATCGGCGCGAAGGTCGAGTTCATGAGCAGTGGCATGAAGCCGTGCCGAACGAGGTCGAGTTCCTGGATGATCTCCGGCCGGATGAGGCTGAGCCCGTAGGAGAAGGTGGTGAAGCTGAACCCCGGATGGAGCTCTTCGGTGATCGCGGCGCCGCCGACGAGGTGACGTCGCTCGAGGATGAGGGTGCGAAGCCCGGCCTTCGCGAGGTAGGCGCCATTGACGAGGCCGTTGTGGCCGCCGCCGACGATGATGGCGTCGTACTGGTGCGTGTTCGACATGTCAGGCCAGCTTTCGCTCGGGGTTGAAGAATGGGAGTCGGACGATCTCCGCGGGAACCGTGAGGTATTCATGGTTGACGGTCTGCTCGACATGGACGACGCCGCCGACGTTGGCGAGCTCCGGCTTCACCCTGGCGATGGCGATGTAGCGCTGCATTTGCGGGGAGTACATCAGGCTCGTCGCGTAGCCCGCCCTTGCGCCCTTGTCGTCGTAGAGCATCGTCTCCCACGGGACCGGGATCTCGTCCATGTGCGGGATGAGGCCGGCACTCACGTAGAGGTCGTTGTATGCCTTCCAGTCGAGCATGAGCCCGACGGTCGACCAGCGCGAGGACTTCTCGGCGAGCTCGCGCAGGATGGCACGCCGGCCGATGAAGGGCCTGGTGTCGTCGTCAATGTTCTTCAGTAGCCAGCCGAGCCCGAGTTCGCTCGCCGTCACGCGCTCCTCGTCGTTATAGGCGAAGCGACTGGACGAGAACTCAACCCCGATGAGGGGCAGACCTGCTTCAATGCGGACCATCGAGAGTGCCTGCTCGCCGAAGGGCCGAAGGCCATGGGGGGCACCGGCGGCCATGACCGCGTCGAGAACGTCGAGCGCATCTGCGGCCTCGACGAGGATCTCGTAGCCGAGGTCGCCGGAGAAGCCGGTGCGGCTGATGGTGACCGGGCGACCGGCGATCTTGGCCGGAGTGAAGGCAAAGTACGAAAGGGCTGCTATCTCGGGGGCGAGCTGCTCGAGAATGACCCGCGACCTCGGGCCCTGCACCGCGAGGATGCCGTAGTCCTCTGATGCATCGGTGATCTCGACCTGGAGCGATCCGATCAGCGATCGCAGGTACGAAAGGTTGGGCTCGGCTGAGGTGAGGAAAAACTCGTCGGCCGAGTGCCTGAACACGACACCGTCCTCGAGGACGTAGCCGGCGTCATCGCACCACACGGTGTACTGGGCACGACCGGGCCGGCAGGTGCGGATATCGCGCGCCATGACGCCGCCAAGAAAGCGCTCGGCATCCCGACCGCGTATCCAGTACTTGTAAAGGGGCGAGGCATCGAAGAATGCCGCGGCATTGCGCACGCCGAAGTACTCGTGCTTCGCCGAGAAGTCATAGCGGACGGCTGACAGGTACCCGGCCCAGTGACCCCACAATCCGGTCTGGCTCAGTTCCGCGAGGCGGGGGTGAAACGGGGTCGTGCGGATCATCGACGTCCTCTTTCTCCTCGGACCCTCGGCGGGCGTGGCGAAAACGACCACCGCGAGTGACGACCTAACCCTACGGAGTTATTGGACAGGTGCGCAATAGTGATTAGGGTCATTCCATGGCGCGAATGAACCCCGATCTCCGGCGGGAGTCGATTGTGGCCGCCACCTTGGCGGTCATGCAGCGCCGGGGAATCGCGGCGACCACCGTTCGCGACGTCGCCGCGGCCCTCGGCACGTCGAGCGGGCTCATCCACCACTACGTCTCGTCGATGGACGAACTCATCACCGAGGCCTTCGAGCGAGCGGCGACCGAGGACCTCGAACGTGCCGCTGCTGCCGTGTCGGGGGGCTCCGACCCGATCGACCGCCTCGGCCGATTCTTCGACAGCTACACGCGAGCCGACGACGACTCGGGCATGCAACTGTGGCTCGATGCCTGGGCCGAGGCGGCGCGCAGGCCGGCCCTGCAGGCGGCCTCTCGCCGACTGAACGAGGCATGGCAAAGACTGCTCTGCAATCTCATTCGGGAGGGCTGCACGGCAGGAGTGATGAGCAGTGAGGATCCGGAAGGCACCGCTTGGCGCTTGCTCTCGCTCCTCGACGGCCTCACCCTGCAGTGTGTAGCGCACGGCGATACCGTCACCCCGGAGCAGGTCGCGCTCTGGTCGCACCGGGCCGCCGAGATGGAACTTGGCCTGCCCCAGGCGACGTTGTCCTAGCCCGTCAATCAGTCCGGCTGCGCCCAGCGCTCATCCGGGCGACCGCCCACGCGCGTTCGCTAGGGCACACTCACGAGAGCATTGAGCTCCGCGATTGCCTCAGCGTCGAGGGTCACCTCGGACGCGCCGCAGTTCTCCTCGACGTGCCCGACCGAGCCAGTGCCCGGAATCGGGAGCATGACCGGCGAGTGCTGGAGAAGCCAGGCGAGGGCAACCTGCGCGGCGGTGCATTCGTGCCGGATGGCAATGGCAGCCACCGGGCCGTCGGCGGCGAGCAGTGCGCGGTTGCCAAGCGGAAACCACGGGATGAAGCCGATGTCGTTCGCGGTGCAGTGGACGACGAGGGCCTCGCTCGCCCGGTTGCCGGCGTTGTAGAGATTCTGAACGCTCACGACGTCGATGAACGACTGCGCGGCGAGCAGTTCGTCGACGGTCACCTCGGAGATGCCGACATGCCGGATCAGCCCCTCCGCCTGCATGTCCTTGATCACCCCGAACTGGTCCTCGAGCGCGACGAGCGGGTCGATGCGGTGCAACTGCCACAGGTCGATCCGCTCGAGCCCGAGCCGGCGAAGCGACATGAGCACGCACTGCCGCAGGTACTCGGGCCGCCCTACAGGTCCCCAGGCATCGGGCCCCTGACGGGTGAGACCGCCCTTCGTCGCGATGAGCAGCCCGTCGTAGGGGTGGAGGGCCTCGCGGATGAGGTCTTCGCTGACCTCCGGGCCATAGGAGTCAGCCGTGTCGATGAAGTCGATCCCGAGCTCGACCGCACGCCGCAGCACGGAGACCGCGGTTCCTCGGTCGGCTGGCTCGCCCCAGATGCCCGGGCCGGTGATGCGCATCGCTCCGAAACCAAGTCGCCGGACGTTCAGCGGGTCATCAGATCCGGCGGCGAGTGTGTAGGTCTGCGAAGGAG
>JBMOKH010000382.1:0-1992 GCA_049315365.1 Candidatus Nanopelagicales bacterium
GCCGTCATCGGGTTCGGGGCCGGAATGGCGCTCGATTTCGCACCTTCGACGGCCGGGCCCATTGGCGTCGTCGCACTCATCTTCATGGTCATGGGATTCGTGTCCGGTGCCGCCGTCGACCCGCGCGACCGCAATCCACCGGTGCTCATCGGCATCATCGGGCTCAGTTGCGGGGCCTTCGTCATAGCCTTCGCCGCGATCACCTCGGTGCTCGGCAATGAGCGGGTGGACTGGGAGCAGGCACCGTCGTTGCTCTTCACCGCGACCCTGTACGGGGCCTTGCTCGGTCTCGCAGTCGTGCCGGTGGTCTCGGCGCTCGTGGCGAAGGTCACCCCCGAGGCGGTCCAATAACCAGCGGGAACCGGTGCGGCATGGTCTGCGTCGTACCTTCGGCAACGTACGGTGGAGCCATATCCTCGTGAAGGCAAGCAGCCAGGGCGGCTGGTCGCCTGTTCGCGGTTGAGTAGGACGCGTTGGGCGACCTATCAGGCGGTGCGGGACGTAGTAGGCGGCTCGGGACTTAGCAGACGGTGGAAGGGAGCGAAGCGTGAGCCAGCGGTCGACCCTTCGGCTCATGATCCTCGGAGTGCTCGTCCTGTCGCTCCTCGGCACCCTCGTGTCGCGACTGCTCTACCTCCAGTTGCTGTCCGGCGAGTCGTATCGGGCGGCAGCCCAGAGCAATACCGCCCGCGAGGTGGTGAATCCTGCGGTCCGCGGGCTCATCCTTGACCAGGCGGGCCGGCCGCTCGTCTCGAACCGCACGTCGATGGTCGTGACGATCAACAGGGTGACGCTCGAGCGCGAGGCCGATGGCGGCAAGCGGGTGATCGAGCGGCTGGCGAAGGCGCTGGAGATCCCGGCCGAGCAGATCAGCGACAGGCTCATGACCTGCGGCGCGGAGGGCGCGAAGCCCCCGCCCGTGTGCTGGAACGGGTCCCCCTACCAGCCGATCCCGATCACGAGCGACGTCAAGCCCCTCACCGCGCTGGAGATCATGGAGAACCGCACCGAGTTCCCCGGGGTCATCGCGCGACTCGATGCGATCCGCATCTACCCAACCCCGTTCAACGTCAATGCCGCGCACATCCTCGGCTACCTCGGTCCGGTCACCGAGCAGCAACTCGAGGAGCAGGGCAAGTCGAAGGAGTTCGACCGCTTGCGGCGCACCGATGTCGTCGGCCGGTCAGGGCTCGAGGCGTACTACGACACCGTGCTGCGAGGCACTCCGGCCGTGACGACCCTCGAGGTCGATACCGGTGGTCGGGTCACCGGCACCGTGGATGAGCGACCGGCAGTGCCGGGAAGTTACCTCGTCTCCTCGATTGACGCGAAACTGCAGTCGGTCGTCGAAAAGCAGCTCGTCGAGGCGGTGCAGCGTGCCCAGGAGCAGGGCTACCCCGGCGATTCGGGTGCAGCCGTCGTCATCGACGTCCGCAACGGGCATGTGCTCGCCATGGCGAGCTACCCGACGTATGACCCGACGATCTGGGTCGGCGGGGTCACGAAGAAGCAGTTCGAGGCGCTCATGAGCAGCGACTCGCTGTCGTCAAATGCCATTCAGGGCCTGTACGCTCCGGGCTCAACCTTCAAGGTCGTGAGCACTGCAGCTGCCGGCAAGGAGGGGCTCAACCTCTACGGCGAGTACAAGTGCCCGAACCGGGTGAAACTCGGATCGCAGATCTTCCGCAACTTCGAGTCGGCGGCCTACGGCAAGATCACGTTGGCCAGAGCCCTCGAGGTCTCGTGCAACACGGTCTTCTACGGCATCGCCGACGAGTTCTGGCTTCGCGGCGGCGGCCCGGACTCGACGAAGGCCTCACCCGACCCGATTGCCGAGGTGGCCCGGATGTTCGGCCTCGGATCCAAGACCGGGATCGACCTTCCGGGGGAGTCGGCCGGACGCGTCTCCAGCCGCCTGTTTAAGGGCGCGAACTGGGAGGCGAAGAAGGACGTCTGGTGCCGCAATGCGGTGGAGGGGTACCCCGAGACCCG
>JBMOKH010000383.1:0-1977 GCA_049315365.1 Candidatus Nanopelagicales bacterium
GCCATGCTGCGCGGGCTGCCCGCCGCCCTGCGCACGAGCGACTGGAAGGTGACCGCCGTCGTCGTCGATGACCGACTCGTCGCGGTCGAGCCGGGCGACACGACATCGCGGCTCTTCGGCATCGCGTTCGACCTGGGCACGACCACCGTCGTTGCCACGCTGCTCGACCTGTCGACTGGCACTCCTGCGGCAGTCGCCTCGATGCTCAACAAGCAGCAGCCGTTCGGCGCCGACGTCATCAGCCGGATCAGCGCCGTCATGCTCGATCCCTCCGCCCTCGAGAAGCTCCAGGACCTCGCGCACCAGACGATGCAGGAGCTCGCGATGGAGGCATGCGAGGAGGCGGGCGTCGACCCGGTCGAGATCTACGAGATAGCAGTGGCGGGCAACGCGACCATGGTGCACCTCGCCCTCGGCATCGACCCGGAATCCCTCGGCGTCGCGCCGTTCATCATGACCTCGCAGTCCTTCGACGACGCGCTCGCCGCTGACTTCGGCGTCACCATCCACCCCCGTGGCCGCGCGGTCGTGTTCCCCGCGCTCGGCGCCTACGTGGGCGGCGACATCATCGCCGGCGCACTCGCGTCCGGCATGGACCGCGACAAGCGGCTTCGGCTGTTCATCGACATCGGCACCAACTGCGAGATCGTCCTCAGCGACGGCAACCGCATGATCGCGACCGCCGCGCCCGCCGGGCCGGCCTTCGAGGCCGCGTCGATCCGCTGCGGAATGCGGGCGGCGCCCGGCGCCATCGAGGTCGTCCAGATCACGGATGCATTCGACGTCGTCTGCGGCGTCATCGGCGACGTGCCTGCAGTCGGCCTATGCGGATCAGGGCTCGTCGATGCCGTTGCCGAGCTCGCCCGGGTCGGCATCATCGACGCATCCGGCCGCTTCGTGTCGGCGGACGAGGCGTCCGCCATTGCCCCCGCCCTCGCGAGCCGGCTCACCGAGGCTGATGGCCTGCGGCTCTTCGAGCTCGCGACCGAGGCCGAGACCGGCGGCGACCCCGTCCACCTGAGCCAGCGCGACGTGCGCGAGCTGCAATTCGCGAAGGCAGCGATCTCCACCGGGTGGCAGCTGCTGCTCGAGGAGTTCGGGGCCCGGCCGGAGGACCTCCAGCAGGTGCTGCTCGCCGGGTCGTTCGGCACCTACCTGTCGGCGAAGAACGCGATCAGGATCGGCCTGGTGCCGCGGCTGCCCGTGCTGCGCATCGTGAGCGCGGGCAACGTCGCTGGCGAAGGCGCGAAGATGGTGCTCCTGTCGGGCCCGGAGCGGCACGGGGCCAATGCGCTCCTGCGCGAGATCGAGTACCTCGAGCTGTCGGACCGCACCGACTTCAACGACCGGTTCGTCGATGAGCTCGCCTTCCCCGGCTAGGCAACGGGTCGCGCTGATTGGCTGCGGCGCCCTGAGCACCGACATCACCGCAATCTGCGAGCAGCGCGGCTGGGACGTCGACCTTCATCCCCTGCCCCCACTCCTGCATAACCAGCCGCGGCTCATCGCGCCCCGCGTCGAGGAGCTCATCATCGAGCTCCGGGAGACTTACGGGCGCATCGCGATCGCCTACGCCGACTGCGGTACCTACGGGGCGCTCGACGAGGTCTGCGCCCGCCACGGGGTCGAGCGACTCGCCGGCGACCACTGCTACGACCTCTACGCGGGCGCCGAGGACATCGCGGAGCTGTCGGCCCAGGAGCCCGGCACCTACTTCCTCACCGACTTCCTCGTCACCGGATTCGACCGGCTCGTCTGGCGCGAGCTCGGCCTCGACCGGCATCCTGACCTCCGAGACGACTACTTCCGCCACTACCGGCGGGTGATGTGGCTCGCCGGCCGCGACACCCCCGACATGCGTCGTGCGGCCGAGCGGGCCGCCGGGCGACTGGGCCTGCCCCTGGAGGTCCGCGAGATCACGCTGGCAGGACCGGGCCGCGCCGGTTCGCTGACGACGGCACTCGCCGCAGTGCTCGA
>JBMOKH010000384.1:0-1970 GCA_049315365.1 Candidatus Nanopelagicales bacterium
TGCTCATGGCGAAGGCACCCTGCACGAAGTAGCCGATCTCGACGCGCACCGGAGTCGAACCGGAGGCCCGGGCCGAAGCGATGGCGAGCGCGCCGGCAAGGTTGCCGGGCACGTAGTCGTAGCCGAAGGCGGTGAGGAGCCTTGCCCCGCTCCCTAGGGCGAGCCGGTGGTAATCGGTGAAGACCCGTCCAATGAAAGGGGGCTCGCCGGTTGAGTCGACGTAGGCAGCGCCGGCGCGAATCGCTGCGCTGATGGCTGGGTCGCCGAGGCTGGTGAAGGGGCCGACGGTCGAGACGAGCACGTCGGACGGGTCTGTCACGAGTGCCTGCACGCTGGCGGGATCAGAGACGTCCGCGACCTGCCATGTCGGCGCGCTCTCCGCGAAGCCGAGCGCAGCGAGTTCATCGACGAGTTCTGCGAGGCGCGAGGCGGATCGTCCGGCCAGCACCGGCGACAGGCCGGCGCGAACCATGGAATGGGCGGCGAGTCGGCCGGTGTAGCCGGTCGCACCGAAGAGGATCACCCGAGCAGACATAGGGGCGAGGCTACGCCAAAGGTGACTAGCCTGTGCTTGTGAGCAAACGGGCGAGCACGACCTTCTGGCATCCCTTCGCCGACATGTCGGCGGTGAATGGCCACGAGTTGGTCGTTGCGTCGGGGCAGGGCGCGCGGGTCCGCACGCAGGACGGACGCGAGTACATCGATGCGTCGGCGGCCCTGTGGTTCAACAGTGTCGGTCACGGCCGCAGGGAACTGGCCGACGCGGCGGCTGCCCAGATGATGACCCTCGCGGCCTACTCCAACTTCGGAGACCAGGCGACGGAGCCGACACTTCGGCTGTCGGATCGGCTGTCGGCGCTATCGCCGCAGGAGGACTGCAAGGTGTTCTTCACCTCCGGTGGCAGCGATGCCGTCGATACCGCGGTGAAGATGGTGCGACGGTACTGGTGGCTGAAGGGGCAACCGGATCGCACCTGGATCATCACGCGCAACCGGGCCTATCACGGCATGCACATGGCTGGCACTGCTCTCGCGGGCATCCCCGCGAATCGGGATGGGTACGGCGACCTCGACAGTCGCGTCCGCAATGTCCAATGGGACAGCGCCGCGGAACTCGCAACGGTCATCGACGAACTGGGCGCCGAGCATGTCGGTGCCTTCTTCTGCGAGCCGGTCATCGGCGCGGGCGGGATCTATGCGCCGCCGCCGGGATATCTCGACGAGGTGCGCGCGATTTGCCGTGATCGCGGGGTCCTGTTCGTGGCGGACGAGGTCATCACCGGTTACGGGCGCGTTGGCTCGATGTTCGCATCCACCCGCTGGGCGCTCGACCCGGATCTCATCCTCACGGCGAAGGGCCTGACCTCGGGCTACCTTCCGATGGGGGCGGTGCTCGTGGCGGGTCGAATCGCCGAGCCGTTCTGGAACTCGCCTGGTGTCATGTGGCGTCACGGCTACACCTACTCAGGCCATGCGACCGCGGCCGCCGTGGCGATGGCCAACCTCGATGTCCTCGAACGGGAGCGCCTCGTCGAGCGGGTCGTTGAACTGCAGCCGGTCGTGGCACGTCTCCTGCAGCCGCTGAGCGAGCATGACGCCGTGCACGAGGTGCGCGCTGGCGTCGGATTGCTGGGCGCCGTTCAGGTGAAGCCTGATGTCCTCGCAGCCGACCCGACCTTCGGCCCGCGCCTCATCGGGCAACTGCGCGAGCGGGGGGTGCTCACCCGGATGCTCGCCGATGGATCGGTGCAGGTGTCGCCGCCGTTCGTCATCGGCGAGGACGACCTGGCGAGCATCGCGCTTGCCATCGACGAGTCGCTTGCCTCGCTGGGCTCGATCCGGCGGGCGAGGCCGACGCTTGACGTGAACCTGCTCCCGGACCAGACCTCTGACGAGGCGGGGGGCTTCGGCTCGAGCGACGACCGACTGCTCGCTGATGTTCCGCCGCACCACGGCGGCTAGCTGTAGCT
>JBMOKH010000385.1:0-1964 GCA_049315365.1 Candidatus Nanopelagicales bacterium
TGGCCGCCTCTTCGCTCGCCAGCACTGCCGCGGCATGGATCAGGCTCATGGGGTTCCCTTCGACTCGTCCGGAACTCAATCCTCGTCCCCGGCAGGAAGCACTCTACCGGCGGGTGCGGCTATTGGCGTATGTGACCGTCGCCTGTGACGACGTAGGTCGTGGTCGTGAGCTCGGTGAGCCCCATCGGGCCGCGCGCATGGAGTTTCTGGGTCGAGATGCCGATCTCCGCGCCGAACCCGAACTCGCCGCCATCGGTGAACCGGGTCGAGGCGTTCACCATGACCGCGGCGGAGTCGACCCCCGCGACGAATCTCTGCGCAGCGCTTTGGCTGTCGGTGACGATCGCCTCGGTATGGCCGGACGACCACCGGCGAATATGGGCGATCGCCGCGTCGAGGCTGTCGACCACCCCGGCAGCGAGGTCCAGGGAGTAGTACTCGGCCGCCCAGTCCTCGTCGGTCACGGGCAGGAACTCGATGCCTGCCTCGTTCACGTAGCCCTCGAACACGGCATCGCCGTGGATGGTCACCTTGGCATCTCGGAGGGCCGCGAGGGCCTTGGGCAGGAAGGCCCCGGCGATGTCGCGGTGGACGAGCAGGGTCTCGGCCGCATTGCACACGCTCACCCGCTGGGCCTTGCTGTTGAGCACGATCGCGATCGCCTTGTCGATGTCGGCGTCCTTGTCGACGTAGACATGGCAGTTGCCCACCCCCGTCTCGATGACGGGAACCGTCGAGTTGTCGACGACGCTCCTGATGAGCGACTCGCCACCGCGGGGGATGAGGACATCGACGAGGCCGCGCGCCGTCATGAGGTACTTCACGGAATCGTGGGTCTCGCCGGGCACCATCTGGACGGAGTCGGCCGGAAGGCCCGAGTCGACGAGGGATTCACGCATGATGAGGGTGAGGGCCTCATTGCTCGATGCGGCCGATGACGATCCGCGCAGCAGTGATGCGTTGCCGCTCTTGAGGCACAGGCCGGCGGCATCGACGGTGACATTGGGCCGGGCCTCGTAGATCATGCCGACGACCCCGAGCGGCACCCGCACCTGGCGGACCTGCAGGCCATTGGGCAGGGTGTAACCGCGGATGACCTCGCCGACCGGGTCGGGGAGCCCAGCGACGTCGCGGAGGGCCTGGGCAATGTCAGCGATGCGGGCGGGGGTCAAGGTGAGCCGGTCGATGAGCGCGGCAGCGGTGCCGGCCGCCTGGGCCCGGGCCACGTCGAGCTCATTCGCCCTGACGATGTCGGGAACTCCTGAACCTAGGGCATCGGCCATCGCGAGCAGGGCCGAGTCCTTCTCGTGCCGGGTGAGGAGCCGTAGCGCCGCAGCGGCCTCCCTGGCACGGCGGGCGGTGGCGAGCACTCGTTCTTGTTCATCGTTCACAGGCCGAGTCTAGAACGGCAGGATGCGCCCGGCCGCTACCAGACCAAGTTGCCCGTGGGCTGTCCGGCCGCGGCGGTGAAAGTTGCCCTGGTCGATCACCTCCACCCCCACCACCTGCCAGTCGGGCAGGCCGGCGCTCACCCGGTGCTCGCCCCAAAGCCGTGCGGCAAGGCTCATCGCGGTCGATGCGTCGAGGGCCTCGTCCCAGTAGCGCACCTCGGCGCGGGTCGGCGCGTAGCGCCCGGCAAGGAGGAAGGGATGCTCGTCGCTCAATCGCTCAAGGGCTTCGCGGATCTCGGACGCGGACACCGGCGCACCCTCGACGGTCAAGGTGACGTGCCACATCCGGGCGGCAGAGTCGGACTCGGAATCGGGAACGGCGCTCAGCACCTTCGGCCTCCCTCCCTGGCGCTTGCCTCAGAGCACGACGAGATCGTCCCGGTGGACGACCTCGCGCTCATATGCCGCTCCGAGTTCGCGAGCAAGCTCGCGGGTGGACCTGCCGAGCAGCCCCGGCAACTCCGTGGAGTCAAAGTTGATCAGTCCGCGGGCGATCGCGTGACCCTTTTCGTC
>JBMOKH010000386.1:0-1962 GCA_049315365.1 Candidatus Nanopelagicales bacterium
GGTCCATGGCCGAGTCCGGGATCGGGATGTGAAGCCGATCGCGGAACTCCTTGAGGTCGTCGAGGGTGAGCTTCTTCATCTGGTGGGTGGAGTTTCGGCCCTCGAAGTGCGAACCCAGGGTCCATCCCTTGATCGTCTTCGCCAGGATGACGGTGGGCTGGCCTTTCACCTTGGACGCGGCCTCGTAGGCGGCGTACATCTTGCGGTAGTCGTGGCCGCCGCGCTGCAGGTTCCAGACCTCCTCGTCGGTCCAGGTCTCGACGAGCCGGGCGGTGCGCGGGTCGCGTCCGAAGAAGTGCTCCCGGACGAATGCGCCGTCCTCCGACTTGTAGGTCTGGAAGTCGCCGTCGGGGGTCGAGTTCATGAGGTTGACGAGGGCGCCGTCGCGGTCGGCGGCAAGGAGCTGGTCCCACCGGCGGCCCCAGACGACCTTGATGACGTTCCAGCCTGCTCCGCGGAAGAGGCTCTCGAGCTCCTGGATGATCTTGCCGTTGCCGCGCACCGGCCCGTCGAGGCGCTGCAGGTTGCAGTTCACTACGAAGGTGAGGTTGTCGAGCTCCTCTCGGGCCGCCAGCGTAAGGGCGCCGACGGCATCGACCTCATCGGTCTCGCCGTCGCCTAGATAGGCGTACACAGTCTGCTCGGCGGTGTCCTTGATGCCGCGGTTCGCGAGGTACTTGTTGAACCGGGCCTGGTAGATCGCATTGAGCGGGCCGATGCCCATCGACACGGTCGGGAACTGCCAGAACCAGGGCATGAGCCGGGGGTGCGGGTAGGAGGGAAGCCCGCCGCCGGGATGCGACACCTCCTGCCGGAAGCCGTCGAGCTGGTGCTCGGTGAGCCGGCCCTCGAGGAAGGCCCGGGCATACATGCCGGGGGAGGCATGGCCCTGGGAGAAGACCTGATCGCCGCCTCCGGGGTGGTCGGGGCCGCGGAAGAAGTGGTTGTAGCCGACTTCGTAGAGGGTGGCGGACGATGCGTAGCTGGAGATGTGCCCGCCGACGGCAACGCCGGGACGCTGCGCCCGGTGCACCATGATCGCCGCGTTCCAGCGATTGATGCGGCGGATCTCGCGCTCGGTGGCCTCATCCCCGGGGAACCAGGGCTCGTTCTCGGGGGAGATGGTGTTGATGTAGTCGGTGCTCCGCAGGCTGGGCACTCCGACGTTGCGCTCGGCGGCCCGCCGCAGGAGCGACAGCATGAGGTAGCGGGCGCGGTAGTTGCCCTGCGTGTCGACGAGGTTGTCGAAGGACTCGACCCACTCGGCGGTCTCGTCGGGATCGACGTCGACGTACTGGGTGGGAAGTCCGCCTGCGATGAGGGGGTCACGGTCACGTCCGGGGGCCACTGGCTGAACCCTTCGGTAGGGCGGCCCTCGGGATCGCCGATCGGCCGGTGCGCGGAAACTGGGATGGGATCAGTCTCCCGCATGCCCTGTTGACCCTCGCAGAGTGGGTGAGCGTTGCCCCGGCGCGTGGGATATTCCAGACGGATTCGGCCATGAGGCTTGCGTCGGAGCCATTCCTCCGGTGGACTACGCACGTGGGCGCGCGATGGTCGCTCCCGATGAGGAATGGAGTGCGTGGTGACCGCCGCAGCGGACCAGGACGAGGCACGTGCACGTGCCCAGCGTCTGGGGCTTGAAGAAGGCTTGACCGTGCAGGAAATCGGCTGGGACGAGGACGTCGATGACGTCCTGCGAACCGGCGTCGAGGCGGTGATCGGCACCGAACTCGTGGACGAGGACTTCGATGATGTCGTCGACGTGGTCCTCATGTGGTGGCGCGATGATGACGGCGACCTCGTCGACGGGCTCGTCGATGCCATCGGCCCGCTCGCCGACCACGGCGTGGTGTGGCTCATGACTCCGAAGCCGGGTCGCGACGGTCACATCGAGGCCGAGGACATCGCCGACGCGGCACCGACCGCTGGCCTGCAGCAGACGAGCACGATCAGTGCTGG
>JBMOKH010000387.1:0-1960 GCA_049315365.1 Candidatus Nanopelagicales bacterium
ACCGGGCAGGTGAGGGTCCTGGTGATGCCGGGCACCGCCTGGATGCTCGCAATGATGAGGCGGCCGAGTTCGTCCATGGTGTTCGCCTCGGCCCGGACGATGACGTCGTAGGGTCCGGTGACGTCCTCGGCGATGGTGACGCCGCCGATCTCGCGGATCGCGCGGACCACCGTCGGAGCCATTCCCACCTCTGTCTGGATGAGCACGTACGCCTGGACGACCATGCTGGGAGACTAGCGACTCGCGAGCGGCGAGGCCGCCCGTGTCCGGAAAGGAGAGCCTTGAGCGAGACGACGATCGGTGAAGCCGGCGAGTTCGGACTCATTGCCCGCATCACCGAGGCCCTGCCCAGCTCGGCCGCCTGCCTGGTCGGCCCGGGCGATGACACCGCGGTCGTCGCGACGATGTCGGGGAGTGTCCTCGCGACAATCGACGTCCTCGTCGAGGGAATCCACTTTCGCCGGGACTGGTCGAGCGCGACCGATGTGGGCCGCAAGGCAGCCGCTGCCAGTCTCGCGGATGTCGCAGCGATGGGCGGCGTGGCCACGGCGCTTCTCGTGGGCTTCGCTGCCCCGGGCGACCTCCCGGTCGCATGGGCCCTTGAGTGCACCGCCGGACTCACTGCGGAGGCGGCCAGGGTCGGGGCATGCGTCGTCGGAGGCGACGTCGTCGCCTCGTCGGTCATCACCTTGTCCGTCACGGCCCTCGGCGACCTGCAGGGGAGGAGCCCGGTGCTTCGCTCGGGCGCGAGAGCGGGCGACATCCTCGCGGTCGCAGGCCGACTCGGCTGGTCCGCTGCAGGGCTGGCCGTGCTGTCCGGCGGGTTTCGTTCGCCCGCGGCGCTCGTCGAGGCCCACCGGATCCCCGATCCGCCCTATTCCGCCGGACCCATGGCCGCGGACGCCGGTGCCACGGCGATGATCGACGTGAGCGACGGACTCATCGCGGACGCCCGGCATCTCGCCGAGGCTTCGGGGGTCGGTGTCGTGATCGACACGACCGACTGGGTTGCCTCTGGGCCGATGGCTGCTGCCGCGTCGGCCTTCGGCGTCGATCCGAGGGAGTGGATGCTCACCGGCGGGGAGGACCACGCGCTGCTCGCGACGTTCCCGGCCGGTGCGGCGATTCCGGATGCATTCCGCATCATCGGGTCAGTCATGGCCTCGCAGGAGCCGGGCGTCATAGTCGATGGCCTGCGGATGGAGGGTGCTGGAGGGCACGTCCACTTCAACGGGCGGCGCCAGGGGTGATCGGCGGCCGGGCGGACCGGCCGAACAAGCGCCTTACGGTTCGGCGCAGTCTCGAGTCGCGCGGACCGGCGGCAGCGCGGATAGCGTCGTAGACGGACCTAGGGAGCATCGAGCCTTCTCGGCGGATCGCTGCGGGCCGGACGGCCAGGACCCGGTCGGTTCGGACCCAGCTCCGACGGTGCTGGGTGTCCCAGTCACCCGCCCCGATCGACAGCCATCGGGAATCCCCGGAATGGTCCCGAGTGGAGAGCATGAGCACGGCAAGTCGCCTGCGATCGGCGCGGCCGATGACAACGACCGGCCGATCCTTGCCCACCGATGGATCATCCTCGTAGGCGACCCATGTCCAGACGATCTCGCCGGGATCCGGCGTGCGGTTCATCCGAGGGCGGTACTCCCAGCGGACCCGGCCCGAGAAGTCCTGGGCCCCACCGTCTGAGGGCGGCGCGGTTCCGGCAGCGCTCGACATGCCCGCAGGCTAGTCGATCGCGTACTGCGATCTACTGACTGCGCGCCATGTGCGGCAGGCTAGTTGCGGACGACCTTGCCGGCCTTGAGGCAGGAGGCGCACACGTTCTGGCGCTTGGGGGTCTTGCCCACGAGCGTGCGAACTCGCTGGATGTTCGGGTTCCAGCGGCGCTTCGTGCGACGGTGCGAGTGAGAGATGCTGTGCCCGAAGCTTGGGCCCTTGCCGCAGACATCGCAGTTGG
>JBMOKH010000388.1:0-1954 GCA_049315365.1 Candidatus Nanopelagicales bacterium
CGGACTCCTGATCGGTGGCGAGCATGAGGGCGGCGGCATCGGGGGTTCCGGATTCCCGGAGGTCGGTGAGCCGCTGGTCGGCCGCGGCGATGACATGGGGGATCCAGTTGCCGCTCGGGTCTAGGGCAGTGCGCCAGGCGGCCTCCTCGAGGCGCTTGGACTCGTTTCCGGAAAGCGATGCGCTGAGCACCTCGCCGGCGGAGTTCATCCATCGACTCGTGCCGGAGTAGGCGGCGAAGACGACAGGTCGGACGACGCCGTCGGCAAGGGCCTCGGCGTAGCCGTAGGTGTAGTCGGCATCCGAGAGCAGTTCGCCGTCGCCGGAATCCTGATAGCGGACGAACGGAATGCGCTCATTGGGGTTCGTGCGGAAGGGAGTCCCGGTGAGGCAGAGCCGGCGCGCGGAAATGCTGAACGCCTCGACGACGGCGTCGCCCCACGAGAGGCTGTCGCCCGCGTGATGGATCTCGTCGAGGATGACGAGCGTGCGCTTCGCCTGCGTTCGTGCCCGGTGGAGCATCGGGTGGGAGGCGACCTGCGCATAGGTCGTGATGTAGCCGTCGGTGCCCGGGCGAACCGGGCCGACGCTGTTCTTCAGGGTCGGGTCGAGCAGCAGGCCGGATCCGGACCCGGCATCCGCCCACTGGGTGCGAAGGTGATCGGTCGGGACGACGACGATGACCCGGTCGATGAGGCGCGCCTCGTGCAGGCGACGGGCGAGGGTGAGGGCGAAGGTGGTCTTTCCGGCCCCTGGAGTGGCGGTGACGAGGAAGTCCTCCGGCTTCTCGGCCTCGTACTTCTCGAGGGCCTCCCGCTGCCAAAGGCGCAGTTCCCGGGGTCGCATGCTCATCTGGGCTGAGTGTAATCCAGAACGCTGACAGCTCCCGAAGGTCCGGCGGGCCCGGCCGTGGCTACGGCTGCTGGCCGAACGAGTGGCGGCGGATCCAGGCGTGCATGGCGACAGCGGCGGCCGCGCCGGCATTGATCGACCTGGTCGAGCCGAATTGCGCGATCGACAGAACCGCCGAGCATTCGACCCGCGCCTGCTCCGACAGCCCCTCGCCCTCCTGCCCGAAGAGCAGCACGCAGCCCCGTGGCAGGTCGAAGGTCTCGAGGGGGACCGACCCGGGGAGGTTGTCGATGCCGATGAGCTGGAGGTCGCCGGCGCGGCACCATTCGGCGAGCGCGCCGGCGTCAGAGTGGTAGCGCACATGCTGGTATCGGTCCGTCACCATCGCGCCGCGCCGGTTCCAGCGGCGCCGGCCGACGATGTGGACCTCGGCGGCGAGGAAGGCATTGGCGGTGCGCACGACAGAGCCGATGTTGAAGTCGTGCGAGAAGTTCTCGATGGCCACGTGGAACCCGTGCCTGCGCTCGTCGAGGTCCTCGACGATGGCCTCGAGTCGCCAGTAGCGGTACTCGTCGACGACGTTCCTCCGGTCGCCGGACAGCAGCAATTCCGGATCTAGGCGTGGGTCATCGGGCCAAGGCGCGGGGTGCGGGCCTACCCCGAGGGGTTCTTCGCCGATTTCCACCCCGGTGACGATAGCCTCAATGACATGCATGCGCTTGCGACTGTTGTCGACGCCCTCGGTCCTGATCCTGAAGCCCTCCTCCGGAACTTCGGCACGGTGGCATTCTGGGTGGTGCTCGGCATCATCTTCGCCGAATGCGGCCTGCTCATCGGCTTCTTCCTGCCGGGCGACTCCCTCCTGTTCGTCACTGGCATGCTCATCGCCCAGGGGTTCATCGCGATCAATATCGGCCTAGCGGTGGTGCTCCTCATCGCGGTTGCCATCATCGGCAACATCGTCGGATACTGGATCGGCCACAAGGTCGGCCCGGCCCTCTTCCGAAAGCCGGATTCCAAGCTCTTCCGGCGCGAGTACGTCGACAAGACCCACGCCTTCTTCGAGAAGTACGGCGCTCGCGCGATCGTCCTCGCCCGATTCGT
>JBMOKH010000094.1:0-8622 GCA_049315365.1 Candidatus Nanopelagicales bacterium
CGAGGTAACGGTGCGGAGCCCGGGTCACCCCCGGTCTCCCCTTGCATGCGGTCATTGGCGTTTCGCCGAGGGCCACGCGCGAGGGGTGTTCTTTCGGAGGCGTCACGGGCATTCGTCCCGGTCCGCTCTCCTAAGAAAAAGGAACACCATGTCCCAGCGCAAGTCCCCCGAGGCGTCCAAGCGCCTCGCACTCAAACTCGCAGCAGCCACGGCAGCGGGAGCACTCGCGCTCATGTCACTGGGCCAGGCAACTGCTCAGGCCGCCCCGTCGTCAACGACCGGGCTCTACGGATCAGCCGACCCCACCTACGACGGCGTCTTCCGCCAGTCGCTCGCCATCCTCGGACTGACGTCGGCCGGCGTGAAGCCGAGTGCGCCCGCCATCGCCTGGCTGCTCGACCAGCAGTGCGCCGACGGCTCGTACCAGGCCTACCGAGCCGATCTCGCAGCACCGTGCGCACCCAGCGACCCGGCGAAGGCGACCGGCCCCGACACCAACTCGACTGCAGCGGCCATCGCCGCGCTCATGGCAATCGACGACACGGCCGCAGCACCTGCGGCCACGATCGGCAAGGTGACTGATGCCGCGGCGCGAGCCGGCCTGTGGCTCGGGAAGCAGCAGTTGAAGGACGGCGGCTGGCCCTACTTCCCCGGCGGTGCCTCAGACGCGAACTCGACCGGCCTCGCGCTGGCCGGGGTGATGACCCAGGCCCCGAACTTCAAGGTGCCCGCCTACGTCGCCGCGAGCAGGTTCCTGTCAACGCTCGTCGCCCCGTGCGGATCCGCCGATGGCGGCGGCCTCAGCTACCAGAAGGGCGCCAAGCCGGACGCCTCGGCCAGCTCTCAGGGCCTGCTCGGCCTCACGGCCGCGGTTCCGGTGACGGGCCCGAAGAAGCTCGCCGGCTCACCTGCCTGCTCAGGCACCACGGGCCGCAAGGTGGCCAGCTACCTCAGCTCGCGCATCCTGGCCAAGGGTGCGCTCGACTCGTCATTCGGCAGCGGGCCGGACTACACATCGACGGCGTCAACCGTCATGGCGTTCGTCGCAGCCGGCTACGGCAAGCCCGCGGTGGCCAAGGCAACTTCCACCCTCGCTGCCAACGCGCGCGCCTTCGCCGAGAAGGACGGCGCCGCCGTCCCGGCTGCCCTCGGACTCCTGCTCATGGTGAGCGAAGCCACCGGCAAGAATCCGAGGTCATTCGGCGGGATCAACCTCGTCACGGCACTTCAGGGCAGCCAGCGCTGATGCGGCATTCCACCCGGGCTGCAGTCATGACGAGCACAGTGCTCGCGATCGTGCTGGCAATCGCCAGCGCCACCGCGATGCTGGCGCTCGCCCCTGCCGCCCGGGCGGAGACCGCCTACCGCTACTGGACCTACTGGTCGGTTGCCGAGGGCGCATGGCGATTCGCCACCCTCGGTCCGGCCTCAGCAGTGCCGGTCGACGGCTCGGTCGAGGGCTGGCGCTTCGCCATCACCTCTGCCGCGGGTACCGCGGGCGACGCCCCCGAGGCCGACCCCGCCACCGCCTTCGATTCGATCTGCGGCGGCACGTCGGCCCAGCCCGACATGAAGCGGGTGGCGCTCGCGATCGACTTCGGGATGCAGCAGGACGCCCCTGACGGCGAGCGATACCCGGTCGACATCAGCACGTGCGTCGTCGGAGAGCAGGGGGCCACCGGCTACGAGTTGCTTCGGTCGATCACCGAGGTGCGGGTCGGCGATGGTCTCGTCTGCGGGATTGCCGGGTACCCGCTCGCCGAGTGCGCGGCGCTCGTTGAGGACCGGCCCTTGGCGAGCACCGGGATGTCGACGCAGGCCGCATCGCCGAGCAACCCACCGGAGCCCGGGGCCATCGGCGCGGCGCCCGGGTCAGCGCCGTCGGCCGGGCCGCTCATCACCGGGCTCGCCGTCCTCGTCGCGGCGGTCATCGGCCTGCTCGCCTGGCGCGGGCGCGGACGGCGATGACCGGCGCGCGCTGGCAGGTGGGCGCCGGGGCCCTGCCGCGCTGGCTGCATCCCGGCGCCTGGTGGGCGTGGGCCCTCGGCCTCGCCGCCGCTGCCAGCCGCACGACGAACCCGCTGCTCCTTCTCCTCATCATCGCCGTCGCCGCCTTCGTCGTCTCCGCACGCAAGCCCGACGCCCCCTGGGCCCGGTCATTCGGCTTCTTCCTGCGGCTGGGGATCATCGTCGTGACCGTGCGGGTCCTCATTCAGGTCATGTTCGGCGCCGCGATCGGCACGACCGTCCTGCTCCCCCTGCCCGGGATCGCGCTGCCCCCGTGGCTTGCCGGCGTGCGGCTCGGCGGCGACGTCATGCTCGAGAGCATTCTCATGGCCTTCTACGACGGCCTGCGGCTAGCGACGATCCTCGTGTGCATCGGCGCCGCCAACTCCCTCGCCTCGCCGAGCCGGCTGCTGAAGTCGGTCCCGGCAGCCCTATACGAGGTCGGCGTGAGTGTCGTCGTCGCCCTCACCTTCACCCCGCAACTCGTAATGGACGTGACGCGGGTGCGGTCCGCCCGCCATCTTCGCGGACGCCCCACCTCCGGGGTGCGAGCCATCGCCGGGGCGGCGATGCCCGTGTTCGAGGGGGCGCTCGATCGCTCGGTGACGCTGGCCGCAGCAATGGACTCACGCGGCTACGGCCGCCGCGGCCCCGAGAGCGCAGCGCGGCGCAAGGGCGCGGCAGCCCTCCTCCTGTTCGGCCTCGTCGCCGCCTGCATCGGCAGCTACGGCCTCGTCGCTGCCGGGTCCCCGCTCCTCATGGATGCTCCGATGCTCGCATTCGGCGTCATCGCGTGCATCACGGCGATCACCTGGTCCGCCCGCGGCTCGGTGCGCACCCGCTACCGTCCAGACCCATGGTGGACGCCGGAGTGGCTCGTCGCGGGAGCGGGAATCCTCGCCGCGGCATGCTTCCTCGCCGCCCGGTGGTGGATGCCCATGTCCCTTGACACCGCCTTCGACCCGCCGGCGTGGCCCGCCCTGCCGGTTCTGGCCCTCATCGGGATCGCCGCGGCCATCACTCCGGCCTTCACCGCCCCGCCGATCCCGGCGACGGTCGTCCTTGCGCGGACCGAGGAACCTGAGTGGGAGGCGGCTCGATGATCCGTTTCGAGGACGTCACCATCACCTACTCCGGGGCGACGCGGCCGGCACTGAGGAACATCGACCTTCGCCTCGACGAAGGCGAGCTCATCCTCGTCGTCGGCCGGACCGGCAGCGGCAAGACGACGCTCCTGCGTGCGATGAACGGCCTCGTTCCGCACTTCACCGGCGGCACCCTCAGCGGCCGCATCCTCGTAGGCGGACGCGACACCGCCACCCATCCGCCGCGCGAGCTCGCCGATCTCGTCGGCGTGGTGCCGCAGGACCCGTCGAGCGGGTTCGTCGCCGACACGGTCGAAGAGGAGCTCGCCTACGGGATGGAGTGCCTCGGCCTCGCGCCCGACGTTATGCGCCGCCGGGTGGAGGAGACCCTCGACCTCCTCGGGCTCAATGACCTGCGCAGCCGGCCCCTCCTGTCACTGTCCGCGGGACAGCAGCAGCGCGTGTCGATCGGCGCCGTCCTCACCTCCCATCCGAAGGTCCTCGTGCTCGACGAGCCGACCTCCGCGCTCGACCCCGGAGCGGCCGAGGAGGTGCTCGCCGCGCTCCAGCGGCTCGTGCACGACCTCGGCGTCACGGTCGTCCTCGCCGAGCACCGCCTCGAGCGAGTCGTGCAGTTCGCCGACCGGGTGATCGTCGTGCCGGGCGATGCCCAGCCGCTCGTCATCGGGACCCCCGCTGAGGTCATGCGACTGGCCCCCATCGCTCCCCCCGTCGTCGAGCTCGGCCGGCTCGCCGGCTGGAGCCCGCTTCCGCTCACCGTCCGCGATGCGCGGCGGGCGGCCGGGCCGCTGCGCGATCTCCTCGTCGGCCGCACCCCGCCGCTGCGGGCGATCGACGGCGGCCTTAGGACCGAGGCACTCGTCGAGGCGGCCAACCTCACCGTCCGCTACGGCAGGTGGCCGGCCCTGCGGTCGGTGTCGCTCACGATCCGCGGCGGCGAGGTGGTGGCGCTCATGGGCCGCAACGGCGCCGGCAAGTCAACCCTCCTCAACGCGATCGTCGGCCTGCGGGCGAGCGCCGGCGGGACCATCCGAACCGGGGGCAAGGACCCCCGGACCCTGAGGGGCGCCGATCTCGTCCATGCCGTCGGACTCGTCCCGCAGGAGCCCGGCGACCTCCTCGAGGCGACGACCGTCGCCGACGAGTGCCGGGCGGCCGACCGGGATGCAGGGGCCGACCACGGCACGACCCGGGCGCTGCTCGCCCTCCTCGCCCCCGACGTGATCGACACGACGCACCCGCGCGACCTCTCCGAGGGCCAGCGGCTGCTCCTCGCACTGGCCGTCATCCTCGCCGCCCGACCACCGCTGCTGCTGCTCGACGAGCCGACCCGCGGCCTGGACTACCCGACGAAAGCCCGCCTCGTCGAGGTGCTTCGCGACCTTGCGAGGGCCGGCCACGGCATCGTGCTCGCGACCCACGACGTAGAGCTCGCGGCTGAGGTGGCCACCCGGGTCGTGGTGCTCGCCGAGGGCGAGGTCGTCGCGGACGGCAACACCGCCGACGTTGTCGTCTCCTCCCCCATGTTCGCGCCGCAGGTCGCGAAGGTGCTCGCGCCCGAGCCCTGGCTCACGGTGTCCGATGTCCTCTCGGCGATCGGGCCGCTGCTCCTGCGCTCGCATGCGCCGACGAGCGGGGATGCCGTCGGATGACCACGAACATCCCGATCCCGGCCGTGCGACTCGGCACCCGCTCGACGGTTGCCATCCTTGCCACCTCGCTCGTCGGAGTCGTCGCGTTCGGCTGGCCGCTCATCGCGGCGCCGGACTCCACCGCGATCGCCCATGCGAGCGATGCCCCCTGGGTCTTCGCCATCGTCATCCCGCTCCTGCTCGCGGTCGTGCTCGCCCAGTTCACCGACAAGGGCATGGACGCGAAGGCAATCGCGCTGCTCGGGGTGCTGGCGGCCGTCGTGTCGGCCCTGCGGCCGCTCGGCGGGGGGACGGCCGGCCTCGAGCCCATCTGGGTCATCCTCGTCCTCGGCGGCCGGGCCCTCGGCCCCGGCTTCGGCTTCGCGCTCGGGGCCGTCTCGCTCTTCTCCTCGGCGCTGCTCACCGGCGGTGTCGGGCCGTGGCTGCCGTTCCAGATGCTCGGCGCAGCCTGGGTTGGCCTCGGTGCCGGCCTGCTGCCGCAGGTGCGGGGGAAGGCCGAGCTCGGCCTCCTCGCGGCCTACGGCGCGGTCGCGAGCTTCGCCTACGGCCTCCTGCTCAACCTGTGGTTCTGGCCGTTCACCGCCGGCCTGCCGGAAGCGATCGCCTTCGCGCCCGGCGCGCCGATCGCCGAGAACCTCTTGGCGTGGCTGCGTTTCACCGTGCTCACCTCCCTCGGCTATGACATCCCTCGCGCGATCCTCACCGTCACGCTGATCCTGCTCGCGGGCCCGGCAGTGCTCACCGCGCTGCGGCGGGTCTCGCGCAAGGCGGCCTTCGACGCGGCCCCGCAGTTCACGCCGACTCCCATCCCGGACGAAGCCTCAGGCGGCTCCCGCCAGATCGGCTCGGCATGAGAATTCACCTGCTCGGCACTGGCTCCGCCGACGGCTGGCCGAACCCCTTCTGCCACTGCGCATCCTGCGAGGCAGAGCGGGACGCCGGCCGCTCCCGAACCTCGAGCGCCGCCCTCGTCGACGGCGTCATCCTCATCGACGCCGGCCCGACCGCGACGAATGCCGCGACCCGCGCCGGCATCGGGCTCGCAGGGGTCGCGCACGTCCTCATCACGCATGGCCACCCCGACCACCTCGCACCAGAGTTCCTGCTGTGGCGCGAGTGGATCCCCGGCCTGGGCCACCTGCACGTCCACGGACCCGCGGCCGCGATCGAGCGATGCCGGGACTGGGTCGGGCCGGCGTCCCCGGTCGAGTTCCACGCCGTGCAGCCCGGTGACTTCTTCAATGCGCGCACACCATTAGGCGACTACTCGATCCGGGTCCTCGAGGCGGCGCACGGCCACGGGAACGGCGACCTCCTCGCCGACGAGGCGGTGCTCTACGACATCACCGATCCCGAGGGCACATCGCTCTTCTACGCCACGGACACCGGGACCTTCAGCGCCGGGCAGTCCGCTCAGGTCGCCGGCCGGGCGTTCGACGTCATGCTCGTTGACGAGAGCTTCGGATTCAAGGACGATCACGGCACCGGCCACCTCGACCTCACGACACTGCCGGCGATGCTCGCATGCCTTCGCAGCGAGGGCGCGGTCACCGACGCGACCGATGTCATCGCCATTCACCTCAGCCATCACAATCCGCCCGAGCGAGAACTCCGGGCAGCGCTCAATCCCCTCGGCGTCCGAATCGTCGACGACCTCTCGCTCATCGACACGAACTCGGCCGCAGGCCCGGTCCACCACCTCATCATCGGCGGGGTCCGCTCCGGCAAGTCGACCTATGCCGAGGCCCTCGCCCGGCTTCATCCCGCGGTCGCGTACGTGGCGACCGGCGAGAGCCGGCCGGGGGATGCCGAGTGGGCGGCGCGGGTCGCCGAGCACCAGGCCCGCCGGCCCCCCGAGTGGACGACGGTGGAGACTGCCGACGTCCAAGCGCTCCTCGACGCCGCAGGGCCCGGCGATGCGCTCCTCATCGACTGCATCGGCATGTGGCTCACCAGGCAGATCGACGACGCCGGGGCGTGGTCTGCTGACGATTTGGCAGCAGCAGCGGCCCGCACCCACGTCCTCGCCCGCATCGAAGCGCTCGCCGGTTCCCTGCGGGCCTCCAGAGCCAACGTGCTCATGGTGACGAACGAGGTGGGCCAGGGCATCGTTCCGGCGACGTCTTCCGGGCGGATCTTCCGCGACCTCATGGGGATCGCCAACAGCCGGCTGTCGCAGGCATCCACCGAGGTGACCTTCATGGTCGCCGGCCGGCCCCTCGCCCTCGGAACCCTCCCCACCTTGCAGACAGGACACACGCCATGACCGACACGGCACCCGCGGACGAACCGCAAATCGACGAACCAACCCGGGTCGAGCTCCCACGAGTCGAACTGCCGAGCGAAGATGCGGCGCAGGAGGCGCGTGATCGGCATGCCATCCTCACGAAGCCCGCTGGGGCGCTCGGCCGGCTCGAGGAGCTGAGCATCTGGGCGGCGTCGGTGCAGGGCACCTGCCCGCCGCACCGGTTCGCCCGGCCCCGCGTCGTCATCTTCGTCGGCGACCACGGTGTCGCACGCACGGCCAGCACGTCCGCATACCCGCCCGAGGTCACCGCGCAGATGGTCCTCAACTTCATCGCGGGCGGCGCGGCCGTCAACGTCCTCGCCCGCGAGGCCGGCGCCACGGTGCGCGTCATCGACGTGAGCGTCGACTGCGACCCGGCCTACGTCGCGGCGATCGCTCCCGAGGTGGTCGCCCATCGGATCCGGCGCGGGAGCGGGTCGATCGAGCGCGAGGACGCGATGACGCAGGACGAGGCCCGGGCCTCATTCGACCTCGGGCGGGGCATCGCCGATGACGAGATCGACCGGGGCACGGACCTGCTCATCCCCGGCGACATGGGCATCGGCAACACGACCCCGGCGGCCGCGCTCATCGGGCTCCTGTCGAATCTCGACGCTTCGAAGGTGACGGGCCTGGGCACCGGGATCGACGATGCCGGCTGGATGCGCAAGTGCGCCGCGATCCGCGATGCGATGCGCCGCGGCCGGCCGCACCTCGGGGATCCGATCCGCCTGCTCGCGACCGTAGGCGGACCGGACTTCGCGGCGATGACGGGCTTCCTGCTGCAGGCGTCGATCCGGCGAACCCCCGTCATCCTCGACGGCACCATCTCGAGTGCATGCGCGCTCGTCGCCGACCGGATGGACTTCCGGGCCAAGGCCTGGTGGCTCGCCGGCCACCGCTCGACCGAGCCGGCGCACGCCGCTGCGCTCTCGCGCATGGACCTAGATCCGGTCGTCGACTACGGCCTGCGGCTCGGCGAGGGAACTGGGGCCCTCCTCGCGCTGCCGATCGTGCAGGCCGCGATCGCGACCCTTGCCGAGATGGCGACCTTCGGGGAGGCCGGGGTGAGCGACCGCGATGCCTGACTGGATCCGGCTCGGCATCGGGACCCTCACCCGGCTGCCCGTGCCTGCTCCGCGCGAAATCGGCCGCCGCACCGCCGGGCGCGCTATCACCGCCGCGCCGGTCATCGGCCTGCTGCTCGCCCTCGTCTGCGGCCTGCCGCTCCTCCTGCCGGCCGAGGGGCCGGCAGGATTTGTCGCGGCGGTCCTCGTCATCGCCCTTCTGGCCTGGGCCACGCGGGCCCTGCACCTCGATGGCCTCGCCGACACGGCCGATGCGCTGGGGAGCGGGCGGTCAGGCCCCGCGGCCCTGGAGATCGCGCGCAAGTCCGATATCGGACCCTTCGGTGTCGTCTCGCTTCTCTTCACCCTGCTCCTGCAGGCGGGTTCGCTCGCAGCCTGCGCAAGTCGCGGCGATGGCTACGCGGCATTGCTCGTCGCCGTGGTCACGTCACGCGTGGCGCTCACCTGGGCCTGCGGGCGCGGCGTTCCGGCCGCACGCCCCG
>JBMOKH010000095.1:0-8617 GCA_049315365.1 Candidatus Nanopelagicales bacterium
GGCGATGCGATCCTTCACCGAACCGCCCGGATTGAAGTACTCGACCTTGGCAACGAGCAGCGGCCCGGGCTCCGGTACCACCCCCCGCGTCACCGCACGAATGCGGACGAGCGGGGTGTTGCCGATGAGGTCAGTGACCGAGTCATGTATCTCCACAAGGTTGACCCTAGGACCTCGTAGGCTCGGAGCATGGGGAACCCTGCCGTCACGCTCGCCCCGGGGGTCGTTCGAATCCCTACCCTCGGCGACTTCATCAACTCGTTCGCCTTCACCGATTCGGACGGATCAGTCACCCTCGTCGACTGCGGCCTCAAGCGCGCGCCGGCCCGCATCGTCGCCGGGCTCGCAGATATCGGCAAGCACCCCGGCGACGTCACACGCATCATCCTCACCCACGCGCACCCCGACCATGCCGGCGGAGCAGGGGCGATGCTGGGCGCAACGGGCGTCGCAGGGGTCGATGCCCATGAGTCCGACGCCGAGTACCTGAGGAAGGGGTCGGCCCCGCCTCGGGACACGAGCACGACGAGCGGACGCATCTTCGAGCGGCTCCCAACGAGCGGATTCGGCCCGATCCCGGTCGCGTCCGAACTCAAGGACGGCGACGTCATCCCGGTCGCCGGTGGCATCCGGGTCGTCCACACCCCCGGCCACACCCCGGGCCATGTGTCCTTGCTGCACGAGTCGAGCGGCGTGCTCGTCACCGGCGACTCCATCTTCAATATCGCCTCCCGCCGCACCTGGCCGCTCGCCGCCTTCTGCACCTCGTTCGCGCAGAGCAAGGCGACCGCCGCCATCCTCGCGGACCTTGAGTACGGCATCGCCGCCTTCACTCACGGCCCGGAGATCCGGGACCACGCCCGGGAGCGGATCCGGCAATTCCTGCGCGCGAAAGGCCACCATGAATGACGGGGCGGAAGGGTTCGCCCGGGAGCTGGGCCGGGTCGTCGACCGACTTCGCGGCATGCCGCTCACCAGACTCGCGGCCAGCGCGGCGCTGGCATTCGATGCGTCCCAGCGGCTGCTCTCAATGGCCATCGCAGCGGGTGACCCGGTATCCGGCGACCTGCCCCGGATCGGCGACCATGGCGCCGGCGATCAGCTAGCGGTCATCGGACATGACTTCGCGTCACTGCAACCCGGTGCGGCCGCATACGCCGAGGCGACTGAACTCCTCGTCGAGTTGCGCCGCGCGCTTCCTTGACGCTCCTCGTAGCAATGCCCCACCACCCTGCATCGTCCAATCGCCGATGGGACCAAGAGCTTTCCTCCTACGCAGCCGACCGCGCCACCTCGGGCCGCAACCATCGATCGGCGAGGGTCATTTGGGTTCCTGCGACAGGTCCGAGGCGGTCCATTTCAACGAGCGAGGCCAGACCCTCCACGACGAGCAAGGTCCACCAGCGGTCCAAAGTGGCCACGCCGCGCACCCCTCATGGCAACGAGGTACTCCTCACGGACCGTGCGCGGATCTTCACCCCGGCCAAACGGGTATCTGGCTCGACCGGGTTGCTCAAGGCCGGATAGCTCGGCGAGTTTGTTCACGACAAATCGGCCGAGGCGACTGTTCCCGTCATGGAATGGTTGGATCTCCCGCTGCTCAAAGTAGTAGCGGATGCAGGCCTCGTCGGCGTGAAAGGTCCCTTGGTCCAGCCAGTATCCGACGTTTCCCAGCAACTGCTCCCACCTATCGGCAATGTGCTGAGGGTTGATGCCGATGTTGTTCTCACGCACACGACGGGCGCCGGCCCATGTCCACACGGCACCGTACATTCGACGATGCAACTCGTGCTGAAAGGACTGGGTCAGTAACTCTTCGCGTCTGGCCGGTCGCGTAGCCAGCCAGATTCTCGCGTCGGCCAAGTTGAGCGCCTCGAGTTCAAACACCTCGGAACGCCAATACACGCCCGCCAGTTCGGGCCGCAGGTATTGGCCCTCCTCAGGATCAATAGGTCCGTCTGGCGACCCACCAGCCCCGATCATCAGCCGGTGGCCACGCACTGCTTCCGCGTGAGCCTGTCCGCGACAATCTTGTCGAGTAGCCTGTCGTACCCACCGCTCGACAGCTTGCGGTCTTCTAGCGCCATTGTCCAGGCAATCTCGTTGGCGAGCTCGATGTCCTCTGCGTTGGCAGACTCGTCGGCAGGTGCCTCCACCCGCAGCCCGAGAACGGACATGGTCCGCAGGACCTTGTCGAACTCAAGGCGCGGGGCACCGTTCTCGAGGCGACCCACCCATTCGCGCGTCACGCCAGCGCAAGTCGCAAGTTCGGTCTGACTCCAATTTCGCCGCACGCGCGCCCGGCGCACGACCGTACCCACTGCTTCTGGCGTCAAGAACCTTCCCGCGGTCATCGCCGTTCCCCTTTCCCCGATGTGACAGTACCCGCACAATCAATCCGCGGCAAGGCGGGCGAGGGAGTTCGACGAGAAATTTCACGAGTACTGAGCTGCGACGTGCTCACTGACGCCCATCAACCGAAAACGCACCTCGAATCCCGACGATGCGGCCCCATGGGGCTCGCTCGTCGGAATCGAGGTGCGTTTGACCGCCGAGTTGCAGCGGATCCAAGCTAGTTGCGGCTGAAGATCGCGATCAGTCGCAGGAACTCGAGGTAGATCCACACGAGGGTGACGAGCAAGCCGAAGGCCATCCGCCACGATTCGCGCTCCGGCGCACCGAGCGCGATGCCCTGCTTGATGGCCTCGAAGTCGAGCATGAGGAAGAAGGCCGCGATCAGGACGCCGAACACGCAGATGAGCAGGCCGATCGTGCCCACCCCGTAGAAGCCCCAGCCGCCGCCGACGCCAAACATGGCTGCGACAAGGGATGCGAGGCCGAGGAGGAGGTAGGAGACCGCGGCCACCATCAGAACGCTCTGGAACTTCTTCGTCACCTTCACGACGCCGGTGAGGTAGAGGGTGAGCATGACGGCGAATGTGGTCATCGTCGCGACGACGGCCTGGAGCACGATGCCGTTGTAGTCCGATGACTGCGCGAACTGGTCGTAGATGTTGCTGATCGCGCCGAGGAGCACGCCTTCGAAGACCGCGTACAGGAGCATCAGCGGCGGTGAGACGCGCTTCTTCAGGGCATTAACGAAGCCGAGGACGGTCGCCACGATGAGCGCCGGAAGCACGATGAACGGAGCTGCATCGACGAGGTTCCAGCCGAGGATCGCGAAGACCACGACGACCGCGAACATCATCATCGTCTTGACGATGACGTCATTGATCGTCAGCCGGGCACCACCAGCGGCCGTGATCGCCTGGAACGCGGCATCGGTGTCTGCGGGCGGGGCGCCCACAGCAGCGGTCGCGGCCGGGGCCGTCCCGCTTGCTGAGGCGTAGGCCGAGCGGCCCTCATCAAAGGCGAAGCCGGCCTCGCCGGGCTTCTTCTCGTAACGGGAAAGGACGGGGTTGTTTGACTGCATGGAAACACGTTAACCGACCGGATGCATTTCGACAATCGCGACGGGCACTTTGGTGCCCCCGATGGGATTTGAACCCATACTGTGCCGGGTTTAAGCCGGGTGTCTCTGCCAGTTGGACTACGGGGGCGCGGTCCCAACCCTAGGCGCTCGGACGTCAGTGGGCCGAGGTCGCGCACTCGCGAATGCGGTCGATCGTGCGCCGCCAGGCCTCCGCCGCGTTGGCCTCTTGGAAGACCTCGGGGCGGTCATCGTTGAAGAAGGCGTGGACCGAGCCGGGGTACTCGATGACGGTGGCTGCCCCGCCGTTCTCCAGGATGGCTGCGGCGTACTCCTCGATCGCCGGTCCTGCCCAGGACTCATCCGACTCGGCCTTGTGGACAAGCGCTGACTTGCCGGCGTAACGCGACCAGTCGGGGGCATAGCCGGGCCACGGCATGGCCGGGTAGAACGCGACGGAGCAGCAGACGTCAGCGCTCACCGTCGGGGCAAGGAGCGCGAGGCCCCCGCCCATGCAGAAACCGACGACGGCGATCCCGTCGCCCTCGACCTCGGCCAGTTCCGCGAGGGTTCGGGCGGCGTGCGCGAGGTCATCGGCGACGCGGCCGATGTCCAGGCCCAGCATGAGCTTTTGCGCCTCGTCCGGCTCCGTCGTCTCGATCCCGCGGTAATGATCGACGGCCAGGGCAACGAATCCCTCGTCGGCGAACCGCTGGACGACGTCGCGAATATGGGGGACGAGGCCCCACCACTCCTGGACGACGATGACCCCGGGCCCACCGCCGGTGGCCGGGCGGGCGATGACGGCGGGGACCCGCTCGCCGCGGATGTCGATCGTGATCTGCTCCATGCCCCAAGTGTGACGCACTCGAGACAGAACATCCGCGATCCCGGACCTCGAAGCGGGCATGTCACCGGGCTAGGGCAGCCGTCGATCCGCGTACGAAGAGCCTGGTCGGCAATTGGCAGGGCGCTATGGACGCCGCGACCGCTCCGGCGCTGATCTGAGCGAGCAGGGTCTCGGCCGCGATGCGTCCGAGATCGACAACCGGCTGGGCCACGGTGGTCAGGTCGAGGAGTTCGGACATGTCGTGGCCGTCGACACCGATGAGGGAAATATCCGAGCCGGCCACGAGCCCGTGGCTGCGAAGAGCGCGCATCGCCCCGAATGCCATCTCATCGGACATCGCGAAGACGGCGGTGGGCCGGTTGCGCTGGGTGAGCAGGGCGGTCATTGCCTGCTCGCCGCCGGCGACCGTGAAGTGCCCGTAGGACTCGAGCATCGGATCCACCTGGAGCCCGGCCTCCGACATCACGTCGAGAAAGCCTCGCTGCCGGTCGTGCCCGGCGGTCGACGGAGCGATCATCGCAGAGCCGCCGATGATGCCGATGCGCCGGTGGCCGAGATTCACGAGGTGCTGGGTAGCGATGCGGGCGGCGAGCACATCGTCGATCGTCACGCTCGGCACCCCCTCCATCGAGACCCCGATCAGGCTCGTCGGCATCCCGAGGTCGACGACATCGCGCAGCTCCGGGTCGCTCGGCGGCACCGCGATGACGAGCACTCCGTCGACCCGGCGCCTGAGCCTCGGCGCCGGCGGCTGCCTGCGCTGGGCATCGGGATTCGAGACGCTCATGAGGAGCAGGTCCATGCCGGCGCTCTGGAGCACCGACTCGATCCCGGAGATCACGGTCGAGAAGAACCACCGGGCAATGTAGGGGGTGATGACCGCGACGCTGCCGGTCCGGCCGCTTGCCAGCCGAGATGCGCTCGGCGAAATGACGTAGTCGAGGTCGCCGGCGATGCGCTGCACGCGCAGGCGGGTCTGCTCGTCGACATTCGGCAGTCCGCGCAGCGCCCGCGATACGGTCGCTGTCGAGACACCGGCCGCTTGGGCGACGTCGCGGATCGTGATTCCCATCCTCGGCAGTGTAGACAGGCTCCTTGGCCTTCCACAACCGATTACATGCCGAGCCGCAGGTGATCTCAGGAGTTCAGCGCGGCCAGCCTGTAAACGATGCCATCGAGGATATCGGTCTCGCTCGCGATAACCTGCTCCTGCCCGAAGGCCCGCATGAGCGCACGGAGCACCATCGCTCCGCCGGCGATGACATCGACCCGCCCCTCATGCATGAACGGCAGGGCCGCGCGCTGTGCCCGCGTCATGGCGAGGAGCTGTTCGGTGACGCGCTCCACCTGGTCACGCGTCACGACCGCGCCATGCAGGACAGCCGGGTCGTATTCCCTCAGGTCGAGTGCCATCGCGGCGACCGTAGTGACCGACCCCGCCACCCCGACGAGGGTGCGCGCATCACCCACCGGTACCGCACTCGCCACCGCGGCGAGGGCATCCGCGAGGTCTGCTTCGACCAGGTCGACTTCACCCGCGCTCGGCGGATCTGATCGAAGGTGCCGCTCGGTCATCCGGACGCAGCCGACGTTCACGCTGATGCTGTGACTCGGCAGTTCGCCACCGAGGACGAACTCCGTCGAGCCGCCGCCGATGTCGACGACGAGGACCGGTTCGGCCAGGAGGCCCTGCGGCAGACCCCGCACCGCACCGACGAACGACAGCTCCGCCTCCTCGGCGCCCGGGATGACATCGGGTTCGACGCCGAGCCTCGCCATGACCCCGGCCATGAAATCAGCCCGATTCCCGGCGTCGCGGGTCGCGGAGGTGGCGACGAACCGCAGGGGCGGATTGCCGTGGGCTGCCAGCAGTGCGGCGTACTCTTCGCACGCCGCGAAGGTTCGTTCGAGCCCCCCCTGCGAGAACTCGCCGGTGCGGTCGATCCCCTCGCCGAGCCGCACGACCCGCATCGTCCGCACGAGGTCGCTCAGCATGCCCGTCGCCTGATCGACATCAGCGATGAGCAGCCTGATCGAGTTGGTGCCGCAGTCGATCGCCGCCACGCGGGTCACGACGCGTCGTCCTCGGGCGAAAGGGAACACGGATTCGAGGCCCACCATGTGCCAAGCGCCGCGACCACCTCGTCACCGAGTGGATTCACCCCCGGGCCGCACGCCAGTGCATGGGCCGCGAGGACATGCAGGCACTTGACCCGGTTCGGCATTCCGCCGGCACTGATGCCCTCGATCTCAGCGACATCGCCGAGGGCACGCCGATCGGCGAGGTATGCCTCATGCGCGGCGCCGTACGCCGCAGCGAGATCCGGGTCGGTGCCGAGCCGAGCCTCCATGTCGCGCATGAGACCGCTCGCCTCAAGGGTGCCGATGGCCCCGTTCACCCTCGGGCAGGTGAGGTAGAAGGTAGTCGGGAACGGGGTTCCGTCGGGAAGCCGCGGAAGGGTCCGGACGACATCGGCGGCGCCGCACGGGCAGCGGTGGGCGACGGCCACCATCCCCCGCGGGGCGCGACCGAGTTGCCTCTGCACGCATGCGACGTCGGTGGGAGACAAGGCCTCGCGCGTCACTGGCCTTCCTCGGCACTCATCGAGTCCTTGTCGCCGGCCGGTCTGTCTTTCTTGCCCGCCCCGGACTCAGCCACACCGTCCGCCTCCGCCGTCGCGCTCCACAGGCGCTCGTACCAGAGCTGCGGGACCAGCTCCTCGACAGCGACGACGGCGAGCTCCTCTGGCAGGTCCTCGGTTCCGATGGTCGTGTAGCCGATCTCACCCGGTCGAACGAAGTGCAGTCGGCGCCGGGCCTCCGCAGCGATGAACGCCGGATCAGCCCAGCGCAGTTTCTCTACACGCAGTTCCTCGACGAGCAGCTGCCCGGATGCGACCTCGGCTTCGAGCCCGGCGATCTCGTCACGCTGGTCGAACCATGCGCGAACCGGCACCGCGAGGGTGGCGACCAGGATCGCGGCGACGATCGTGAGGATCGCGGCCCGACCGGTGTGCGAGCCCCCGCGCCTTGGCACGATCAGCAACGGAGTATTACCCACGCTCCTGATCGTGCCATGAACGGTCAGGAGGACGAGCGACCGAAACGCGGGAACGCCGATGCGCCTGCGTAGCGGGCAGCATCGTCGAGCTCCTCCTCGATGCGCAGCAGCTGGTTGTACTTCGCAACGCGCTCGGAGCGTGCCGGGGCACCCGTCTTGATCTGGCCGCAGTTCGTGGCGACCGCGAGGTCGGCGATCGTGGTGTCCTCGGTCTCGCCGGAGCGGTGCGACATCATCGACGAGAACCCGTTTCGGGTGGCGAGGCTCACGGCATCGAGGGTCTCGGTCAGCGAGCCGATCTGGTTGACCTTCACGAGGAGCGCGTTCGCGGCGCTCTCGTCGATGCCGCGCTGAAGGCGCGTGGGGTTCGTGACGAACAGGTCATCGCCGACGATCTGGACGCGGTCGCCCAGCGTGCTCGTCAGGTGGATCCAGCCGGCCCAGTCGTCCTCCGACATCGGGTCCTCGATCGAGACGAGGGGAAAGTCTGCGAGCAGCGACTCGTAGTAGGCGGTCATCCACTCCGAGGAGCGGGCTGCTCCCTCGAAGGAGTAGGAGCCGTCGGCGTAGAACTCGGTCGACGCAACGTCGAGCGCGAGAGCGATGTCGGATCCCAGGCGCAGGCCGGTCGCCCCGATCGCGGTCGCGATGAGCTCCAGGGCGGCGCGGTTGCTCGCCAGCGCCGGAGCGAAGCCACCCTCATCGCCCAGGCCGGTCGACAGGCCCTGCTTCTTCAGCACGGCCTTGAGCGAGTGGTAGACCTCGGTGCCCTGCTGGAGCGCCTCGGTGAAGGTGGTCGCCCCGATCGGCGCGATCATGAACTCCTGGATGTCGACACCGGTGTCGGCATGAGCGCCGCCGTTGAGGATGTTCATCATCGGGACGGGCAGCAGGTGCGCGTTCGGGCCGCCGAGGTAGCGGAAGAGCGGAAGCTCGGACGACAGCGCGGCCGCCTTGGCCACTGCGAGCGAGACCCCGAGGATCGCATTCGCGCCGAGGCTCGCCTTGTTCGGCGTGCCGTCGAGGTCGATCATCACCTGGTCGATGAGCCGCTGGTCGGTTGCGTCCATCCCGATGATCTCGGGGGCGATGTCGTCCTCGACCGCCGCGCATGCCTGGAGAACACCCTTGCCGCCGTAGCGGGCCTCGCCATCGCGGCGCTCGGATGCCTCGAACGCACCGGTCGATGCACCGGACGGAACGGCCGCCCGCGCGACGGTATCGTCGTCGAGCAGGATCTCGACCTCGACCGTGGGATTGCCACGGGAGTCGAGGA
>JBMOKH010000389.1:0-1949 GCA_049315365.1 Candidatus Nanopelagicales bacterium
GAGTTCGCGAGGTTCCTCCGGGCCAAGAGCGCCGAGCGTCAGGCCATCTTGGAGCAGGTGTTCGCGACGAGCGTCTTCGCGAGGCTTCAGGAGTGGACCGATGTGCAGCGCAAGGCGGCCGAGGTGGGCATCGCGACTCTCACCGGTGGCGTCCGTGACAGCATCCAGCAGCTGGTCGGGGCGATCTTCGACCCAATCTTCGACCGTGAGCGCGAGGTGCTCGGCGATCCCGACTCGAGCCGAGCCGGTGTCGACGATGCGATCGACAGTGCGTCGGAGACCGCGGCTGAGCGAATGGAGGCCACTGCGGCCTCCGCGCTGGTCCTAGCAGCCGAGCTCGAGGCCTGCGAACGACTCGTGGACCGGGTGCGCGAATGGCGGACGGCAGCGCGGGCACGCACCGAGGCCGGGCAGGCGGTGGAGGCGGCAACGAAGCGGGTCGAATCCGCGCATCAAGCCGCAGACGGCCACGTCAAGAAACTCGCCAGCCTCACCGCCAAGGAAATCGACCTCGCGGACCCGGATGACGTGGTGAGCAAGGCCGACGAGGCGATCGGGTCGCTCCGCCAGGTGATGAAGCAGGGCGAGGTTCGTCCGGGCCTCGTGCTGGACATGGAGCGCCTCGAGCGCGAAGCGGTGAAGGCCGAGACCACCTCGGCCCGGCTCACGGCCGAGCGCGAAATCAACCTCCCTGGCCTGCTCGCCTGGTGTAAGGACGAACTCGAGCTCCGATCGCGTGAGCTCGAGGACGCCTATTTGGCCGCGAACGGCGAGCGCGACGCCCTCGTGCAAGCCCGTATGGACGGCATGGCGGGCGAGCTTGCCGAGGGGCTCACCGCCGGCGAGTCGTGCCCGGTCTGCGGCTCGACGGATCATCCGAACCCGGCTGCTGGGTCCGAGTTCGCCGTTACGCCCGGGGACATTGCGGCGGCCGGCCGCCGCGTTGACTCGGTCTCCGCGAGCCGGCTGACGATCGCGCCGGACGTGACCGCTGCTCGCGCGCTCACCCGTCAGGTCGACGTGACCGCTGCGGTGCCCGTCGCGGGCGATGATGATCCGGCAGCCGTGCTGGCAGAGGTGATCGCTCGCTTCGAGCTGATCGCCGAGGAGCTGCCGCTTCTTGCCGAGCGGTCCGCGTCGAGTCGAGTGCAGGCAGCGCAGCGCGCCGAGGAGCTAGCCGCGATCGACCTTCAGCTGGCCGCGGCTTCGGGTGGCTTCGCGACCATCGATGAGCGCATGGCCGACGTGGCGAGGATGCGGGCCGATGTCGTCGCGCTTGGTGAGGCAATCAAGGTCAGGGCATCTGCGATGCGAACCGAAGCCGAGGCGCAGGCGGCGTTGGAGGCGCTTGAGGAGCCTGTCGTCGACGAGCCCGATGAGGCGGGCGGATCCCTCGAGGAGCAGCTCGCTGCTGCCAAGTCCGCGATGACCGAGGCGACCAGCGCTGCCAACGCCGCCCGGCGGCTGCACGATGACCTGACGGTGAAGAAGTCGGCGGTCTCCTCGGCCCGCGCCCTGCACGATCAGGCAGTGCAAGCCTCAGCCGCGACCATCTCGCTCGCCAACACCTTGAACGGCCGTGGCGCGAACCAGCTCCTCCAGCCGCTCAAGGCCTATGTGCTCCAGCAGATGTTCGACGAGGTGATCGAGGCCGCGAATGCCCGGCTGTCGGGCATGCTTGAGGGCCGCTTCGCACTCGTCGACACCGAGCAGGCGCAGGGCCGCGAAAGGATCCTTGGCCTGGGCCTCGCGATCGCAGACCGGTTCACCGACTCGGTGCGCCGGGCCGATACCTTGTCTGGCGGTGAGACCTTCTGCGCGGCGCTCGCACTCGCGCTCGGCCTCGCCGACACCGTCCGCGCCCATGCGGGCGGCATCGACATCGGCATGCTCTTCGTCGACGAGGGCTTCGGGTCGCTCGACCCGGATCGACTCGATGACGTCATGGC
>JBMOKH010000390.1:0-1946 GCA_049315365.1 Candidatus Nanopelagicales bacterium
CGGCGCCGGTGGTGCGGTGGCCGTCGAAGGTGTAGCCGTCGTCGGCCGAGTGCTCGGAGCCGGCACGGGCACCGATGAACGGCCGCTCGACCTCGGCGCGCACCTCGGCGCTCACCGCAGCCAGCGCCTGCTCGTGTAGCTCGCCGAGGCCGGGATGCTCGCCATTGGCTGCGAGCAGGTACGGCGCCTGCGTGAACATGGTGTCGCGTAGGTTCATCATGAGAAGCTTCGGCGAGAGTGGCTTGCCGGTGTTCCAGGCCGGGCACTGCGACTGGCATCGCCCGCACTCGGTGCAGGCCATGAAGTCGACGTAGTTCTTCCAGGTGAAGTCGCCGATGTGGCCCTTGCCGAAGGTGGCGTCGTCCGGCGGATCCTCGAAGTTGACCGGCTCGCCCTTGTACATGATCGGGAGCAGCGGGCCGAGGGCATTGGGCCGGCGCGAGGTGTAGACGTTGATTGGCGCCGCGCCGATATGGAGGTGCTTTGAGTGCAGGACGATGAGGAGGAAGACGAGGACGACGCCGATCTGCAGCCAGATGCCGATCGTCTCGAGCCACTCGTTCGCGCTCTCGCCGAGCGGGGCGAGCAGCGATGCCGTCCACTCCGACGCGAAGGCACCCGACTTGAAGGGGAACACGCCCGTGTTGATCTGGGCGCCGCGGTAGAGGAACAGGGTCCAGACGACATTGAAGATCATGAACAGGATGAGCCAGGCGCCCTTGGTGTGACTGCCGAAGAAGCGAGAGGCACGCCCCTGGGTGGCCGGGTTGTTCGAGATGCGCAGGATCCCGAAGATGACGATGCCGACGAACACCAGCACGCCGAACAGATCCTCTAGGAAGCCGACGACCGGCCACGTACCGATGACCGGCACGGCGAAGTCGGCAATGAACAGGGCGCCGTAGGCCTCAAGGATGGTCAGGCCGAGAACCAGGAATCCCCAGAAGGCGAACACGTGCGCGAGGCCAGGGATCGTCCACTTGAGGAGTTTCTTCTGCCCGAGCACCTCGATCGCCTCGGCCTGGACCCGCTCAGGTGCGTCCTTCGTGCGTCCGACCGCTGGCTTGCCCGCGCGGGCGAGGGAGAACAGGAACCACCCCCGCTTGCCGGCCAGCGCCAGGATGACGACCGTGAGCAGTACTCCGACGATGGCGCGTAGCAGCATGTGTGAATCCACGTCCGCGAGCGTATCGCTCCCGGTTCGGCTGGGCGAGGGGATGGCGACCACGACGACGTCGGGAATGAGGTCGAAGTCGGTGGGGTTTGCCGTGTAGATCGGTAGGTCGTGGGCGCTGGCGATCGCGGCGATGAGGGTGTCGAAGGCTCGAGCGCGCACCGTGCGGCCGGAGACCCGAAGTGCGGCAGCTATCTGGCCGTAGCGGCGGGCTGCCTCCGCGTTGAAGGGCAAGGCCGTGAAATCGGCCTCGGTCTGCTGCAGGACTATCTGCCGGGCCATGCGCCCCTCGAGGGTGCTGGCGACAAGGGGCCCGACCGACAACTCGGCGAGCGTGATGGTGGAGATGAAGCTCTCGTCGGGCAGCAGTGCTGGGTCCAGGCCACGTGCCAGAGCGATGACGACGCTGGTGTCGAGCAGCCCGGTCGTCGTCATAGCCAGGGATCGATGGTCGAGTCGAGATCGGCACGAAGTTGATCGAAATCCAGACCGGGAATCGGCCGCCACCGGGCGAGAACGCTGCGCGCGGTGCCGCGGTCACTCATGGGAAGGATCTGGGCGACGGGCCGGCCGGATCTGGTGATGACAATGTCGTGCCCGCCAAGGACCCGATCGATGACCTCGCCACCGTGGTTGCGCAGGTCGCGAATGCTCACGTCCGTCATGAACTGGTCGGTATCACCCGTGATACATGGCGGCGCAGTAGCGATCTCAGAGATTTCTGGAATTGATCGGGAATGCATCGCCGACACTCTGGGTTACACCCTATGAG
>JBMOKH010000096.1:0-8544 GCA_049315365.1 Candidatus Nanopelagicales bacterium
GCGCCGAGAGCACCGAACTCGGCCTGCGTGAGCCGGCGTGCCGCGATGATCGACAGGGCATAGGCCGCGCCGTTGCCGATGAGGGTAGCCGCCCCGACGAAGATGAGGCCCTTGGCCAAGGTCTTTCGCGGCTCGCTCACGCGCAAACCCTAACGAACATCGAGACCGTCCTCACCGCCAACCACCGTTGCGACAGCGACGTTACGGCATGACCCGTCGATCGTAAATGTAACGAATGGTGCGTGTGTCTCTTGATGGCATGGCTGTGAGTGATCCCATAGGCCCCCGATGGAACGTCCGAAAAGCGGTCGTGATCAAACCGTTACCAAGTGGCAAGCACGTAGCGTCCTTGCCAGTTGCAGACCCCGGGGCCGCTCGCAGCCAGCGGGCAGTCAGCCACCTGACCTTCGGGTGGCGAGGACAATCCCAAGGAGCCTGATCAATGCGCAGTCCTATTCGCCATTCCATTCGACGTCACGCAGTACGCACCGTTGCCGCAACCGCGCTCGCCGGCGCGGTTCTCACCGGAGGCGTGATGTCGACCGCAGCCGTTGCCGACACCCAACTGGCATCCGCCGAGGCGAATCCCGTGCCGCTTGCAGACGCGGTTCCCCCCAACGCCGAGGCTGCGATTGAGGTGAGCGGCCGCCGTACCGCTGCCATGCGCAGAACCTTCCAGCGCGCTACGTCGGCAGCGGCCGCTCAGATCAGGGCCCGGATCGTCACACTGGCGAAGGCTCAGGTGGGTGACAGTTACCGAGCCGGCCACGCAGGCCCAGACGCCTTCGACTGCTCAGGACTCACCTCCTACGTCTATAAGCAAGCGGCCGGTATCGACCTGCCGCACCGCTCGAACTCGCAATGGCGCAAGGTCAAGAGAGTTCGGTATCGGGACTCATCGCCCGGCGATCTCGTGTTTTTCTTCCGCGGCGGCGCCCACCACGTCGGCATCTACATCGGTCACGGGAAGATGGTCGACGCCGTGGATCCCGGCAAGGGTGTGCGAATCAGCCCCATCACCGGCTCCTGGTACTCCCGCAGTTACAGCGGGATGGGCCGGCTCATTCAACCGGCCTGAGGTCCAACTCACAGCGAGTCACGTTGGGTGGGGATCATTGTGGACGTCACAGGGGGCGTGTGTCGGATACGCAGCGAATGTCAGCCCGCCCGGATAACGTGCCACCGTGGGGGCAATAGAGGTCATCGACGTTGCAGACAACGCCGCGCTCCAACGCGCTGCGAGCGAGGCGATCCAAGCCACGAAGTCACCCGATCCGTTCGCCCCCGTCACGCTCGTCACCGACTCGGCCGCCCAGGCTTGGGCCTTGCGTCGCCAGCTTGCCGAGGCATGCGCACCCGGATCCGGGGTCGTGAACGTGAGGGCGGTCACCCTCGCAGAGTTGATGTCCGAGTTGGCGCGGCGCGTTGGCCTCATCAGCCCGGCCTCGACTGATCCCCTCCTGGCGGCGTCAGTGGTCGGGGGCCTCCTGCGCGCTGACACCGGCCCGCTGTCAGCGTCCGCCGACCATCCCGAGACTGCACTCCTTCTTGCCTCGCTTTCCGAGGAGCTCACCTGGTGCGATGTGGACGACACGTCGGCGATTCTGGATTCGGCCGGAGTGTCACTGACGGCGCGAGCCGCCATCGAATTCGTTGCGCGCACCCGCAGCGCCATGAGCGGCGCCCTCGGGATTTCGACGTGGCACGACGTATCTTCGGCCGTGGTTGCCCGGGTAACAGGAGACCCGATGCTGGCGAGCTACCTCGGGTCGATCGTGGTCGTGTCGGCTCGGGTGCCAGCGCCCACCCGAGTCGTCTTCGACGCACTCGCCGCACATACCCACGTCGTTCACATCAGGGTCACGCCTCTGGCTGCCCCTATTGCGGCCCGCGTCCTAGATTTTCCCGATCCCGCGACCGAGGCTTCGTTTGCCGTACGGTGCGCGGCCGATGCCATCGCGAAGGGCTCGAACCCCGGCAGCCTTGCCATCCTTTACTCGACCGATCTTCCATACGCCCGCCTCCTCGAGCGAGCGCTCGACGATGCGGGCATCGACTGGCACGGTCCGACAGGGCAGACCCTCCGCTCATCAACGGTCGCCCGGTGTCTGTTCGCACTGACTGACCTTGCCGCGGGACGAACAATGGATGGAAGCGGCATCACTCGACCGCTCCTCATGCGCCTGCTCGGGCTCGGGCACCTGACTGGCGGTCCGGAACCTGTCTCGTCAGGGCCGACGAGGGCGCTCATCCGGCAGGAGGGCCTGTTCGGCGATGCCCGCACCTGGCTAGGCCACCTCGATGCGATCGCCACTCCGGCCGTGACTGAGAGTGAGACTGAGGATTCCGATGAGGCCAAACCCAGGCACGCAGGCAGCCTCGAACCAAATGTGCGGCCGCTTGCCGCGCTCATTCGCTCACTCGATCTGGCCGTCGGGGAGATCACGAGTGCCGCCACCTGGTCTGAGCTCGGAGGCAGACTGTGGTCCACCCTCGAGGCCCTCCATCTACAAGGAGTCTGGTGGACCGTCCGCCCCGAAGATACGGCAACTGCCGAGGCGGTGCGCGGCCTGCTCCTTGAGCAGTTCCCAGCGATTGACAGCCTCGGCGCCCACGCGCCCCAGCCCAGTGCGGCCGACGCTGCCCAGATGCTCGACCGCACTCTGGCCGCACGGCGCGGTAGGCACGGTGCGTCATCGATCGGGATTCATGTCGGTCCCGTCTCGAGCAGTCGCGCCCTCGTGTTCGACCAGATCATTCTCGTGGGCGCGAGCGAGGGCCTGCTGCCCCCGGTTCGGGGTGAGCAGCCACTCCTGCCCGATGCTGCCCGACTCCTCCTTCGCCGGAATCCCGACGACCTGCCGACTTCATCCGAAATCGAAGGCTTCACGGCGAGCGATGTCCGTGCCATCGCTGGGTCTGCCGGCTCCTGCATAGCGCTACTATCGCGGGGGGCGCTGCCTGGCCGCGCCGTCGGGCTACCGAGCCGCTATCTACCCTCGGGCCGTGCTGATCGGGTGTACTCAACGCGCGCCTCCCTCACACGTGAACCAGCCCCGATAGCTGCCGGTGACATCGCAGAACGCCTTGCACTGTCGAGTTCGATCCCCGATCCGGCGCTCCTCCCTCGCATCGCGAGCATCGCCGCGTGGGCATCACCCTCGCCGGGCCCCTATTTTGGGGATCTCGGCATCGAGGCTGGTGTCTGGTCACTTCACGATATTGACCTCTCTGCCTCGGCCATCGAACAATTCCTCCACTGCCCCTATCACTTCTTCGTGCAGCGGATCCTCAGGTTCTCCACCGATGAGTTCGCCGACACCCTCGAGACGATCGCGCCAAACGACATTGGGACCCTCCTCCACTCCGCGTTCGAGGAGTTCGTCAACCAATCCCGAACTATGGGAACCCTCCCTGCAGCGGGGCAGCCCTGGCCGACCTCAGCTCTTACCGACCTGAGTCAGATCATGAACCTCAAGGTGGATGCAGCGATCGCGAAGGGCCTCACCGGCTGGCGTCCCGCCTGGGAGAAGAGCTACGAGCGGGTAATGGCATCACTTCCGGCCTTCCTCGACGTTGATGCAACCGAGGTCCGGGCCGCACCGCCTACCGCGCCTGCGGCCGCCGAGCAGGGCTTCGGGTTCGAGGGCGATCCAATCGTGGAGTTCCGGGTGACCAACGATGTCGTGGTCCGGTTGCGCGGTTCAATCGACCGCATCGACCTGAGTGACGATGGGTGCTCGGTCGGCGTCGTCGATTACAAGAGCAGCCGCGCTAAGGGATTCGAGGAGAAACTCGGTAAGCCGAAGAAGGACGGCACCCAGCGCGAGCGGGAAAAGGTTCAGGATCTCGTCTACGACGCGGCCGCCCGGGTGCTGTACCCCGAAGCAGAGCACATTGACGTCCACTTCATCTTCGTCCCCAACGCGGGCGAGTATCCCGAGGTCGTGACCCCTCAGCACGACCTCGACCGCGAGAACGTCCTGCGAGACCTCCTGCTCCGGCTCGAGTCGGCCGGAGAGACCGGCTCATTTCCTCCCACTCCGCAGGGTTCCCGCGACTACTGCCCAGTCTGCAAGCGCCTTGGACGCCGCGCACTCATCATCAGCGGCAAGGCCGAATCCGAGGAGGAGGAGGAGCAGGCATGACCACTGCTGGGGAACTTCGCGATCAAGATGCCCGCACCGCGGCTTCAACGCTGCTGTCCATGAGCGCCTTCATCGAGGCTGGCGCGGGTACCGGCAAATCGACAACCCTCGTCGAGCGCATCATCAACACGCTGACGGAACCGGCCCCCCTGCCGATCACCTCGATCGCGGCGATCACGTTCACCGACCGGGCCGGAGCCGAACTTCGGCACCGCCTGCGCGAGAAGGTCACGAAGCGCCTCACCAAGGGCACCGACTCCCCGGCGAATCGCCAACTGCTTTCCGCTGCGCTGCAAGACCTTGATGCCGCGGTCATCGGCACGATCCACTCCTTCGCTCAACGGATCCTGCGGACCCACGCCCTCTCTGCGCGGCTGCCGCTCGCGTTCGCCCCGGCCACCGGGGCCGATGCAGCCGACGACGAACGATCGCGTGTGCGCTTCGCGATCGAGCACGTCCAGGCCTCCCCGGATGCCCGTGATCTGTCGTTGCTCGCTGCCTACGGCCTCGCGCCCGTCGACCTGCTCGACGTTTTGCAGCGGATCGATGCTCAGGGCCTCCGCCTGCACCATGCGGCATTCAGTCAAGGCGGCGCGGACCTCAACGACCTGTGCGCCGCGGCCGCCGATGAATTCGAGTCCTTCCTGCTTGGCGCACGTGCTGATTGTGGCGACCCCGCTGACAGGCTGATGGTCGCCTTCGAAGAGCGAGTCCCCCCGGTAATCACCATGCTGCGTCACGCCGACCCTGCCGAGCTCGCCGCCTGCTGGGCCGCGACCGATGGCACCCATCCGGTCTTCAAGCTGGGCAACGTGGGTGCCGCGCCAGCCTGGGGCCCGGGTGGCGCGAAGGCTCGGCGCGACCTGCTGAAGGAGCTCATCCCCGCCTTCGAGGCATGCATGCTGGCTCCACTCGAGAGCGCGATGCGCGCGGCCTTCGCCGCCGCCTGGCCCGTCATGCGGCAGCACCGCGAGTACCGCACCCGGAGCGGTGTCGTCACCTTCGACGAACTGCTGTCGCGTGCCCGCGATCTCATCCGAGACGACCGCGAATGCCGAGCCCTTGTCCACGTGGCCTACCCCGTCGTCCTTGTAGACGAGTTTCAGGACACCGACCCCGTCCAGTGGGAGCTCATCCGCCTCATCACGGCCGATCCCCTCGATCCGAGCGGGCAGCCACTCCCGGGTCGGCTCATTGTTGTGGGCGACCCGAAGCAGGCGATCTATTCATTCCGAGGCGCTGACATTGACACGTATACCGGCGCCTTGGCCGGGTTCGGGCCCACTGAGGGGGCGCTGGGCCCAGTGTTCGAGTTGACGACAAACTTCCGCAGTGTCGCCCCAGTGATCGAATGGGTGAACCGGGTTTTCGCCGCAGCCATGAGCGGCAGTCCGGCGCAGGTGACCTACCGCGACCTTGATGTGCGGCATCGGCCAGAGGCAGCAGAGCCCGGCCCCGCCGTCACGGTGCTCCGCGACCCGGAGCAGCCACCCAACGGCGACGGCTCTCGTGCGACCGGCGTGGTGGACTCAACGAAGCTCGAGCCACGACTCGTCGCGCAGGCGATCGGCCGCGCAGTCAACGACCGCTGGCTCATCACTGAGCCGTTGCCCGACGAGACCCGCGGCTACACGCGGGCAGCGGCATTCAGCGACATCGCGGTTCTCTACCCGGCAAGAACCGGAGTCCCGGCGCTCCTTGATGCCATGGACGACGCAGGGGTGCCGTACCGGTCGGGCGATGCTGGCCTCGTCTTCCAGCGTCCAGTCGTTCTGGGTTTACTCGCCGCGCTCACCGTTGTCGATGACCCAGCCGCCGACCTCGACCTGTGGGCAGCCCTCAAGAGCCCGGTCTTCGCCTGCACCGACATCGACCTCCTGCACTACCGGCGAGCGGGCGGCCGATGGCGTCTCGCGAAGCAGGCTGAGGGCGCCGAAGGTGAGTCACTCACCGGGCCCGTTGCCGATGCCCTGCACCTGCTGCACAGCTTGCGCAACACCCTGGAAACACTGCAGCCCGTCACCGTAATCGACCAACTCATCATGCGAACCCGGATCATGGAGGCCCTGGCCTTCTCCCCTCGGGGGGCCTTCGATGCAGACTGCGTGCGAATGCTGCGCGCCCATGCGCAGCAGTTTCAGGACGAGGGCGGTATCGGTCTGCCCGACTACCTCGTCGCGGCGGCCGAGGCCCAGACCGCTTCAAGTCGATCATCCCTCCCGGAGCCCGATGTTCGCGACGACAATGCGGTCCGTCTCATGACCATCCACCAAGCGAAGGGCCTGGAGTTTCCGATCGTTGTCCTCGCCGCGATGGCGAACAACATCTACGACCCCTCCCCCGCGATTGGAATCGTCAACCAGAACCGCTTCGAGTTCCGGATCACCAAGGATCTCAAGAGCATCTGCTACGACGAGTGGGATGAAGGGGAGCGCAAGCCGCGCAGCGCCGCTGAACGGGTCCGACTCCACTATGTCGCCTGCACTCGGGCACGCGACCACCTCATCGTCTCCCTCTGCGGCGAGCACGGCACGAACAAACGACCGCACTCCTCGCTGCTGTGGGATGCAGTGCCGCGCGACGCTTCGGACGTCACGGCAGTTGATGAGGTGCCGGTACCGGTGGCGCCCATCCCATCACCACCCGTCAGCCCGCTGCCTCACGATTGGAGCGAGCAGGTCGCCCGGGTCCGAGCGCGGAGCCGCGTGCCCTTCATCGCCGCACCGAGCGGGGATGCTGCTGCGTTCCTCGGCCTGCCACTCACTCCACTCGCGGCCTCTCGCACTCCACCAGCCGATGCGCCCGTGCCATTCGAGTCGACCGTGGCCGCCGAGACTCGCACTGCCCGCGATGGCCGCCCCATTGGCCGGGCCGTGCATGCCGCACTCGACACCATCGTGGGCATCGGCGCCCACGCGACAGAAGTCGAGCAAGAGGCCGCGTGCCTGCGTGCGGCACAGGATGAGGGGGTCCCAGTCAATGGCGTTGCAGAGCTGGTGCGGGTGGCGATCGCCTCGCCCCTCATGGCGCAGGCCCTTGCCGCACCCCGGCGCTGGAGCGAGCTCTACCTTGCTGCCCCCGTCGACCACGAGGGCGTGCGGCTCGTCGAGGGCTTCGCCGACCTCGTGTTCGAGGGACCGGAGGGTCTAGTCCTCGTCGACTACAAGACCGATGAGTCGATCAGCGACGAGACCCGTCAGCACTATGCAGATCAGTTGGCGGCCTATGCCGCGTTGATCGAGCGCGCAACCGGCACGAAGGTCACATCCCGGCGCATCCTGCACCTAGCGGCGGGGGGCGCGAGCGAGTTCGAAGTGTGATGGCACGTCCGAGGTCGTCCCTCCGACAACTGCCACGAGACTCGGTGAGGTTCGGGAGCGAGTTCCCGGCCCTGCGCATTTCATACTCGAACCGCTGGGGCTTTTGCCACTTTACTATTCATGAGAATAGTATTCTCATGAATAGTAATCCTGAGGGGGAGGGTCGTGACAGGTTTCGTGGGGCGGGTCAATGAGCTGGCACTCCTCGCCAATCACCTCGATCAGGTGAGGCGCGGTGGCCGACTAGACAAGGGGCAAGCGATCCTGCTTCGTGGGCGCCGTCGCGTGGGCAAGTCGGCATTGGTGACTGAGTTCGTCCGCAGGTCGGGTGTCCCATCGGTGTACTTCGCCGCCGCCAAGGGGGCGCCGTTGACCGATGAACTCGCTCAACTGACTCTGGCGATCGCCGAGTCCGACCTTCCGCGGGCATCAGTCGCTCAAGGGAACAGTCCATCGTCGCTCACGGCGGCCCTCTCGCTCTTGGCAGCAGCCCTGCCCTCCGACTCCCCGTCCATTGTTGTACTTGACGAGGTGCCGTGGCTCCTGGCAGCCCTGCCGGGTGGCGCCGGCGAACTGCAGCGAATATGGGACAGGGAGTTGGCCGGCAAGCCGGTCCTTCTCATACTCCTCGGAAGCGACCTGGCCATGATGGAGCAACTCACAAAGCACGACCAGCCCTTCTACGCACGGGGCACAGAGTTTGTGCTTCACCCTCTGAACCCTCGTGATGTTTCTTCGATGACAGGCCTGAATGCCTTCGACGCATTCGACGCCTACCTGATCGCCGGCGGCCTCCCCCTCATCGTCCAGGACTGGGAGCGAGGGATGTCGCCCCGGGACTTCCTCGAGGACTCACTCAACCGTTCGACCAGTTCGCTCGTCGTCTCGGGGGAGCGAATACTCAGCGCCGAATTCAGCGCGGACGTGCGTGCCCGCGAGGTCCTCACAGCGATCGGCGGACGCGGTGAGCGGACGTTCACCAACATTCAACGGGCCATCACCGGCATGACGCAGGTGGCCTTGACCAAGAGCCTGAAGGACCTGCAGGACAAGCGGGTGATCGCCGCCGACCAACC
>JBMOKH010000391.1:0-1926 GCA_049315365.1 Candidatus Nanopelagicales bacterium
CTCCTCGTCCTCGCGAGGACGGACGCACGTGACGCTCCCGTAGAAGTGGACGACCTCGACCTCGCCGCCCGGGTGGCGGAGGGCGTGTCGGCCTCGCAGCAGAACAGGCCCGACCTGACATTCCGGTTCGGCTACGCGCCGTGCGGGTTTCGCGGCAACCGTCAGGCGCTGAGGAGCCTGACGCCGAACCTACTGGACAACGCCGCGCGGCACACCCGTACCTCGGTCGACGTGAGCGTCACCGTCTCGGGGGGCGAGACCCGAATTCAGGTGGACGACGATGGTGACGGCCTGAGCCCGGAGGACTGCGAGCGGGTCTTCTACCGATGCGTCCGCCTAGACGAGTCGCGTGATCGAAATGAGGGGGCAGCGGCCTCGGGCTCGCGATCGTGGCCTCGATCGCGGAGTCGAACGGTGGACGCGCGTTCGCGGCACCCGGGCCAGGAGGGAACTTCACCATCACCCTGCGAGACTCGTCCTCGACCCTCCCCACGCCCTGACCTTCTCTTCGCGTGCTGGCACGCTGAAGGAGGGTGCGGCCTCGCGGAGGGCCAGCACAACGCACCACCTCAGTCAATTGACGCTACATCGATCATGTGTAGGCAGAGTCGCCACGCACTTTAGGGGCGGCGAACGGGTCCGTCGGACTCCCCGGTTGGCGTGAGGCCCGGGCCTGCTCGCGGATCTCCTTGAGCGGCCCCGCCGCCGTATAGACACGGCCGCGCTTGTCGCCTTCAGGGGTGAGGAGTCCCGCGTCCACGAGTGCCTTGAGATCTCTCGTCGCAGTCTGGTCGGACACCTCGTCGTCGTTGGCCGAGAGTGCTGCGGCGTAGGTCGCCCTTCTGAGGCGATACCCACTCGCCGCATCGAACAGGGCCGGCATCGAGCGCTCGGGTAACCCACGGGCATTGACGAGGGCCTCGAGCGATATCCAGATCCTCTCGCTTGCCTTGACCCGATGCTGCAGGGTCTGGGCTTGGCGTAGATGGGCCGTGAGGATGAAGCGAATCCAGGGCCGAGCATCGCGCTCAGGTTGCCAGGATCCTCCGCCCACCTCCGCAAGGACGTCGTAGTACGCCTGAGTGTTGCGCCCGAGGTACTCCTCGATGCTCATGAACACGGGCGCGAGGGTCCCGTCGGCTGCGAGCATGAGGCTCTGAAGGCACCGAGCCATGCGGCCGTTTCCGTCGCGGAACGGGTGGATCATGACCAGGTTGAGGTGAGCCATCGCCGCGCTCACGATCGCAATGCCCTCGGGGTCGTTCATGCTGGCCACTAGGTCCGACATCAACTCCGGTAGGCGGGTGAGATCGGCTCCCTCGTGCACGATCTCGCCGGTTGCGTCGCTTTGCACGAACACCGATCCCGCCCGCCACCTGCCCGGTCGCGCAGCGAGGTCGTCGTTGGTCATCATGAAGTGGAGGCTCTTGACGAGATCCACAGACACACTGATAGGCGGCTCCTGGGCAAGTTGGAGGACGTAGGTCATCGCATTCCGATAGCCCTCGAGAGCGAATCTGGTCTCAGTCGTCACGTCCATCGGCTCTTCGCCGGCGGCAACTGCCGCAGCATCGTCGAGCGTGGCCTCGAATCCTTCGATGCTGTTCGAACCTTGGATGTTGCGGGCGAATGCCATCCGTCGCAGCGCGCCTGACCAGCGACGGGGTTCGTTCAGTTGATAGCGCAGGGCAACCTTGAGGGTGTCGATGTCCTTAAGCACCTGGGTTTCCCGCTCATCGAGCATCGGCGCCTCAAAGAGCATGCGTGACGCCCCACGTCTCATACCCACATGATCATTATTATACATTACCATGATGTTTTACAACTGACTATGCATCATTGGGCTCCGGCGCCGTCGATCCCCTCGCACCAAGCCTCACGACGAGCGGCGACAAGCTGCGTAGCCTCAAGGAAGCTCAACGCCAG
>JBMOKH010000392.1:0-1915 GCA_049315365.1 Candidatus Nanopelagicales bacterium
ACCTCAACTCAGTCGCCTCGGATCTCGACCGAGCGGTTCTCGCCTACCGTGAAGCGCTCTCCACCACTCGCAACACTCACCTGAGCTGAGGTGAAGACCCCGCTGCCCCGCGTCTGCGAGTGACGGGCCGCCTGCTCACTTCTTGAAAACGGTCTACCTGCTCCACGCATGAAAGAGGTCGAGCAGGACCCGGTTGGGGGCGCCTTCGATGAGCGGCTCGATGGCGTCCATGAACGCTCCGAAGAAGGCGTCGCTGTTCACTGCGGCCGCCACGTCGTGATCGCTGTAGACAGCGATGCCACGCACCAGACCGCTGCCCTCGTCGCCGACGACGAGCACGCTCAGGAGCGCGGGGTTGAGGTCCATGTACGTCTCGGCGAAGCCCGAGTAGAGCTCGAGCACCTGCGCATAGTGCCCGGGCTTGACGTTCAGCGTGAATTCGACGACTTCGGCCACGATTTACTCCTCGATTGTGCGGATCTCATACATTAACGAACAGCACCACACGAACCCGTCCCACCGTCGAAAAACGGCATCGCGCTTGACGACGGCGCCGGGTACCAGCTCACGATCCCCCGCGGGCGGGGCTTGTCAGTCCTTCAGTTCCAGTCGAACAGCCGTGCGGTACCGGCCGTCGGCCACGTAGGTCTCCACTCCTCCGTTGAAGGCTGCCGCCCGCGCTCGCAGAACTCGAAGTCCCACTCCTTCACGTCGTTCGGTCCCGTCAGTCACGCCATTATTCGAGACGACGACGGCGACGAGTCGCTTGCGCCCCGATGCCCGGGCCGCGATCTCCACGTCGATGACCGAGGCATGGCCATGGCGAATCGCGTTCGTGATGCACTCCTCGACGATCCGGAAGATGGCCAGCCGAAGGACGGCGCGTCCGTCTCCCGCGCGGGCCTCGTCAATCGCCTCAAACTCGGTATCGATCCGAATCCGAACGTCGCAGAGTCCCTCACATGACATCGCGAGCTGGCTGAGGGCCTCGTGCAGGCTGGTGTCGAGGCCGGACGCCACCATCACATGCGCCAGCCGTCGGACCTCGAGCTCATGGAGCCGCTGGAGGCCGTCCGCCACCTGAAGCACACCCTCGGCCTGTTCGCCCTCCGGCAACTCACGGGCGATGTCGAGCAGGCGAACGCGTGCGACCACCAACTCCGACTGCACCGTGCCATGGAGGTGATCGAAGATTCGAGCGCGCAGGGACTCGTGATCATCGTGCAGTGCACGGCGCGCCTCGTCGAGGAGGACCGTCTGCGCATTGGCCAGGCGATCGCGCTGGGCGACGAGCAGCAGGGCGCCGGTGAGCAGCAGGAACACGAGAAGTGCGATGGAGGCCTCCGCTCCTCGCTGCCCCGGCAACTGCATTCGAGTGCCGCTCGGGTCTATCGTCAGCTGGGCGATCTGCCGCGCTGCCGTCGTCGCGAGCGACGCGAGGAGGGCGATGATGACGATCCAGCGGGGACTGGACGTGTCGACACGGCGGGCCCGGCTCATCAGGTAGAGGACGGCAATGCCGAAGGCGGCACCGATGACGTTCGCCACCTCGCGCTGACCGAGGACAGACCAGAAGCCGAGTGCGCGAACCGACGCGTCGTACAAGGAGGCGGTTATCGGTGTCACCCCGGCCATGATGAGCAGGACGGCGGAACCCGTCCAGAACAGGATGCGCCGCGGCCCGGCGCCCGATCCGGATTGCGAAGCGGTGCGATCGGTACCGTGAGGGGTTTCCCCCGATGGGGCCGCGCCGGCTGGCTTCAGCGCATCCATCGGTGGAGAGTGTGCCTTCATGCGGTCGCCCTTCTGGTGCTATCGCGGTGAATCTGGCTCGGGAAGTGGATGATGCTCGGAAGGGGATTGGATCTCGTGGATGCCGGGGCGCTCGACGGCAATCGCGTGATCCGTGTGGCTA
>JBMOKH010000097.1:0-8421 GCA_049315365.1 Candidatus Nanopelagicales bacterium
GACTCCTACATCAAGACCTTCGAGCGGCTCGGACTCAAGTACGTGATCGTGTCGGCGATGTCCGGGGCGATGGGCGGCTCGGCGAGCGAGGAGTTCCTCGCGCCGACAGCCGTGGGGGAGGACTCCTTCGTTCGCTGCTCGGCATGCGACTACGCGGCGAACGTCGAAGCCGTCCAGACCCCGGCCCCCGAGCAGGTCGATGCGGCCGGGATCCCCGCTGCGCACGCTGAGGACACCCCCGGCACGCCGACCATCGAGTCGCTCGTCGCCGTCTCGAATGAGCGCCCGGATCTCGCGCGGCCCGATCGACCCTGGACCGCCGCCGACACGCTCAAGAACATCGTGTTCACGGTCACGAATCCCGACGGCACCTCGTACCCGCTCGCCGTGGGCCTGCCGGGCGACCGCGAGGTCGACATGAAGCGACTCGAGGCGGTGCTGCAGCCGGGGGTGCCCGGCCCGTTCGACGAGGCCGAGTTCGCTCGGCACCCGTCGCTCGTGAAGGGCTACATCGGGCCGGGGTCCCTCGGCGAGTCGAACGCATCGGGCATCCGGTTCGTCGTCGACCCCCGCGTGGTGACCGGAACACGCTGGATCACCGGCGCCGATACAGCCGGCAAGCACGTCTACGACCTGGTTGCCGGGCGCGACTTCACAGCTGATGGCATCCTCGATGTCGCCGAGGTCCGCGAGGGTGACGAGTGCCCGGCGTGCGGCAGCTCGTTGCTCCTCGCTCGGGGCATCGAGATCGGCCACATCTTCCAGCTCGGGCGCAAGTACGCCGAGGCACTCGGGCTGCGGGTGCTCGATGAGCATGGCGAGCTCGTGACCGTGACCATGGGGTCGTACGGCATCGGCGTCTCGCGCGCGGTCGCGGCGATCGCCGAGCAGTCACATGACGAGAAGGGCCTTGTCTGGCCGCGCGAGGTCGCTCCGGCCGACGTCCACCTCATCGCCACGGGCAAGGACGATGCCGTGTTCGACGCAGCAGAGGAGATCGCCGCGGCGCTCGAGGTGGCCGGCGTCCGCGTCCTCCTCGATGACCGGCGAGGCGTCTCGCCCGGCGTGAAGTTCAACGACTCGGAACTCATTGGGATCCCGACGATCATGGTTGTCGGCAAGCGACTGGCCGACGGCTTCGTCGAGGTGAAGGATCGCCTCACGGGGGAGCGCACCGACCTCGAGGTCGGATCGGCCGCAGCCGCCGTCGCGGCCATGTGCCGTCCATGATTCAACCCATCAGAGCGGTCATCTTCGACTGGGGCGGAACTCTCACCCCCTGGCACGACATCGACCTGTTCAGCCAGTGGTACGCCTACTCAGAGTTCTACGACCCCGCTGATGCGAGCGGCCTTGCCCAGCGGCTCCTTGACGCCGAGTTGGACCGGTGGCGGGTGCTGCGCGAGACCATGGGCGCGGAGAGCACCGGCGCGCTCGATGCGATGTTCGTGGGGCTCGGCATCGACGTGACGAGCGCCCGACACCTGCGCGCCCTCGGCAACTACCTCGACTTCTGGGCGCCGCATACGATCGCCGATCCCGAGGCGGGGCCCCTCCTGCGCGAACTGCGCGCCATGGGGCTGAAGGTCGGCGTACTGAGCAACACGATGTGGCCGCGTTCGCACCACGAGGAGGTCTTCATGCGAGACGACCTCATCGACCTCCTCGACGGAGCCGCCTACACGAGCGAGATGCCCGTCGCCAAGCCGCACGAGGAGGCATTCCGGACCATTGCAGCGTCATTGGGTGTCCAGCCAGCGGAGTGCGTGTTCGTCGGCGACCGACTCTGGGACGACATCCACGGGGCCCAGTCGGCCGGGATGCGCGCGATCCTCATTCCGCACTCCAACCTGCCTGCGGTCCAGGTGCCCGACGACTCCGCGGTGCCTGATGCCGTCGCCCAACGGCTCGGCGAAGTCCTCTCGATCGTCCGGGCATGGCGTGAGGACGGCCCGCTTCCCGCATGATGGCCTCGCTCGACCTCGGCATGATCGTGCTCCTGTGCATCGCAGCCGGGGCCGCCGGGTGGGTCGACGCGGTCACGGGCGGCGGCGGGCTCATCCAGTTGCCGTCGCTCCTCATCGCGATGCCGAACGGCGCGCCGGCCGATGCCCTCGGCACGAACAAACTGTCGAGCATCATCGGGACGAGCGCCGCGGCGACGACCTACCTCCGCAACACCCGCATCGACCTGCGCACCGCGCTTCCGATGGCTGCGGCAGCGTTCGTTGGCGCAGGGCTCGGCGCGTTGCTCGCCAGCAGGATCCCGGCGGCATCGTTCCGACCGATCATCCTCGTGATGCTCATCGGGGTATGGCTATGGACGTGGTTCAAGCCCGCGATGGGAACGGTCGAGCAACTGCGGTGGGAGGGCCGCCGCAGGCATTACGGTGTCGCGGTCATCGCCGGTCTGGGGATCGGCTTCTATGACGGCCTCATCGGCCCGGGTACCGGGTCGTTCCTCCTCATCGTGCTCGTTGCCGGACTTGGGCTGTCATTCCTCAAGGCGTCGGCCACCGCGAAGATCGTCAATGTCGGGACGAACGTCGCGGCGCTCATCGTCTTCGGCTTCACGGGCTCGGTGCTGTGGCTGCTCGGCCTGCTCATGGGAGCGTGCAACCTCGTCGGGGCGGTCATTGGCGCACGCACGGCCATTGCCAAGGGCAGCGAGTTCGTCAGGCGGGTGTTCCTCGTCGTCGTCGCGCTGCTCATTTTGCGGCTGGCGTGGGATGTGCTGGCGGGCTGATCAGGCTTGCGGGAAGGCCTGAGTAATGCCGCCCCATGCGATCGCACGGGTCGCGCACTCCATCGCCGCGGTGACGGCGTCCTCGCGTGCGGTGCCAGCCGTGGAGGCCGCGAGATCCGCGTACTGGCCGACCATGCGGTTCTCGACGAATACGGCGAGCAGCTTCGCGGACTCGGCATCCTCCACGGGGAACGGAAAGTCGTAGGCGATGCTCGCTGCGACGATCACCGGGGCCTGCGATTGGAGCCGATCACGCCACGCCCTGTGGTCGACAAGCGCCTTGCGGGCGCGTGCCCTCGCTGCGCCCCGCAACTGGGACCCGATGACTCCGTAGGCGTAGATGCAGGCGTCCTCGCCTGAGATGGCAGCCTCGATCGGCGTGATGCTCATGTCGCGAGCATTTCCGTGAGCGCCGGGGCGTGAGACGCCTCGGATGCAGCAATGAGGGCAAGGAGCCGGGCGAGCTCCGGATCGGCCGCGGCCACGCAGGACGCACGGCGCGCCTTGGCTGCCTCCCGCTCAACGTCGGCCAGAACGGCGACGGCGGTCCGGGCATCGGATGCGGCGACCGGCGCGGCAGTCGCAGGCGCCGTGACCCCGAGTGCCTTGAGGTGATCGCCGTGCTGGTCGAGGATCGGCGTCAGCTCGGCGCTGAGCTGCGGAAACGCCGTGATGAATGCCTGGTACTGGGCGATGAGGGCCTGCTCTGCCCCTGCAACCTCGGCGGCGACAGGGTCGCTCGCGGGTCCGGAGGCGGCGGTGATGCCGCCGCAGGCGGTGAGGACCCCGGCGCCCGCGACGCCGGCGGCGGCGGCAAGGACAGCCCGGCGGCTGACGTGCTGATCGACTCCCACAGGCACACAATGGCATGGGTCGTCGCGATGCCGAACGCAGGTAGACTCATCGGAGTGTCCGCCGCACGACGCCGCCCGAACGTCAACTGCTCTGCACCGCTCGAGAACCATTCAATAATCGCCAGGAATAAGCGAATCCGCACAACAGAATCGGCATTGGAGGCCCCATGGCTGCGTCCGTGGAGATCATCCGAAGGGCGCTCGCAGACGCCCTGACGTCCGTCGATGTCGACCTCGAGGACCTGCAGATCACATCGGCGGGACGCAGAGAGGTTGTGAGGGTCGTCGTCGATCGCGATGGCGGAATCGACCTAGACCTCATCGCCGACATCAGTCGGCGGATCGCCGAGCTTCTCGATGTCCCGCCGCTGGCAGATGAGTTCGCGGGAACGTACGTCCTGGAGGTCTCGTCGCCGGGAACAGACCGACCGCTCACCGAGGAGAAGCACTGGCGGCGGGCCGAGCGCCGCCTTGTCGAGGCGACCCTCGTCGACGACTCGATCGTGACCGGCCGCATTGTCGGCGTCGCGTCCGGCATCGTCGAGATCGAGCTCCCCAGCGGCGAGGTGCGGGCGGTACCGCTTACCTCGCTGCGCCGGGGTGTCGTCCAGCTTGAATTCTCAAGGCCGGCATCCGATTCAGCGGACGAGGACTCCGATTTGGCGGACGAGTCAATAGATTCAGCGGACGAGGAATAGGGGACGAGCATGGACATCGACGTCGGCGCACTCAAGGCGCTCGTGCGCGAGAAGGGACTCTCCCTAGATCTCGTCGTGGAAAGCATCGAGCAGGCATTGCTCGTCGCGTATCGCAGCACCTCATCGGCAGCGGAGCGCGCGCGTGTCGAAGTCGACCGCAAGACCGGCCATGTGGTCGTGTACGCGGCCGAGGTCGACGAGGAGGGCATCACCCTGCGCGAGTACGACGACACTCCAACCGGATTCGGCCGGATCGCCGCGACGACCGCGAAGCAGGTCCTCCTCAACCGGCTGCGCGAGGCCGAGGGCGACGTCACGCTCGTGGAGTTCACCGGCCGTGAGGGCGATCTCGTATCCGGGGTCGTCCAGCAGGGCACGAACCCGAGGATGATCAGGGTTGACCTCGGCAAGCTCGAGGCGAACCTGCCCCCGGAGGAGCAGGTCCCGGGCGAGTCCTATGCCCACGGGACCAGGCTGAAGTGCATCGTCACCGGCGTGCGTAAGGGCTTCAAGGGACCGCAGATCACCGTGTCGCGCACGCACCCCAACCTCGTGCGGCAGCTCTTCGCGCTCGAGGTCCCCGAGATTGCCGATGGCACGGTGACGATCAATGCGATCGCGAGAGAGGCCGGTCACCGGACGAAGATCGCGGTCCGGTCGACCGTGCCGGGGGTGAACGCGAAGGGAGCGTGCATCGGGCCGATGGGCCAGCGGGTGCGGCAGGTGATGTCGGAACTGTCCGGCGAGAAGATCGACATCGTCGACTTCAGCGATGACCCGGCCGAAATGATCGCCCATGCGCTGTCGCCCGCGCGCGTCTCGCAGGTGATGATCGTCGATCCGGTCGCTAGGGCCGCCCGGGTGATCGTGCCGGACTACCAACTGTCCCTTGCGATTGGCCGGGAGGGGCAAAACGCCCGGCTCGCGGCTCGGATGACCGGATGGCGCATCGATATCAGGTCTGACGCGGCGAATGCAGGGGAGACGATCGCGGCGCTTCCCGAGGACTCGTGATCGGTAGCGAATCGACTCCCGCCTCGCGGAGGCTTCCGGTGCGCACGTGCATCGGGTGCCGTAAGCGCGAGGAGTCGTCCGGGCTCCTGCGGCTCGTGCTGGAAGGCGATCGGATCGTCCCCGACGTCTATCGCCGAATTCCTGGGCGCGGGGCATGGATCCACGTGCGCTCAGCGTGCGAGCAGGCTGCGACCCGCAAGCGGGCCTGGGGGCGTGCGCTTCGGCAGCAGGGCAGCCCCGATGTGTCGGCGGTGCAGGAGTTCCTCTCCGCACGGGTATAGTGGCCCTTCGGACCGGGCAAATGCCTGTCGTCCAACCATCCACAGGTCGGGAGCCCTTGATGAGGACCAACACCCGATGAACGCGCGGAAATGATCATGCGTCGTTCGCACTAAGGGCCCGGGTGGCAAGCCCGGGCCAAAGACAGGAGAGTCGTGTCCAAGGTTCGGGTCCATGAGCTCGCGAAAGAGCTCGGTGTGTCCAGCAAGGATGTCCTTGCAAAGCTTCAAGAACTTGGTGAGTTCGTAAAGTCGGCTTCGTCGACGGTGGAAGCCCCGGTGGTCCGCAAGCTCCGGGAGGCCATGCCGGCCGTTGATGCGCCGGCTAAGAAGGCGCCGGCGAAGAAGGCGACGAAGGCCGCGGAGCCGGCTGCGGAAGCGGCGGCCCCGGTCATTGCCGAGGCACCGCCAGTTGTGGCGACGCCAATGCTCGCCACGCCAGCAGCGCCTGTCCCGACCCCGGTCCGGCCGACTCCAGCGCAGCCGGCGGCGGCCCAGGCCGCACCCGCAGAGCCGAAAGTCCCAGTCGTCGCGACGCCTGCAGTCGAGGTCCCCGCGACGCCGGCTGCCACCGAAGCCCCGGGCTCGCAGGCCGCTTTGGCGCCCACGCCCGGCTCGGTTGCCAGCGGCCCGCGCCCGTCCCCGGGCACTCCTCGCCCGACCGGCCCGCGTCCGGGCAACAACCCGTTCGGCGGGAGCACCGGCATGGGCCGGACCCCGGCGTCCCGTCCGGGCAATAATCCCTTCGGCGGAAGTACCGGGATGGCCCGGCCCGCAGCGCCGAGCGTGCCAGGTGCCCCGCGCCCCAACCCCGGCACCATGCCCCCTCGTCCTCCGGCTCGCCCAGCGGGCACCGGCGGTCCGAGCAGGGGCCCGGGCGGATTCCAGGGCCGTGGTCCCGGCGGACCGGGTGGCACCGGCGGACCGAGCAGGGGTCCCGGCGGTTCCGTGGGATTCCAGCAGCGCGGTACCGGTGGTCCCGGTGGCGGAGCGGGAACCGGTGCACCGGGCCGTGGCCCGGGCGGCACTGGCGGCCCCGGCGGGTTCCAGGGCAGGCCGGGAGGCAGTGGCCCCGGAGCGCGTGGCACGACAGCCGGTGCGTTCGGCCGGCCGGGCGGACGTCCCTCCCGCGGCCGCAAGTCCAAGCGTGCGAAGCGCCAGGAGTTCGACAACATGCAGGCCCCGTCGATGGGCGGCGTGCGCATCAGCCGCGGCTCGGGCGAGACCGTGCGACTGCCACGCGGGTCGAGCCTGACCGATTTCGCCGACAAGGTGAACTGCATGCCGGCGGATCTCGTGAAGGTGCTCATCGAGCTCGGTGAGATGGTGACCGCGACCCAGTCGATCGATGACGACACGCTGCGCCTGCTCGGCGAGCACCTCAATTACGACATCGAGGTCGTGTCGCCTGAGGATGAGGATCGCGAGCTGCTCGGGTCCTACCACCTCGAGTTCGGCGAGGACGAGGGCGAGGAGGCGGACCTTGTCGTGCGCCCGCCGGTCGTCACCGTCATGGGCCACGTGGATCACGGCAAGACCCGACTGCTCGACGCGATTCGCAAGACGAACGTCGTTGGCGGAGAGGCCGGCGGGATCACGCAGCACATCGGCGCCTACCAGGTTGCGACCATGACCAAGGACGGCGAACGGAAGATCACCTTCATCGATACCCCGGGCCATGAGGCGTTCACCGCCATGCGTGCCCGTGGTGCGCAGGTGACCGATATCTCGATCCTCGTTGTGGCAGCGGATGATGGCGTGAAGCCCCAGACGATTGAGGCGCTCAATCACGCCCAGGCTGCCGGCGTGCCGATCGTGGTGGCCGTGAACAAGGTCGACAAGGAGGGCGCGGATCCGACGAAGGTCCGTTCGCAGTTGACCGAGTACGGACTTGTCGCCGAGGAGTTTGGCGGAGACACGATGTTCGTCGACGTTTCGGCCAAGGCCGGCACCGGCCTCGAGGCGCTCCTTGATGCCGTGCTCCTCACTGCTGACGCCGCACTGGACCTAAAGGCCAATCCGCATCAGCCTGCCCAGGGTGTCGCCATCGAGGCTCATCTCGACCGCGGTCGCGGTCCGGTGGCTACCGTCCTCGTCCAGCGGGGCACCCTGCGCGCCGGAGACTCGATCGTCGCTGGCGATGCCTATGGGCGCGTTCGGGCAATGCTTGACGATGAGGGCAACGCCGTCCAGGTTGCAGGTCCGTCCTTCCCGGTGCAGGTCCTCGGCCTCACCTCGGTTCCAGGCGCGGGCGACAGCTTCCTCGTCGTCTCGGAGGATCGCGTCGCTCGCCAGATCGCCCAGACACGTCAGGCTCGGGAGCGCAACGCGCTCCTCGCCAAGAACCGCGTGAAGCGCTCGCTCGAGGACTTCCTCGAGTCGATCGAGAAGGGCGAGGTCTCCGAGCTCACCCTCATCATCAAGGGCGATGTGTCGGGTTCTGTCGAGGCACTCGAGGACGCGCTGCTGAAGATCGATGTCAGCGATCAGGTGAACCTGCGCGTCATCCACCGAGGCGTGGGCGCGATCACCAAGAACGACGTGACCTTGGCCAGCGCTTCGAAGGCGGTCATCATCGGGTTCAACGTCCGGGCGGAGGGCAAGGTCGCTGAGCTCGCCACCCACGAAGGCGTCGATGTCCGGTACTACAGCATCATCTACCAGGCGATCGAAGAGGTTCAGGCAGCACTGGTCGGCCTACTCAAGCCGGAATACGAGGAGGTGCAACTCGGCACCGCGCATGTCCGCGAGGTGTTCAAGTCCTCCAAGTTCGGCACGATCGCCGGCTGCCTCGTGCAGTCCGGGGATATCAGGCGCAACAGCAAGGCGCG
>JBMOKH010000393.1:0-1904 GCA_049315365.1 Candidatus Nanopelagicales bacterium
ATGTTCACCATGTCGCTCTCCCTGTCGTGGCGCACTCATTCATGAGCGCTCAGTCTTCCTGCCACCTGTGCAAGTCGCAGACCCTGCAGTCTGCACGCCTCGAGCGCGGCATCATCCGGCGGTGTCCCGCTGCGCGAGACCCATGATGCGCCGTACGGGTTACCCGTGACACGTGCCACGTGCGGGTCGGCATAGCCGAGCGGCACGATGATCGAGCCCCAGTGGTAGAAGTGATTGTTCAACGCGAGGATGGTCGACTCGAGTCCGCCGTGGGCCGTTGATGCGGTGGTGAACGACGTGCATGCCTTCGATGCCAGGGCGCCGGAGAACCACAGTCCCCCGGTCGTGTCCAGGAACGCCTTGAGCTGACTCGCCGGTCCGCCGAATCGCGTCGGCGTTCCGAAGGCGAGCCCATCGGCCCAGGCAAGGTCGTCGAGCGTCGCGATTTCATCGGGGGCCGTGTCGACGAACTGCCGCCACCTGGGATTCGCTGCAATCGCCTCCGCGGGTGCGGTCTCGGCAACGCGGCGGACGATCACTTCGGCGCCCCCCTCGACAGCGCCGCCCGCGAGCGAGCGAGCCATCGACGCAACGTTCCCGGTGGCGGAGTAGTAGATGACGGCGATGCGCGGGCTGCTCACGCCGATGGCCGTCTCGAGCGCAAGCTCCAGGACGGGGTCTCCCCGAATCGGCGGCGATAGGAGGCACTGAACCGGCCGAGGTGGGCGAAGCCGCATTCGTGCGCAACGCGCGCGACCGTGACGGCATCGGGGTCTGCGACGCTCAGGAGTTCGCGGGCGCGGTCGAGGCGAACCTCGCGGAGCAATTCGAGCGGTGTCACGCCGAGCCCGTCGCGGGTGACCGCCTGAAGCTGGCGAATGCTCAGCCCGACGCCCTTGGCCATGTCGGTGGCGGTGACCCCCGGCCCATGGTGGTCGGACAGCCACTGACGCAGGGCATCGAGATGACGCCGGCCACCGAATGCAAGGGGTCGGGCTTGCGCGCCGGACGATAGGACGAGCGCGGTGAGCAACTGGTCCTCGACTGTCCCGAGGAAGTGGTCGAGCACTGGACCGGGTGCCTGCCCTGCGAGCGCCTTGGTCGCGGACCAGGCCCTTCGGCAGGCATGGGTGAGCATCGGAGAGTAAGCCTCAGCCGATCTCGGTACCGATTCATCGCCGAAGACCATCGACCGATGATCGGCGACGCGATCCTCATCGGCTGCGAAGACCAGGGCGCCCGCCCACGGATCGGGCTTCATGAGCGTTCGATCCTGCGGGGACAGGAGGAATCCGCTGCTCTTGACCTCACCGTGCGGTGAGGACCCAATGGTGACGTGCATCGGCCCCAGCGGGACGGTCGCCACTACCCGGTTCGCCGTCGGCGGCGACTCGACGATCACGTCGCCGCCGTACCTCACGAAGACGAGCATCGAGGTCTCCATGCGCACGACGCCGACGGCGCCGTCAAGGGTGGATCCGAGGGCCGTGACCTCGTGCGGCGTAACAGCGGCCACCTCATCGCGCAGCACCACAGCCTGGGTGCTGCGCACGAGACCTGCCACCGGGTGCCTGCCTGGTTCCGTTCGCCCGCGATCGCCCATCGTGCTTCTCCGTTCTCGATTCAGAGTCGAAGGAGGTGCGATAGGCATCCTAGGTTGTCCGGTGGGCCGACGTGCCGCCTTAGCGGGGCAGCCGTACGCCCTTCGCCTCGAGCCGGGGCAGCACCTCCTGGGCGAAGTACGGGAGTTCCCCGGCGTAGTCGAGGAAGGCCACCGTCATGCCGGCGAAGCCTGCCGCGTGGTATCTGGCGATCTCGTCGGCGACCTCGTCGGGCGATCCGATGATCGGGACGGTGCCGTGCCCGGCCGCAAAGCGGTCACGGAACATCAGGAGCATCTCGGG
>JBMOKH010000004.1:0-33129 GCA_049315365.1 Candidatus Nanopelagicales bacterium
GACCTGATGCCCGCCCAAGGATGAACGGACAGTTAACAGAGGGTGGCGTTTGGCTGTCGTTCGTCAGTCGGCGGAGACGAAGTGCCGTTCGATGGCGACGAGTCTGGGCTCCAAGCCCGACTCGAAGGAACGGTGCAGGACGATGAAGCCCCCCGGCGGCAGCTTCGGGTCCCAGCGGGCTCCCCGGTCGACACCGTCTTGATCAGCATCCTCGCTGGTCATCTCGGCGGTCCCGAGCACCTCGGCCGCCACCTCGAGCAGGGTCGGCAGCACCGGCCGGTGCGAGCACACGACGAGGGGTGCCGGGTCGAGGAGGATCTTGCGCATGCGCCGAGCCGTTCGTTCGGGCCGATCCTCGAAGCCCTCCTCGCTCATTGTCGGCTCGTGCTGGACTCCGGTCCCTAGGTGCTTGGCGATCTTGCGAACGCTGTCATGGCAGCGCACGGCATTGGAGGCATGGACATCGGTGATGCCGAAGGCATCGAGGAGGGCAACGAGGGCCTTGGCCTGGCTGCGTCCCTTGCCGGAAAGTGGGCGCTCCGCGTCGTCCTTGCCACGAAAATCCGATCTCTTCGCTGCCGCCGCGTGCCGCAGCAGGATGAGCGGGCTCGTCTGGGGCAGGAGTGCTGCCCGCGCTACGAGTTCAGCCTCGGCCGGATGCTTGAGGAGACGCCGGCTCTCGCCGACAGGAATCCAGCGAACGGCATCGACCTCGGGCCCCGGGGTGAAGGCCTCGCTGCCGCTCGCATGCGCGGCCCAGAAGTGAACCTCCTTCGGGACCCCGTCCACGAAGTAGCGCAGCGAAGGTAGCCGGGGTCCGAGGATGGCTTGGAAGCCGGTCTCCTCATCGCACTCGCGGAGCGCGGTGTGGATTTCCTGCTCTCCGGGATCGAGTTTTCCCTTGGGAAGTGACCAGTCGTCGTTATGAGGCCGGTGGACGATGAGGACCTCGGGGACCGGTCCGGTACGTCGCATGAGGACCACGCCTGCAGCACGGATGCGGTCAACGCGGGGCATGGCGGACCAACCCTGAGCGCCTGGCCCGCCGGGTGACCGCCGACCAGCCGACGAAGACGGCCCTACGTGCCTCGAACTCCCGCTCGGCTTCGTATTCATGGAGCCGGCCGAGAGCGAAAACTGTCCGAGGATCGATCTCGGGCCCTGCCGAAAGCTCGCGAATCATGCCCTGGGCGACGACGGCATCCTGATGCTCACCGAGTGCCTCGGTGAGATCGGCGAGCGCGCCGGCAAACCGCCCGGCCGCCTTGCCGAAGGTCGGCGCTATCGCTTCAACCGCATACCGCGCACGCTTCGCCTTGATCCTGGCGCGATGCCAGTCTTCACTCGGGCCGTAGAGCGTGAGCGAAGTGACCGACGACTCGAGGGACCGCCAGGCTCGGTCGATGAGCGGAGGCAACGCGTCAGCGCCAGCCATCGATGCCCTGTCAGACACCGGGGTTGCGGTCGCTGCGGAGACGAGGTCATCGAGCAGCCATTCGTGACGGTCGCTGCGAAGTGCACCAAGAGCGCCGGACCGTGAAGACGCTAGTCGCTGCCCGAGCCTTGGATCGATGACGGACCTCGCGAGCAGCGCATCGTCGCCGGCGAGTTGATCGGCGTGGCGATCGAGCCGTGCGAGGAGCACTTCGGTGTCGCGGATGGCCCCGAGTTCCCTCGCCAGCCACGCGAGCTCATCGGCGAGCGACGCTGACCAAGCTTCATCAAGGAGCGGTGAGAAACTCTTGAGGATGCTGCGAATCCGGCGGGCGGCCACTCGCATCTGATGCACGGAGTCAGGCAGATCGCGACGAACAGCTACGTCAGCGAAGATGAGGTGGCGAACGTGCGTCGATAGCGCGGCGCGCAGTGCCTCGCTGGCTTGAGAGCCCTCCGCAGGCCAGGCGATGCTTGGGACATCGGGCGGAGCGGTCGCTGCTGCTCCAAGGGCGCTCGCGGCCTTGCTCGACGACTCGACGTGGGCGCCTCCGCTAATGAGGCGGGCGACGACCCTCTCGAGGAGTGCCTCCGCTTGCGAATGGTCATGATCGAGGAGTTCGACCTCAATCTCGCGAAAGGTCGTGATGACACGGTCACTTGAGTCGACGACGACGACGAAGTCATCAACGAGTTCGAGGAGAGGGGCGCCGCGTGTGTCGTGAAGAACCCGCGGTGTCCGGTTCGTGCGCACCGTGACCTGTGGGAACAGCCGCTCGCCGCGGATGAGCGGCGAAACGATGTCGACGAGTGCGGCCGGGACAGATCCGACGGCGCCGGAGAGCAGGGGCACACGGATCTCGTCGCGCGATGTCGATGGCGCACCCGCAACCGGAAGCTTGAGGTGCCAGCCCTCGTCCGATCCGCCCTCCCGTCGACGCAATGTTGCCCGCCAACGAAAGAGCGAAAGACCGGGGGTGTCGTGATAAACGGCGGCCATGTCAAAACTCAGCTGCTCGGTAATCGAAGCCACGATGCCCTCGGACACGAGGTCGGGAACGAGGAAATCGCCCGGCACCCGGAGCTTGCGCTCAACCTCCCGATGCACAGTGGGGGTGATCACGGGTCTATCCGTTTGCCCTGTCGAGCGACGAGGGTCTCCTGGAACTCGCGCAGCGGGCTGCCGTCCGGTGCGGTCGTGCGACGAACCCAGGCTCCGTCGGGATGGAGATCCCATACGGAGGTTCGGGGGTCGAATGCGAGGTCGAACAGGTCGTTCACCGACGTGATGTGCTCGGGATCCTTGAGACGGACGAGCGCCTCAACACGGCGGTCAAGATTGCGGTGCATCATGTCGGCCGAGCCGATCCACGTCTCGGGGTCACCGCCGTTGTCGAAGCAGAAGGCGCGGGAGTGCTCGAGGAACCGGCCCAGGATGCTGATGACCCGCGTCATCTCGCTCAGGCCGAAGACCCCGGGCCGCATGGCGCAGATGCCCCGAACCCAGATGTCGACCTGCACGCCGGCCTGCGAGGCCCGGTAGAGCGCATCGATGACGCGTTCGTCGACGAGGGCGTTGCACTTGAAGCGGATGCGAGCCGGACGGCCCTGTCGGTGATGCTCGATTTCCCGCTCGATGCGCTCAATGAGCCCGGTGCGGACCGAGTGCGGAGCGACGAGCAGCCGTGCGTACTCGGTGTGCAGGGAGTACCCGGACAGCACGTTGAACAGGTTCGAGATGTCGTCGCCCACCTCGGGATCGCACGTGAGGAGGCCGAAGTCCTCGTACAGCCGGGCGGTCTTCGGGTGGTAGTTGCCGGTGCCGATGTGGCAGTAGCGGCGCAGCTGGTCGCCGTCATTGCGGACGACCATGGACAGCTTGCTGTGAGTCTTGAGCCCCACGAGGCCGTAGACGACGTGCACCCCGGACTGCTCGAGCTTGCGGCTCCAGTCGATGTTGTTCTGTTCGTCGAACCGGGCCTTGATCTCGACGATGGCAAGGACCTGCTTGCCGTTCTCCGCGGCATTGATGAGGGCATCGACAATCGGTGAATCCCCCGACGTGCGGTAGAGCGTCTGCTTGATGGCTAGCACATTGGGATCGACCGCGGCCTGCTCCAGGAACAACTGCACGCTCGTGGAGAACGAGTCGTACGGGTGGTGCAGGAGGATGTCGCGCTCCCGGATCGCCGCGAGGACGTCGGGTGGTGACGATGACTCGACGTCGGCGAGGCGCTTGGCCGTCTTCGAGACGAACCTCGGCTGCTTCAGGTCGTCGCGATCGAGCGTAACGACACTCCACAGCCCGGTGAGATCGAGCGGGCCGGGCAGGTGGAAGACCTCATGCTCGTTGACGTCGAGCTCGCTGACGAGGAGGGCAAGGACGTGGGGGTCGATCGACTCCTCCACTTCGAGCCGGACCGGTGGCCCGAACCTGCGACGCATGAGCTCGCGCTCAAGGGCCAGGAGCAGGTTCTCGGCGTCGTCCTCCTCAACCTCGACATCCTCATTGCGGGTGACTCGGAAGGAGTGGTGCTGGAGCACCTGCATCCCCGGGAAGAGCTGGTCGAGGTGCGCCGCGATGACGTCTTCGAGCGGGACGAAGCGCTGATGGCCGAGGAGGACGAAGCGGGGCAGGGATGGCGGGATCTTCACCCTCGCGAACAGCTCGAGGCCGGTGATGGGATTGCGGACGACGACGGCGAGATTGAGGGACAGGCCGCTGATGTAGGGGAAGGGGTGGGAGGGGTCCACGGCGAGCGGGGTGAGGACCGGGAACAGGTGGGCGTCGAAGAAGACATCCATCTCGCGCCGCTCCGACTCCGAAAGGGACTCCCAGCGCAGCAACTGGATTCCGGCTCCGCTGAGCGAGGGCAGGACGTCGTCGCGGAAGGCGTGCGCATGCTGCCGCTGCAGTTCGTGCGCGCGCTCCCAGATGTTCTCGAGGACCTCCCGGGGGCTGAGGCCGCTCGCCGCCTTCACGGCGATCCCGGTCGCGATTCTCCGCTTGAGGCCGGCGACCCTGACCATGAAGAACTCGTCGAGATTGCTCGCGAAGATTGCCAGGAACTTCGCCCGCTCGAGGCAGGGGAGGTCTTGGTCCTCGGCCAACTCAAGTACCCGCTGGTTGAACGCCAGCCATGAAAGTTCACGGTCGAGGAATCGATCTGCGGGCAAGCTCTCAGTCTCCACGTCCTGATGTTCCCACAGTGAGGTGAACGATTGCCGACGATCAGGTGTGCGGAGTGAGCAGATACATGACGTCGGTATCCCAGCGCGTGAACCCGAGGCTCCCATAGAGGCGGATCGCCGCCGTGTTCGTCGAGTCGACGTACAGCATGGCTTGCCCGAGCCCGAGGGTCCGAAGGTGCTGCAGTCCGGCCAGCGTGAGGGCCCTGCCTAGCCCCCGGCCACCCCAGGCCGGGTCCACGCCGACCACGTAGACCTCGCCGATCGCCTCATGGGCGTGCGAGCCGTGCCGGCCGTGCACCTTGGTCCAGTGGAAGCCGACGAGATTGCCGGTGGCCTCGTCGCTCGCGAGTAGGAAACCGCTCGGCGAGAACCACGGCTCCGACATCCGCTGGTGCAGGTCCAGGCTTGTCCATTCGCCCTGCTCGGGGTGACCGGCGAACGCGCGCCTGTTGAGGGCGAGCCAAGGCCCATCGTCGTCGCCCGGATTGAAGGTGCGCATCGAGATGCCGTCGGGGAGGGCGGCTTCGGGCAGGGGAGCGAGGAGCGAGCGTCGCATCTGCCACAGCACCCGGCTGTGGGCGAAGCCGAATGACTGGGCCAGGGCGGCAGCCGCTGCCTGCTCTCCGTGGGCCCAGAGCCGCAGTCGGCCATCAGTCGTGGCAGCGATGAGCGCCTCGACGAGGCGATGGGCGATACCGCATCGTCGGTGATCCGGATGGACAGCGAGCTCGGCGCTGGCGCCATGCACCTCGTCGGTGCTGTCCAGGTGCGCATAGCCGACGATGGCACCCTGTGCATCGGTGTCGATGAAGTGACGTCCGCCCTCATCCCCGCCATGCCGCAGGTGCAGGAGCACGTGCTCCGACAGGGGTGCCATTCCATCGGCTTCGGTGATGGTGGCGATGAGGGCGAGCACCTCGGCGGTGTCAGGGGAGCCGAGCCGCTCGGCGATGCGAATGGCGGTCACGGATCAGGCCGGGGAGGTGGCGCGGATCTCGGCAGACGCGTCGTTGGCGAGTGCGGCAAGGGTGGCGTCGTCAGCCCGCTGGGGCACGAACCGGTAGCCGACGTTGCGAACGGTCCCGATGAGCGCCTCGTGATCAGCACCGAGCTTGGCTCGCAGGCGACGAACGTGGACGTCGACAGTGCGGGTGCCGCCGAAGTAGTCGTAGCCCCAGACCTCCTGAAGGAGGACCGGGCGCGTGAAGACTCGACCGGGGTGCTGCGCAAGGAACTTGAGGAGCTCGAACTCCTTGAACGTGAGATCTAGGGTGCGGCCCCGAAGCTTCGACGTGTAGGTGGCCTCGTCGATCATGAGTTCGCCGCTGCGAATCTCCTCGGGCTCCTGCTCGGGGGCACCGATGACGTCGCCCACCCGCGAGCATGCGAGCCGAAGCCTGGCCTCCACCTCGGCCGGGGAGGTCGAATCGACGAGGATCTCGTCCATGCCCCAGTCCCACTGGATCGCGGCGAGGCCACCCTCGGTCGTGACGAGGATGAGCGGCACGCTGATGCCGGTCTGTCGCAGCAGTCTGGTGAGCCCTCGCACGGCGGGGAGATCGCGGCGGCCGTCAATGATGAGGACGTCGCAGTCGGGGGCATCGAGAAGGGCTGTCGGCTCGGCCGGGAGGGTGCGGATGTGGTGGGCGAGGAGGCCGAGGGCGGGAAGCACCTCCGATGACGGTTCCATCGCGCGAGTGAGGAGAACGATCCTCATGCCTGCCTCCCCTCGATTTCCGGCCTTCACTCGGTCACTCCGACATGTCGCAGCCTACCGGCGCTTGGGCGCTTGCTCTATGCGCGATGCGAGTGCCCTGTGCGCTCGGGCAACAATTGGCGCATGCACCCCGGTGAGGAGACGACCCTTGTGTCGTCCGATGGCGTCACGATCAGCGCTACCCATGTCCCTGCCTCAGGTCCCGGATCCCATGACCTGTGCCTCATCGTGGCCCACGGATTCACGAACGGATGGCGCGTGCCCCGGGTGCAGCGCGTGATCGGCCGGCTCGCTCAATTCGGTGGAATCATCGCGCTGGACTTCCGGGGGCACGGCAGGTCGAGCGGAGTGTCGACGGTTGGCGAGCGCGAGATCCACGATCTCGACGCCGGCGTGCGATGGGCGCGCGACCTCGGCTACCGATGCGTCGTCCCGGTCGGCTTCTCGATGGGGGGTTCGGTCGTGCTGCGGCAGGCCGCCGTCGGTCGCGAGCCTGTCGACGCGGTCGTGAGCGTGAGCGCCCCTGCATTCTGGCACTACCGCGGAACCCGGATCATGCGACTTCTGCACCTCGCGGTGGGCACCCGGGCCGGCCGGGCCGTAATGCGGACGCGCGGGGTGCGGATCGGGGCCGATGACTGGCCCGACCCCCTGCCGATGGAGCCCGTCGCCGCAGCGGCGATCATCGGCGTCCCGCTCCTTATTGTTCACGGACACGTCGACCACTACTTCCCGGTCGAGCATCCCAAGGCCCTGCACCGAGCGGCGGTGAACGGCGGTAACGAGCGGGCTGACCTGTGGCTCATCGAGGGATTCGCCCACGCTGAGTCCGGGATCGACGACCCGACGCTGGATGCCATCGGTACCTGGGTCCGACAGACCTGCGGGCTGGAACAGATCGGCACTCCGGTTGGTTGGAGCAATTCATGACCGGCATCGTCGTCCTCATCGTCGTCCTGGTGGCAGCCACCGCCTTCGGCCTGTGGCGCCGTAGGGGCGACGGACGCATGCGCGACATCTCGGCCGGCGGGCCACTGCCGGTGGCCGACGATGCTCCAGAGGTTGGCATGGACGAAGCCGACGGGGCGACCCTGGACGAACGCGAGCTCGGCGTGCCCCTCGGCGCTGAGGCAACGCTCGTGCAGTTCTCGACCGCGTTCTGCCAGCCATGCCGTGCCACCCGCCGCATCCTCGACGAGGTGTCCTCGATGGTCGAGGGCGTCGTCCACGTCGAGATCGATGCGGAGGCCCACCTCGATCTCGTGCGGCGCCTCGATATCCGCCGAACACCAACCGTCCTCATCCTCGATCGCGAAGGCATCATCCGAAAGCGCGCCTCCGGGCTGCCTCGCAAGGTCGATGTCATCGCGGCGGTTGGTGCGGTGACCGGACCTGCGAATCCCTCGCAGTAGGACCATCCGGCTACTAGCGAAAATCGGCGTTGTCGCGCTCGCGCGGCCTCATTAACCTGCCCATCATGACCTCGCCTCTCGCACCTGATGCCCGCACGACCGTTGACCCTCGGGGGCCGCGCTTTGGTGCATCGATCACCGTCGTCGTCCTCGCCGCGGCCCTCGTGACCGCCGGCTCGCCCATCGGGCTTGCGCTCATCGCCTGGCAGACCCTCGTGTTCGCGCTCGGCGCCTTCGTCGGGCTCTATGCCCAGCCGTACGGGGTGATCTTCCGCAAGCTCATCTGCCCAAGGCTCACGCCCCCGACGGACCTCGAGGACGCGGCGCCCCCGCGCTTCGCACAGCTCGTCGGATTCGTGTTCCTCGCGATCGCACTGGTCGCTACCCTCGCCGGCGCATCGGCGGTCGCGATCGTCGCTGTCGGGTTCGCGCTGGCGGCGGCGTTCCTGAATGCGGCATTCAATGTATGCCTCGGGTGCGAGATCTACCTCATCGGCAAGCGGGTCCTCGTTCGCGCGTGACGCCCGCTGGTCCCCGGCTCAGTAGACGAGCGCCTGCGTCAGGGGTGCGACCGCCTCCTCCACGAAGGCGGTTGCCCCCTTGATCCGCACGCCGGGCAGGCAATCAACCGCGGTGATGCCCCGGCGCTCGGCGCACTGGACGCACACCGTGACCGACCCCGCTTCGAGGACCAGGGCGAGGAGGGAATCGAGCGGCGCCGAGCCCGCGAGCTCAAAGGCTGCAGCCCGCCCGGGCACCGCGAGCCAGGCCGCCTCCCCGGTAAGCCACAGGGATACGGACACCCCGGAGGTGACGGCCGCGGCCGCGACCGTGAACGCCTGCGCGCACCGCTCAGGATCGTCGGCACCCGAGGTTGATTTGATGAGCAAGCGAACCGAGCCCTCCGGGGTCATGGACGGTAGGCTGCCGCACATGGTCGATGCCGTCTACACCGGACTCCTCGTGGCCTCACTCGCCATTGCCGGGCTCGCGTGCTTCTTCATCGTCTTCCGCATGTTCAAGGGTCGGGCGTGAGCATGGACGCGAGCAGCGAGTCAACCATCCCGGAGCAGTTGCTCCCCCTCTCGTGGCTCATCGGACGCTGGACGGGGGTCGGTACCGGCCAGTACCCGTCGATCGATGACTTCAGGTTCGGGCAGGAGGTGACCTTCTCGACCGATGGCCGGCCCTTCCTTAGTTATGCGTCCCGCAGTTGGCTCATCGATGACGATGGCAACCGGGTGCGTCCGCTCGCGACCGAATCCGGCTTCTGGCGCCCTCGGCCCCATAACCATCTCGAGGTGCAGCTCGCCCATCCGACCGGTTATGCGGAGATCTGGTACGGCAACATCGAGATCACCGGCCTGGAGAACGCCCGCATCACCGGGGCGCGAGCGGAGCTTCGCACCGACATGGTGGGTCGTACCGAGAGTGCTAAGGAGTACGCGGGCGGGCACAGGCTCTATGGCCTCGTCGACGGCCGGCTCCTGTGGACCTTCGACATGTCCGCGGTCGGGCACCCGATCACCAATCACCTCGCGGCGACCTTGAATCGCGTTGATGACGATGTGCCTGAGAGCGGCCTCGGCGGCGATGTGCCTGAGAGCGGCCTCGGCGGCGATGTGCCCGACGCATGATCGTCGACTGGGACCGCCGCCTGCGCGAGCATGGTTTCCGCATCACCCCGCAGCGGCAACTCGTCCTTGAGGCGGTGGAGCGCCTGCGTCACGGGACTCCGGAGGAGATCCTCGTCGAGGTCCAGCGCACGGCGTCCGGTGTCAACCTCTCGACCGTGTATCGCACCCTCGAAGTCCTCGAGGATGTCGGCCTCGTCACCCACGCTCACATCGGCCATGGGGCACCGACCTATCACGCGGTTGATGAGCACATGCATATCCACCTGGTGTGCGACCTGTGCTCGAAGGTCTCGAGCGTGCCGGCCGAGGTGGCGTCGGATTTCGTCGCCAGCCTGAAAGCCGATCACGGCTTCGTCACCGATATCTCGCACGTCTCGATCCACGGCTGGTGCGTCGATTGCATCGAAGCATCCCGGGCCGACGCCGAGGCGAGCCCTCAGTGAGCGGTGGTGCCGTTCCACCGCCAGATGGGTCCGCCGACCCGATCGTCCCGTGGCATTTCGGTGATCCCCACGGCGAGCAGCGCCGACTGGCCCAGGGCGAGGGGATCGTCGACCTGTCGAATCGCGGTGTGGTGACGGTCTCGGGGCCGGATCGGCTCTCATGGCTCCACAGCCTCACGTCGCAGCATGTCGAGCACCTTGCGCCTGGCGAATCCGCGCTCGCCCTCATCCTGAGTCCCCACGGGCATGTCGAGCACGAACTACATCTCGTCGACGATGGCCAGAAAACTTGGATCATCGCCCAGCCCGGTACCGCCTCGGAACTCACCCGCTACCTCGACTCGATGCGCTTCATGCTCCGGGTTGAGGTCGCCGATGTCTCCGATGCCTATGCCGTCGTCTGGGAGCCGGTCGTGGCACCGGATGCTGCGTCGCCCACCTGGGTCGTGCCCGACCCCTTCGCGTCGCGGGGCTACGCGGGTCGGGAGGTCATCCTCGCGCGCGAGGCTCTCGGGGCCAGGCTCGATGTGGTTGCCCCCGCCGGTACGTGGGCGCTCGAGGCGCTGCGCGTGGCAGCAGCGATGCCGCGCCTCGGCCAGGAGACCGACCACCGGACGATCCCCCACGAGGTCGGCTGGATCCCGGCGGCGGTGCACTTGCAAAAGGGGTGCTACCGAGGCCAGGAGACCGTGGCCCGCGTGCAGAACCTGGGGAAGCCGCCGCGCCGGTTGGTGCTGTTGCACCTCGATGGCTCCGATGAGGTGACCCTCGTTCATGGCGACCGGGTCTTCTCGGGCGATCGCGAGGTCGGCTGGGTCGGCTCGTTCGCGCGGCACTTCGAACTCGGGCCGGTGGCGCTCGCCATCGTCAAGCGGAATGTCCCGGTCGATGCCTCGCTCGTGGTTCGGCATGTGATCGGCGAGGGGACGCCGTCCGAGCGAACCGCGGAGATTGCAGCGGCGCAGGAAGCAATAGTCCCAGCCGACTAACCCCCCTCCCCGTTTGTCCCATGAACTGGGACAGGCTGCGGAATTCGGGCCGGTTTGCCCGGATTTCTGCTCGTTGCCCCATGTCGTGGGACAAACGGGGAGGGGGTTAGCGGGTGGTGTCGAGGGTGATCGTCATCGGGCCGTCGTTGATGAGCGAGACGCGCATGTCGGCGCCGAAGACTCCGGAGGAGACCTCGGCTCCCCTGGCACGGAACCGCTCTGCCACGGCATCAACCAATGGTTGCGCCACCGGGCCGGGTGCAGCGGCATCCCACGTGGGCCGGCGGCCCTTGCGGGTGTCGGCGTAGAGCGTGAACTGGCTGATGACCAGCACCGGGAGCCCGAGATCCGATGCCGAGACCTCCCGGCCGGCATCGGGTGCGAGCGACACCCCTGCGGCCCTCGCGTGCTCGTGCCCGAAGATGCGCAGGTCGTAGACCTTGTCGGCCAGTGACGAGGCGAGGGACGAATCATCATCGTGCGTGACGCCGATGAGGACTACGAGCCCGGGCCCGTCGAACGAGCCCACGACAGCGCCGTCGACGACGACCGAGGCCCCATCTGCCCGCTGCACCACCGCTCTCACGAGCCCAGCGTGCCATGATGCGCCGGTGACACACCAGGGGCCCGTCGTACTTGCCGATGTCGTGCGGAACGGATTCCTCGAGGGGACGCATGTCGGCCACGCCGTCATCGTTGCCCCGGACGGGCAGGTCGAGCGAGCCTGGGGCGACCCTGGGGCCGTCATCTTCCCCCGATCATCCAACAAGCCAGCGCAGGCATCGGCGATGGTCCATGCGGGACTCGAACTGCCACCTGAGTTGCTTGCCCTCACCGCCTCGTCCCATAGCGGCGAGCAATTCCACCTTGACGGGGTCGCGCGGATCCTCGACCTCGCCGGTCTAGGACAGGACGCACTCCAGACCCCGTTGGACCTGCCCCTCGATCCGGTCGAGCGCGACTCGTGGATTCGGCAGGGCCGGACGCCGCAGTCCATCGCGATGAACTGCTCGGGCAAGCATGCCTCGATGCTCGCGACCTGCCGTGCCAATGACTGGAGCATCGACAACTACCTCGACCCGGGTCATCCCCTGCAATTGGCGCTCACGGCCCACCTGGCCGGCCTCGCGGGCGAGTCGATCGCCCATGTCGGGGTCGACGGGTGCGGTGCGCCGGTGCTGGCGGTTAGCGTCGCGGGCCTGGCCCGGTCGCTGTCGCGGATCGTTCAGGCACCGAGCGGCTCACCCGAGCATCGCGTGGTAACGGCGATGCGCGCGGCGCCAGAGAGGGTCGGCGGATCCCGCAGGGATGTCACCGCCTTCATGCGTCAGATCCCGGGGCTGGCAGCGAAGGACGGCGCCGAGGGCGTGTACGTCGTTGCGCTCGCAGACGGACGGGCCGGGGCACTCAAGGTGTGCGACGGGTCTGACAGGGCCCGCATCGTGGCGTGCGCTGCCCTGCTCGTCGCCATGGGGGTCGACGAGGAACTGGTCGCGGAACAGCGTGAACTGCCTGTCCTCGGCGGCGGCCGTCGGGTGGGCCGAGTGCGGTCCGCGCTCGGCTGACCGAAGACCGCTAACTGCGGCAAGCATCTCCGCTTGCAAAAGCAAGCACCGTCAGGCACCATGGCCCAATGGCACGAATCGACGTAAGCGGCCTTGGCGATTACATCAAGGCACAGCGGGATCAGGCGCAGATGTCCTTGCGCCAACTCGCGAACGCTGCCGAGGTTTCCAACCCCTACCTGAGTCAGGTGGAACGGGGGCTGCGCAAGCCCAGTGCCGAGATCCTTGCCCGCATTGCCCAGGGTCTGCGGATTTCCGCCGAGACCTTGTACGTGCAGGCCGGGATTCTGGCCGATCGGGAGGGCAATGAGACCGTCACAACGGCGATCGCCTCCGACTCGACCCTCACCGAACGGCAGCGAACCACGCTGCTGCAGATCTATGCCGCGTTCCAAGCAGAGAATCGCGGCAATCGAGAGGAAACGGATCAACATGACTGAGCAGACAACGAGCGAGACGGCTGCGGCACCTAAGGCCACGAGCAAGCCGAAGGCCACCCCGAAGGCGGCTCCCAAGTCGAGCCCCTCTGTGAAGAGCACGACGGCGAAGGCCGCTGGAGCAGCGAGGCAGGGCACCGCCAAGGTAGCGAGCACCACGAAGAAGTCGACGGCAAAGGCCGCGGCCACGGCGCGGGAGACCGTGTCGCGGTTCAGCCTGCCCTTCGAGGTCCCGACCTTCGACCTGCCGAAGCTTGACCTGCCGAAGGTCGAGTTCCCGCGGATCGACCTGCCGAAGATGGAGCTCCCGAAGATGGAGCTCCCAAAGGTCGACCTCGCGAGGTTCGACCCACGTGAGATCGACGTCAATGCGCTCGCCAACACCGCGAAGGGCGCCGCAGCCAGCGCGAAGGACAAGGCAACCGCAATGTCCGGCGATGTTCGCAGGAACATCACCCACACGGTCACCCTCGTGCGCGAGGCCGTCGGGATCTGACCGCCTCTCGGCCGGCGACGGGCGTGCGTTAGCGTGAAGGAATGTTTGGAGCAGTTCAAGGCCTTGTCATCTACGCGCTGTGGATCGTCCTTCTCATCGTCAAGGGCGCCGCATTCATCGACTGCGTTCGGCGTCCGCCGCAGGCGTTCCCGGCAGTGGGCCGAAAGTCCAAGGTGCTGTGGCTGGTGCTCACCGGCCTAGCCGCCCTGGTCGGCCTGCTGCCGGGCCTGACCCTCGAACTCTTCGGGATCGCCGGCACGGTCATCGCGCTTGTGTACCTGTTCGACGTGCGTCCGAAGATCGTCGACATCACCGGTCGCTGACCGGGCGATCGGCGAGCCCTGACCTACCGCTTGCCCTGAGCTGCCACGGCAGCCGATGCCTCGGCGGCCGCGGCCGGATCGAGGTACTCGCCCCCGGGCACGATCGGTTTGAGGTCCTCGCCGAGCCGGTAGACGAGCGGGATGCCCGTTGGAATGTTGAGGCCGGCGATATCGGCGTTGGAGATGCCATCGAGGTGCTTGACGAGGGCGCGAAGTGAGTTGCCGTGCGCGGCGACGAGGACGGTGCGCCCGGCACGCAGGTGCTCGGCGACGATGACGTCCTCCCAGTAGGGGATGAGCCGGTGGACGACGTCGGCGAGGCACTCGGTCGCGGGGCGGGTCTCGGGCGGCAGCGCGGAGTAGCGGGGGTCATACGTCTGCGCCCACTGGTCCTGCGGGTCGATCGCCGGCGGCGGCACGTCGTAGGAGCGACGCCACAGCATGAACTGCTCCTCGCCGTACTCCTCCAGGGTCTGCTTCTTGTTCTTGCCCTGAAGGGCGCCGTAGTGCCGCTCGTTCAGCCGCCAGTTGCGGATGACGGGGATCCAATGGCGGTCGCAGGCGTCGAGGGCCAGCTGGGAGGTCCGGATGGCACGCCGGAGCAGCGACGTGTGGACGACATCCGGGAGGAGACCGGCCGCGGCAAGGAGTTCGCCACCGCGGATGGCCTCGGCCACGCCCTTGTCATTGAGGTCGACGTCAACCCAGCCGGTGAACAGGTTCTTCGCATTCCATTCGCTCTCGCCATGACGGAGCAGGATGAGGGTGTACGGGGCATTCGTGGCTGACGTCATGGCCATATCCTGCCGGACCGGCTAGCGGCCTCCGCTCTGCTCCTCGATGCCCGCGACCGGATCTTTCGCGCCACCGCCGGCGGAGTGGTCTATGAGGTGCTCGAATGCCGCGAGATTCTCAGTCGTCTCACCGCGGCTGACCCGCCACGCCCACTCCCGCCGAATGGCAGACGCGAAGCCGAGTTCGAGCAGCGTGTTGAACGAGCCGTCCGAGTACTCCAGCACGCAGCCGAGCAGCCGGTCGAGTTCGTCATCGTTGAGCGAGGTGAGCGGCACCTTGCCGGTCAGGTAGATGTCTCCGAGGTGGTCGATGGCGAAGGCGACGCCGTACATGCGGCGATTTTGCTCTAGGAGCCAGGCGTGAACGGCCGGCTCGTGCTCGTCAGGCTTTCGGGCGACGAAGGCGTTGATCGTGAGTGCGTGCGGGCCGATGGTGAGCGAGACATTCGTCTTGAGCTTGCGGGTACCCGGCAACTCGACGACGAAGGTCTCTGGGCCGGCACGTTCGAACTCGATCCCTGCGCGCCCGAGGAAGTCGGCGAGGGCATCGGGCGTGGCACTCGACGCCATCAGCCACCTGCAGCGAGCGAGATCTGCGCCGGATTCCCGGACATGGCCAGGGCGTAGGTATCGAGCAGGCCCGTGGTGGTGGCCGCCCACCCGAAGGACGCAGCGTGCATTCGGGCTCCGCTGGCGAGTTCGGCGAGCCGTTCTGGGCGGGCGATGAGCGAGCTCAGAACGGTCGCGTAGTCACGTGGATCGTGCCCCTCCACGAGGACGCCGCTCGTCTCGTGCAGGACCGCGGTGCGGAGGCCTCCGACTGCAGCGGCGACCACGGGCGTCCCGCAGGCCTGGGCCTCGACGGCCACGAGTCCGAAGGACTCGGAGTAGGAGGGGACGACGGTGATATCGGCGGACCGGTACCACTCGGCGAGCATGGCGCGATCCCCGGGCGGCTCGAATCGCACGATGTCGGCGATGCCGAGTTCGGCGGCTAGGTCGGTGAGCGAGGTGGGGCGCTCGAGTCCGGTCCCCGAGGGCCCGCCGCAGACCACGACGATCAGCCGTGACCGAAGCCCCGGGTCGGTCTCGAGCATCCGTGCCGCTGCCCGCAGGAGGATGTCGGGGGCCTTGAGCGGCTGAATGCGTCCGACGAACAGGAGGACCACCGCATCCTGCGCGAGTCCGAGGCGAAGCCGGGAGGCTGAAGGATCGCCGGGAGTGAACTGTTCGAGATCAACCCCCGGATGGACGACATCGACGACGTCGGGATGGGCGCCGTAGAGGTCGATCAACTGCCGTGCCTCGTCCGCGGTGTTCGCCACGAGCCGCGCGGCTGCGGCAACGACCTGCTCCTCGCCGATGACCCGAACCATTGGCTCAGGGGTATCGCCCGCGGCGAGCTCGAGGTTCTTGACCTTGGCCATCGTGTGCATCGAGTGGACGAGGGGTACGCCCCAGCGCTCCGAGGCAAGCCAGCCGACCTGGCCAGAGAGCCAGTAGTGCGAGTGGATGAGGTCGAACCAGCCCTCAGGATGGGCGGCTTCGACCCTCATGACACCGGACGTGACCGCGCACAACTGTCCGGGGAGATCGGCCTTGAGCAGGCCCTCGTATGGGCCTGCGGTGACATGCCGAACGAGCACTCCGGGGGCGAGCTCGATAGCTGGGGGCAGATCCGAGGACGTGGCGCGTGTGAAGATCTCGACCGCGGTTCCGGCAGCGGCAATGCGCTTGGCAGTCTCGACGACGTAGACATTCATCCCGCCCGCATCACCCGTGCCTGGCTGGTCAAGGGGTGAGGTGTGGATGGAGAGGACCGCTATTCGCGAGGGGGCGTGAGTGCGAGCAAGGCGCTGGGCGGTCACGGCACCTCACTCTCGCGCTCAGATCGGGCGCTTTGCCCGCTCCCTAGGGGGAATATCGTGTGAAGTCTCGCGCATTCCCCTGAAAGGGGCCACCGAAGGATTCGACGAGCCCGTTGGGGACTGCTAATCGAGGCTGACCCCGACGTAGGGCTCACCGGTGACGATCGTGACAACGCGCCTGGTCACTGAAACCGCGTGGTCGGCGTAACGCTCGTAGTAGCGGGATAGCAGGGTTACATCGATGGCGGCCTCAACCCCGTGAGTCCAGGACGTGGACAGGACGATGGTGAAGAGCTCGCGGTGCAGGCGGTCCATCTCGGTGTCGTGCGCTGCGATGTCGGCCGCGAGTGAAACGTCCTTCGTGGCGATGACGGACCCAGTCTTGGAGACGATCGCCTCAGCGAGGCCGCCCATGACGGCGAACGTCCCCCGGAGTTCCTGCGGAACGGCGGGACGCGGATAGCGCATCCGGGCCTGCTTCGCCACGTGCTCTGCGAGGTCCCCCATTCTCTCGAGCGAGGCGGCGATGCGCAGGGCTCCGATGACAACGCGGAGGTCGCCTGCCACCGGCTGACGAAGTGCAATGAGATCAAAGCATCGTTCCTCAACGGCACCGGTCAGCGCATCGACCTGGGCATCGCCGGCGATGACAGCCTCCGCCATGCCGATGTCGGCATCGAGCAACGACTGGGTCGCTCGGTTCATCGCCGAGCCCACGAGGCGGGTCATCTGCACCAGATCGTCGTTGACGGACAGGAGTTCGTCGTCGTATCCGGCTCTCATGGGCCGATTGTAGGCGGGGTCGGCGGATGGCGCTGCCCTGCGATTCGAACATGTCGCGTGCATGAACGGGTGACGACTCGTGGATGAACAACATCAACGCAGGATGAACCGAGCATGAATCCTCTACTGCTGACGGGTCCGCTGATTTCCGATCGCTCGGTCCCGCTCATATGGTTCAGGTGTGTCAAGACGACTGGCCCCGGCAGATGCTCCGCGGCAGGACCTTGCCGAGCCTCGCACGGGCAGTCTCCCGGTGGTTCCAGATGAGGTCGTTCGAGTCCTCAGCGTGCTGCCCTCTGCATCATTGGTCGTGAGTGGCGATGGCCTGGTGCTTCGGGCTAGTGCGAGGAGCCAGGCGCTTGGTCTGATCAACCGGAGCCTCGTCACGGTGCCGGAGATCTCCCGCCTCATCGAGAAGGTTGCGGGTGACGGAGAGGCGCGCGAGCAGGAGATGCGCGTTCGACGGCCACCGCTAGGACGCGAACTGCTCGAGCTCAGGGTGCGCATCGCGCCCCTCGGAACGGGTGCCATCCTCGTGCTCATCGACGATCTTGCCGAGGAGCGCAGAGTCGATGCGGTCCGGCGTGACTTCGTTGCGAACGTCAGCCACGAGCTCAAGACCCCCGTCGGTGCGCTCTCGCTGCTTGCAGAGGCGGTGCTCGCCTCGAGCGATGATCCCGATCAGGTGCGCCACTTCGCCGAGCGCATGCAGCTCGAGGCAGCCCGGCTCAGCCACCTCGTGCAGGATGTCATTGACCTCTCAAGGCTCCAGGGCGACGATCCGCACACGCATGCTGAGATCGTCGACGTCGACGATCTCGTCGATCGCTCGATCGACGAGGTGCGAACGGTCGCGACTGCGAGCAATGTCGACTTCATCGTCGGCTCACCATCACGAGCCTCGATCTACGGCGATCGCGGGCAGTTGCAGACGGCAATCCGCAATCTCCTTGCCAATGCAGTGTCATATTCTCCCGGCGGCACCAAGGTGGCCGCTGAGGCAAGAGTCACCGGATCCATGGTCGAGATCATGGTCAAGGATCAAGGCATCGGCATCCCGTCCAATGATCTTGACCGCATCTTCGAGCGGTTCTACCGGGTTGACCCTGCCCGGTCGCGAGTCACGGGTGGCACCGGCCTTGGGCTGTCGATCGTGAAGCACGTGTGCCAGAACCACGGCGGTGAGTGCACGGCGTGGTCGGAGGTGGGCGTCGGATCGACCTTTACCCTCAGACTGCCCCTATACGGGGCTGACTTGGACTCAGGGCCCGAGGCCCAGCCCATTTCCCTCGAGAACGTATCGATCCCGAATACGGAGGTGCCCGCATGACGCGCTTGCTGGTTGTCGAGGACGAGGAATCGTTCTCCGATGCGCTGTCGTTCATGCTGCGCCGTGAGGGGTACGAGGTCGTCGTCGCAGGCGACGGCCTCAAGGCGATCGACGAATTCGATCGGCATGGCGCAGACCTCGTCCTCCTCGACCTCATGCTCCCTGGAATTTCGGGAACCGAGGTGTGCCGGCTGATCCGCGGAAAGTCGACCGTGCCGATCATCATGCTCACCGCGAAGGACGGCGAGGTCGACAAGGTCGTCGGCCTAGAGCTTGGCGCCGATGACTACGTGACGAAGCCGTTTTCCTCACGCGAACTCCTCGCTCGGGTCCGCGCGGTGCTTCGCCGCCACGGGGAGATCGACGAGTTGCTCCCCGCGGTGGTTGAGGCAGGTCCGGTTCGGCTTGACGTCGACCGCCACGCGGTCTCAGTACGCGGATCGACGGTGAGCCTGCCGCTGAAGGAGTTCGACCTGCTCGAACTGCTCGTCCGTAACTCCGGGAGGGTCCTCACGCGATCGCAGTTGATCGACCGGGTATGGGGCGCCGACTACGTCGGAGATACGAAGACCCTTGATGTCCACATCAAGCGACTGCGCGCCAAGGTGGAGGTCGATCCGGCGAATCCGGTCAATATCCAGACCGTCCGCGGCCTCGGCTACCGATTCGAGTCCTGACCCGTCAGCTGAAGGCGCGGCCGGCCGGCTCAGGTGCTACTGCAGCGGCGCGGAGACAGGGTTGGGGGCGATTCCCTCGTAGTAGCCCGTGGGTGGCACGCTCAGCACGCTGAAGGCCAAGGTGCCGGCTCGCTCGAACTGCATCACGACCGGGACGTAACTGCTCGATGTGATGTCGAGGTCATAGGAGTTCGCCCAAAAGTCTCCGTCGTAGCCGAAGTTCACGGCCTTTCCGGGGGCGAGCTCGCCGGCGCCAGGGGTGACGTAGGCGGAGGCGCCGTTAATCGCGATCCCGATGAGCCGGTCAGGCACCCGGCCGGTGTTCACGAGGGTGGTGATGAGCGTGCCGCTCATGGACCCCTCGGGGCCGGTGACGAGCGTCGCATTCTCGATTCGCAGGTCGCCGACGACCTCCTGGGTGCCGTTGCCCGAATTCATCGTGCTCTGCGCGGTGGTCGTGGCATCCGGTCCGTTGTAGCAACCGGAGAGCAGGGGGCTTACCGCGAAGGCGATGGCACCGATGAGCAGTGCGGTTCGGCGGGGGATCGGGTTCAGTCGTGTCGTCGTCACGGGACAAGGTTAGCGGGAGGATTTCGGTGATGCCTTCGCGTGGTAGTCTAGGCAGTCGGAAAGGGGCTTCACTCCATGGCTTTTAGCGTTGGCGACACTGTTGTTTACCCGCATCACGGGGCTGCTCTCATTGAGGCCTTGGAGATGCGCACTGTTCGTGGCGAGGAGCGCGAGTACCTCGTTCTGCGCGTTGCGCAGGGCGATCTGACCGTGCGCGTGCCCTCTGACAACGTCGATCTCGTGGGCGTGCGAGACGTGGTGAACCAAGAGGGCCTCGATCGCGTGTTCAACGTGCTTCGTCAGCCCTACACCGAGGAGCCGACCAACTGGTCACGCCGTTACAAGGCGAATCTCGAAAAGCTTGCCTCGGGCGATGTCATCAAGGTGGCCGAGGTTGTCCGCGACCTGTGGCGCCGGGAGCGCGAGCGAGGCCTGTCAGCAGGCGAGAAGCGAATGCTCGCAAAGGCCCGGCAGATCCTTGTGAGCGAACTGGCCCTGGCCGAGAAGACCAATGAGGACAAAGCCGAGGCGATCCTCGACGAGGTCCTCGCCTCCTAGGCCGCGGTGACAGCCGAACGGCGAACCGCGGCCATCGTGCCGGCCGCGGGTCGCGGCGAGCGACTCGGACCGGGGGCCTCGAAGGCACTTCGACTACTCGGCGGTGCACCGCTCCTGGTGCACGCAGTGCGCGCCTTGAATGCATCGCATGCGATCGACCTGATCGTCGTCGCGGCGCCCGTTGATCAGCTCGACGAGGTGCGAGGTCTCCTTGATCAGCCTGATCTGTCTGCGGAGATCGAGGTGGTGGCCGGCGGCGAGTCGCGCCAGGAATCAGTCGCCCTCGCTCTCAGATCGCTCGGCCCGGATATCGAGGTCGTGCTGGTGCACGATGCGGCCCGGCCCCTCGTGCCGGCCGAGCTCGTCGCCACGGTCGCCGCGGCCGTGCACGCCGGAAACCCTGCCGTCGTGCCCGGCCTTCCTGTCGTGGACACCGTCAAGCAGGTCGATGGCGAGGATCACGTCGTGGCCACGATCGATCGGCGCCCACTGCGCGCAATTCAGACACCGCAGGGCTTCTCGAGGTCAGTGCTGCAATCAGCTCACGCGCTTGTCCATCCCCATGAGAGCTCGGCGACCGATGACGCGAGCCTTGTCGAGCTCTCTGGCCACCGAGTCCTCGTCATCCCCGGCCATGAGGACGCCTTCAAGGTGACCCGCCCGATCGACCTTGTACTCGCCGAGGCACTCCTGGCTCGCCGCCGAGCCGCAGGCATCGTCACATGAGCGGGATGCCCCTTGTCGCCATTCCCCTTGTGGGGGTCGGAACGGATGTCCACGCCTTCGCGGAGGGCCGTCCGCTGTGGCTCGCCGGGCTCCTGTGGCCGGGCGAGACCGGACTCGCCGGACACTCCGACGCTGACGTAGCGGCCCATGCCCTGTGCGACGCACTCCTTGCGGCCGCCGGGCTGGGCGACCTCGGCGAGGTATTCGGGACCGATGATCCGAGATGGTCGGAGGCGGCGGGGGTGACCCTCCTTGCACACACCGCCCAGCTCGTCCGCGATGCGGGCTTCGCCATCGGCAACGGGTCCGTGCAGGTCATCGGCAACCGGCCGCGAGTCGGACGCCGGCGGCAAGAGGCGCAGGACGTCATGAGCGCCGCGATCGGTGCACCGGTGCGCGTCTCGGGCACGACTACCGATGGCCTCGGCCTCACCGGCCGGGGCGAAGGGGTCGCTGCGATTGCGGTTGCCACTGTTGTAGCAGGGGTACGGTGAGCGCATGAGTGCCGAGTTGACCCCAGCAGTTTCATTGATCCTCGATGCGCCGGAGTTCGCCACCCTGGCGACCCTTCAGCCAGATGGCCAGCCGCAGTTGTCCGTGGTGTGGCTGGCGCGCGATGGCGATGACCTCCTCATGTCCACCGTGAAGGGTCGCCAAAAGCACCGCAACCTCGAGCGTGACCCGAGGGCGACCGTGCTCGTGTATCCGAAGGCGAACCCCTACTCCTACGTCGAGGTGCGGGGCACGGCGACGATGACCGAGGAGGGCGGCCGCGAGCTCATCGATCGGCTGAACCTGGAGTACACGGGCGGGGACCGCTACACGATGGACGACGGTTCCGACAATGTCCGTGTCGTCATCCGGCTTACCCCGTCCAAGGTCATCGCACTGTAGGCCCTGACACGTCCGAACTCATGAAGCCCGCCACCCGCCAATGAACTCGAACCACGAAAACGACCATCGACGAGAAGATCGGTAACCTCCGCCGTGCCGCTATCCCTGTATGACACCGCAACGCGGGCCACCCGCGAGTTCGTCCCCATCGTTCCCGGCAGGGTCGGCATCTACCTCTGCGGGGCCACGGTCCAGGCCCCGCCGCATGTGGGGCATATCCGCAGCGGGGTCTCCTTCGACGTGCTTCGTCGCTGGCTTATCGCTCGCGGTTATGACGTGACGTTCGTCCGCAACGTCACCGACATCGACGACAAGATCATCCACAACGCAGGCCACGACGACATTCCCTACTGGAATCTGGCCATGCGAAATGAGCGGGCGTTCAGCCGCGCCTACGAGGTGCTCGGCTGCCTTCCGCCCACCTATGAGCCGCGCGCCACCGGTCACATCCCGGAGATGATCGAGTTGATGCAGCGGCTCATCGATCGCGACCACGGCTACGCAGTGAATGGCGATGTCTACTTCGATGTGCGGAGCTTTGACGGCTATGGATCGCTGAGCGGCCAGCGCATCGACGACATGCTCGCGTCACCCGATTCGGCTGCCCAGGAGAAGCGCGACCCGCGGGATTTCGCCATGTGGAAATCCGCGAAGCCGGGTGAGCCGGCTTGGCAGACGCCGTGGGGCCCGGGTCGGCCCGGATGGCATGTCGAATGCTCGGCGATGGCCGGCAAGTACCTCGGTGAGCAGTTTGACATCCACGGCGGCGGCCTCGATCTCATCTTCCCCCACCATGAGAACGAGATCGCGCAGTCAAAGGCAGCCGGCTGGGCGTTCGCGAACCTGTGGATGCACAACGCCTGGGTGACGACCTCGGGGGAGAAGATGAGCAAGTCGCTCGGAAACTCGCTGCTCGTCGATGAGGTCGTGAAGCGAATCGCCCCCGTCGAATTGCGCTACTACCTCGTGAGCGCCCACTACCGATCGATGCTGGAGTATTCCGACACATCGGTGGCCGAGGCGGGGCAGGGCTATCGCCGGATCGAGGGGTTCCTCCAGCGGGCATGGGAGATCATCGGTGGCGGCCGAGCGCTGCCAGAGGTAGACCCTTCGAAGCGCCCGCAGGCGTTCGACGATGCCATGGACAATGACCTTGCCGTGCCGCAGGCGCTTGCAGTCCTCCACGAGGAAGTCCGTCGTGGTAACGCCGCGCTCACGGCGCAGAACCCAGCCGAGGTGGCGGGCTCGTTCGCTGCCACCCTTGCGATGCTTGACGTATTCGGCCTGAATCCGTGGGATTCGCTGTGGTCATCGGGCGAGAAGGCGGGTACTGCGGCCACGGAGGTCATTGATGCGCTCGTTCAGGTCCTCATGACCCAGCGGCAGGAGGCAAGGTCCCGCAAGGACTTCGCCGCGGCCGACACCATTCGCGATGGGCTCGATGCGATCGGCATTCGGATCGAAGACACCGCGCAGGGTGCGCGCTGGACGCTTGAGAAGTAGGGACTGAACATGGCTGGCAACTCTCAGCGTCGCGGTGCTATGCGCAACGAGGGCACGAAGAAGGGCGCGACCGTCGGGTCGGGCGGGCAGCGGCGCAAGCAGTTGAAGGGTCGAGGCCCGACGCCCAAGGCAACCGAGCGCACGTACCACCCGGCCGCTCGCCGAGAGCGCGCAGCAGTAAAGCGTGCGGACGAGGCGAAGGACCGCCCACCAGCATCGGCGCGGCGCCGCACTGCTCGTGAGGAAGCGAGCATGCTCATCGGCCGCAACCCCGTCGTCGAGGCGCTGCGCGCGAAGGTGCCGGCCAAGGCGCTCTACGTCCAGGTGAAGATGGAGAGCGATGATCGCTGGCGCGAGGCCTTGCGCCTAGCCGTCGCCTTCAACATCCCGGTGCTCGAGGTGTCGCACACCGACATGGATCGCCTGACCGATGGTGGCGTCCACCAGGGTCTCGCCCTCGCTGTCCCGGCCTACGACTATGCCGACCTCACCGATGTCTCGACCGGCACCCTCCTGGTCGCCCTTGATGGCGTGACCGACCCCCGCAACCTCGGGGCGATCGTTCGATCCGCCGCGGCATTCGGCGCCGACGGCGTCATCATCCCGAGCAGGCGCTCCGCGGGCGTCACCGCAGGGGCATGGAAGGCCTCAGCGGGGGCGCTGTCCCGGGTTCGGGTTGCCCAGGTGACGAACCTGACCCGCTCCCTCGAAGCGCTGCAGCAGCAGGGCTTCACCGTTGTGGGTCTCGCAGCCGATGCGCCGCAGTCGGTGAGCGGCCTCCCGGCCGATGTGCTGACCGACAAGATCGTGCTCGTGATCGGCTCCGAGGGCGAGGGACTCTCGCGACTCGTGGGCAAGACCTGCGACTGGATCGCGAAAATCGGCATGCGCTCTGACACGGAGTCGCTCAACGCGTCAGTGGCAGCGGGCATCGCGCTTCACTCGGTATTCGCGGCCCGGGCCTGATCCCGAGCGCGCCGCCCGAAGGCCGCGGCCGCGAGAGGGAACACGAGGACCGAGAGGGCTCCGGCACCGACAAGGGCCGCGGCGTTCTCGGGTCTCATGATGCCTGCCTGTGTCTCGAGGGTCGTCACCGCCACGATGATCGGAAGGCCTGTCGCTACGAGCAGCGAGAAACGGGCTCGCTGGCGAATATCCGGTAAGACCTTGCGGTAGAGGAACAACTGCGGAACTCCGCGGACGAGGAGCAGTAGCAGGAAGAACAGGGCGAGCAGCAACGGATTCTCGACAATCGAGTCGATGTCGAGGTTGGCCCCTGAGGTGATGAAGAAGACGGGGACGAGGAATCCGAACCCAATAGCCTCGACCTTTGACGAGAGCAAGGATCCTGGGCTCGGCGGTGAGAATCTCCGGACGATGACCCCGGCGGCGAATGCACCGAGCACCGCGTCGAGGCCGAAGCCGTCGGCTACCGCGAGGAGCAGGATGACGATGAGCATCGTCAGTCGAACTGCAGTCTGAGCACTCGTGTGATGACCTTGTTCGATGAGCGTGGCAATGCGCACGCTTCTCAACCGCGGGGGAATGATCGCAAGGCCAACCGCGATGACGGCGAACGCCGCGAGCGTGAGGAGCGCGAGGAACTTGGACTGCGAACCAAGGAGCACGGCAATGGCGATGATTGGCCCGAACTCGCCCCAGGCCCCAGCCCCCATGAAGAACCGCCCGAAGGGACCGGTGAGATCGCCGGAGTCGCGCAGGACCGGCAGGAGCGTTCCGAGCGCCGTGGACGTGAGGGCGATGGACACACCGATGAAATCGTCGATGATCCCGGCCGCTTGAAGCAGGCCCGAGACGATTCCGGCGATGAGCAGCGAAATGCCCCACCCTGCAGCGGCTAGGCGACCACTTCGCCCGCGAACTGAGGCCTGCTCGAGCTCAAGGCCGGCAAGGAAGAAGAGCATCGCGAGGCCGAGGTCGGAGAGAAGCATGATCGGCGGGGTGACGCTGATGATCCGAAGCGACTCGGGGCCAAGGAGGATTCCAAAGCCGATGAGGAGCACCACATCGGCGACGCGGAGCCGAAGCATCCCCACGATGAGCGGCACGGCGGCGGCGATGATCGCGATGGAGACAAGGGAGACGATGTCGTTGCTCACCCACGAAGCCTGTCATGGGACGGGTGCCGCCGCGGCCCATACAGTGGGACCATGTCCGAGCCGCCTAGAGCCACGCTCGCCGACATCGCCGAGATGGCGGGGGTCAGCGAGGCGACCGTGTCACGGGTGCTCAATGACCGACCAGGGGCCTCGACCGTGACACGGCAGGCAGTGCTCACTGCACTCGATGTACTCGGGTACGAGCGGCCAGTTCGGCTCAGGGGCAAGGCCGGACTCGTCGGCCTCATCACCCCCGAGCTGACCAATCCGATCTTTCCGGCCCTTGCGCAGGTGATGGAGACGCATCTGGCCCAGCACGGCCTCACGCCGGTGCTCTGCACCCAGACCCCCGGCGGGGTCGGTGAGGATGAGTACGTCGAACTCCTCCTCGATCGCGGGGTGGCGGGGATCATCTTCGTGTCGGGGATGCATGCTGACGCGACGGCCGATAACGCGCGCTACAAGGCCTTAACGGAGCGAGGCCTTCCCGTCGTCTTCGTGAACGGATTCGCGGCTGGAGTCGATGCGCCGTTCATCTCCGATGATGACGTGACCGCGATGGACCTCGCCGTGTCGCATCTGGCATCGATGGGGCATCGGCGGATCGGCCTCGCCGTCGGCCCGGAACGATTCGTCCCAGTAGTGCGCAAGCGTGCCGGATTCCTCGCCGCGATGGATCGTCATCTCGGAGTGCCGCCCCAAGAGGCTGAGGCGTTCATCGCCCAGTCGCTGTTCACCGTCGAAGGGGGCCAGGCCGCAGCGCATCATTTGCTCGCAGCCGGCGTCACCGCGATCGTCTGCGGCTCGGACCTCATGGCGCTCGGTGCTGTTCGCACGGCTCGGCAGCGCGGTCTGCGCGTGCCCGAGGATGTGTCAATCGTGGGATATGACGACTCGCCGCTCATCCCCTTCACCGATCCACCCCTAACCACTGTTCGCCAAGCGGTTGAGGCGATGGGAGCGGCGGCGGTGCAGGCGCTCATCGACGAGGTCAACGGCACGCCGGCCCCGCGGGACGAGTTCATATTCAGGCCGGAGCTCATCGTCCGCGGCTCCACCACGGCGGCTCCCCGCTAGAAGCGGGAACTGGCAGGATGCACCTATGTCGCGTCCCGTCATCGGCCTGACCTGCTACCTCGAACCGGCGAAATGGGGGGCCTGGGACATCGAGGCTGCCCTTCTGCCGCACTGGTACGTCGATCTCTTCCAGGAGGCTGGCGCCAGGGTCGTGATGCTGCCGCCCGATACCGGTGCTGACGTCGGGGTGCTCGATCGGCTCGACGGCCTCGTCATTGTCGGGGGCGCCGACGTCAATCCGGCCACGTACGGTGAGCCGGCCCATGAGACGAGCGATCGGCCGCGCGAGAGCCGGGACTCATCCGAGGCAAACCTCTACCGAGGCGCCCGAGAGCGAGACATGCCCGTCCTCGGAATCTGCCGCGGGCTGCAGGTCATGGCGGTCGCGCACGGAGGGTCGCTGCACCAGAACCTGCCCGATGTCTCGTCGCTCGTGCATCGTGAGAGGCCCGGCGAATTCGTCGAGCACCCGGCCGCCTTCACCGACGGCTCGCTCATCGCGGCCTCGCTTGGCGGGACGAGCGTTGTCGTGAACTCCTCCCATCACCAGGCGGTCAGGGATCCGGGTGATCTCACGGTGACCGGGCTCGCACCCGACGGGACCATCGAGGTGTGCGAGGACCCATCGGCGTCCTTCTGCGTCGGGGTCCAATGGCACCCGGAGCATCCTGACCGCCGCACGGCCGATCGCGGACTGATCACCAGGTTCCTCGATGCCGCACGACTGCATCGCGATAGTGAGTAGCCGTGATTGCCTCCGCGGCTCAATTACGGCTAAGGGTCGGTGACCTCACCGGCAACCGGTCCGTTGCACGGCGGGCGATCGAGGAGGCAGCCCAGGCGGGTGCTCGCCTCGTCGTCCTGCCGGAACTCACCCCGTCCGGCTATGTCTTCACCGATAAGGCTGAGGCTGCGACCCTGAGCGAGGACCTGGACGGCCCCACCGTGACCGAGTGGATGGGTCTCGCCGCCGAGCACGACCTCGTGATCGTCGGGGGCCTGGCCGAACGAGGCGCATCAGCAGCACTGTTCAACACTGCCGTCGTCATCGACCCGAGCGGTCTGCGCGCCACGTATCGCAAGGCCCACCTGTGGGACCTCGAGAAGGAGATCTTCAACGCAGGTGACGACCGTCCGCCGGTCATCGAAACCGTCATCGGCCGAATCGCCGTGATGGTCTGCTACGACCTCGAATTCCCGGAATGGGTTCGAATTGCGGCCATCGCCGGAGCCGACATCCTCTGCGTCCCGACGAACTGGCCGCTCGCCCCGCGACCCGTGGACGAGCGCCCCGGCGAGGTCGTGCGCGCCCAGGCGGCCGCATCGACGAACCGGATCTACGTCATCGCTGCCGACAGGTGCGGGGTGGAGCGAGGGGTCGAGTGGACCGGTGGCAGCGTCATCGTCGATCCGGACGGCTTTCCGCTCGCAGGCCCGGTGAGCGCCGACGAGCCGGCACTGCTTCTCGCCGAAATCGACGTTCACCGCGCACGTGACAAGGCACTCGGTGAGCGCAATGACGTTCTCGATGACCGGCGAACGGACCTCTACGGACCGTAGGCCGCCCGCGCCTACAGCGGCGTGACGTAGGCCCCGGAGATCCCGCCGTCGATGAGGAAGTTCGACGCCGTGAGGAACGAGGAGTCGTCACTGGCGAGGAACGCCACCGCCGCAGCCAATTCGCTGGGCTCGCCGAATCGTCCCATCGGGATATGGACGAGCCGGCGTGCCGCGCGCTCCGGATCCTTCGCGAACAGCTCGATGAGGAGTGGTGTGTTCACCGGGCCGGGGGAGAGGGCGTTCACCCTGATGCCTGAACGTGCGAACTGCACGCCGAGTTCGCGACTCATGGCGAGCACCCCGCCCTTGGACGCGGTGTAGGAGATCTGCGAGGTCGCGGCCGCCATCGTGGCAACGAAGGAGGCGGTGTTGATGATCGACCCCTTGCCCTGCTCGAGCATGTACGGGATGACCTCCTTGCAGCACAGGTACACGCTGGTGAGGTTCACCTCCTGCACGCGACGCCAGGCGTCGATGCCGGTCTCGAGGATGGAATCGTCGTCCGGCGGCGAGATCCCGGCGTTGTTGAACGCGATGTCGATGCTGCCGAAGGCCTCCTTCGCAGTGCGGAACATGGCGGCGACATCCTCGGCGCTCGTCACGTCGGTCTTGACGAAGATGCCATCCACCTCGGCGGCGGCTGCCTCACCGGAGCCGGGATCCACGTCTCCGATGACGATTCGCGCACCCTCGTCGGCGAGGCGGCGGACAGACGCGAGACCGATTCCACTCGCACCACCGGTAACCACGGCAACGCGACCCTCAAGCCGCCGGCACTTGCTTTCGTTCATTGCTTCCTCTTTCGTCAAGGGTTCGGGCGGCTTCAAGGTTGCGGCCCTCGCCAAAGGTTAAGCCTCGTCAGTCCTCGGTGCTGATGAAGACGTTCTTCGTCTCGGTGAACGCGTCGAGGGCATCGGGTCCGAGTTCGCGGCCAAGGCCGGACTTCTTGAAGCCACCGAAAGGCGTCCAGTAGCGGACGGAGGAGTGCGAGTTCACCGACAGGTTGCCGCTCTCGACCCCCCGGGCCACGCGGATCGCACGGCCGACGTCGCGCGACCAGATCGAACCGGAGAGCCCGTACTCGGAGTCGTTCGCCATGCGAATCGCATCGGCCTCATCCTCGAAGGGAGCGACGACAACGACCGGCCCAAAAATCTCCTCGCGGTAGGCGCGATCCTGCTCGGTCGCGGTGAGGACGGTGGGCGGCAGCCAGTAGCCGGGCCCGCTCGGGCAGGTGCCCTGGAAGGCGATCGGTGCACCGTCCGGCAGGAACGTCCGGACGGTGTCGTACTGCCCCTTCGATATGAGCGGGCCCATCTCGGTCCGCTCATCGCCCGGGTCGCCGACGACGACCCCCTTGACGGCCGGCTCGAGCAGTTCCATGAACCGGTCGTAGACGCTTCGCTGGACGAGGATGCGCGAGCGTGCGCAGCAGTCCTGGCCGGCGTTGTCGAACACGCCGTAGGGGGCGGAGGCGGCCGCCTTCTCCAGATCGGAGTCGGCGAACACGATGTTCGCACTCTTGCCGCCGAGCTCGAGGGTGACGGCCTTGACATGGGCGGCGCAGCCAGCCATGACGGAGGATCCGACCGAGGTGGATCCGGTGAAGACCACCTTGCGGACATCGGGATGATCGACGAAGCGCTGGCCCACGACCGACCCCTTGCCGGGCAGAACGGTGAGCACGTGCTCTGGGAGGCCGGCCTCTAGCGCGAGCTCGCCGAGCCTCATGGCTGTCATGGGCGTGAGCTCGGCGGGCTTCATCACCACGGTGCAGCCCGCTGCAAGCGCGGGGCCGAACCCCCATGCAGCGATCGGCATCGGGAAGTTCCAGGGGACGATGAGGCCGACGACGCCAACCGGTTCCTTGAACGTGATGTCGATGCCCCCCGCAACCGGGATCTGACGGCCGAAGAGCCGTTCGGGAGCCCCCGAGTAGTAGGCGAGCACGTTCGCGACGTTGCCGGCCTCCCACCTCGCGTTGCCGATCGTGTGACCGGAATTGAGCACCTCGAGCTGCGCAAGCTCCTCTGCGTGGTCTCGGACGACATCGGAGAAGCGACGTAGGAGCGTTGCTCGGTCTCCGGGCGCGACCTCGCGCCAGGATTTCAGCGCCGTCGCAGATCGAGCGATGGCCGCGTCGGTCTCCTCCAGGGAGGTCGGGGCGATGCTGGCGACGACCTCTTCAGTCGCCGGGTTTATGACGGAGAACATGACGCTCCTGAACTTGGATGTGGTGGTCGGATTGAAAAGCCGGTGATTACAGCCGCTCGAAACTGCGGAATCGCTCCCAGTCGGTCACGGCGCTGCCAAAGGCGGCGAGCTCCACTCGCGCCATGTTCGCGTAGTGCGCCTGGACCTCCTCACCGAAGGTACTCGTGATCCAAGTGGAAGACTGCCACAGCTCTAATGCCTCGCCCATAGTGGCGGGCACCCTGGAGGAGTCGCTGCTGTAGGCGTTGCCCTGGAATGCCGGCTCCAGCGGCAGTGACCTCTCGATGCCGTCGAGCCCCGCTGCGATCATGCCGGCGACTGCGAGGTAAGGATTGACGTCGCCGCCGGGCACGCGGTTCTCGAGCCGAAGGCCCGCACCGTGTCCGACGAGCCGGAAGGCGCAGGTCCGATTGTCATGGCCCCAACGGATTGCCGTCGGTGCGAACGAACCTGGGACATAACGCTTGTAGGAATTGATCTGGGGCGCGAAGAGGAGGGTCAGCTCATTCGAGTGGGCGAGCTGCCCCGCGACGAATGCCTTGCCTAGGGCCGACATGCCGGAGGGGTCCGCGGCGTCTGCCATGACCATCGATCCGTCGGCTCCCCGGAAGGAGAGGTGGATATGGCAGGAGTTTCCCTCGCGCTCGTTGAACTTGGCCATGAACGTCAGCGACATCCCCTCCTGGGAGGCGATCACCTTCGAGCCGGTCTTGTAGATGACGTGGTTGTCGCAGGTCCCGAGGGCATCGGTATAGCGGAAGGCGATCTCGTGCTGGCCGAGGTTGCATTCGCCCTTCGCGCTCTCGACCACCATGCCCGCCTCGTACATCTCATTGCGGATGCGGCGGAGCAGTGGCTCGACTCGCGCTCCACCGAGCATCGAATAGTCGATGTTGTAGAGGTTGGCCGGGGTGAGATCCCGGTAGCCGGCGTGCCAGGCCTCCTCGTAGGTGTCCTCGAAGAGGATGAACTCGAGTTCGGTGCCGACGAAGGCGCCCATCCCGGCATCCGACAGGCGGCCGAGTTGTCGGCGCAGGATTTGGCGAGGCGACGCGACGATGTCGGTGCCGTCCTCCCAGAGCACATCGCATAGGACCCCGACGGCTCCCGGCTCCCACGGCATTCTGTGAAGGGTCGCGAAATCAGGACGCATGACAAGGTCGCCGTAGCCGGTGTCCCACGATGACATGGCGTAGCCCTCGACGGTGTTCATATCGACATCGACGGCAAGGAGATAGTTGCACCCCTCGGTTCCGTGGGCCAGGACTTCGTCGACGAAGTACTGGGCGTGGATCCTCTTTCCCACGAGCCGGCCCTGCATGTCGGTGATCGACACGGCAACCGTGTCGATGAGGCCTGCCTCGACCTCCTGCTTCAGGGTCTCGATATCGAGCGGCAGTCTGCGAGCCATCGTGTCTCCGTCCGTTCTTGCTCTAGGTTCGACATTCCACTGTCTGCGATTCGTTGGTGCCACCTTGCCCTATGAGGCGGTCGCCGCAAACGGCGTACTCAATATTCCAGTTCACCGGTCGCCGCCACGGCCGACTCGCTTAGGCTCGGTGACCGTGACGAGCATGCTCAGCGACCTTCCTGCGGAAGACGCCGCGCGGCTCATGAGCCTGCCCTGCGCCGCCGAGGCAATTGGCGTCGACCAGCTCGAGGGGGGGATCACGAACCGAAACTACCGGTTGCGGAGGTCATCGGGGGACCTTGTCGTGCGATTGTCGGATGCCGGGTCGTCTGACCTGGCCATCGATCGGGAGAACGAGTACCTCAACACGCTGGCTGCCGCGAAGGCGGGCGCCGGACCTGAGGTTGTCGACTACCGGCGTGGTGAGGGCATACTCGTCGTCCGCTGGATCGAGGGTCGAACCTTCACCACTGACGATGTCGGGACACCGGAGAACCTCCCGCGGATCGCTTCCGCCTGCCTCGCGCTCCATGGGGGCCCCGCCTTCGCGAGTCGATTCGACATGTTCGACCTCCAATCGCGCTACCTGAGCCTCGTACGCGAGCGGGGCTACCGTCTTCCACCGCGGTACGAGGAGTTCACACCGATCGTTGATCGGATTCGGATCGCGATGCGCGCGTCGCCTGAACCGCTCGTTCCCTGCAACAACGACCTGCTCGCGGCGAACTTCATTGACGACGGCGCACGCGTGTGGCTCATCGACTACGAGTACTCGGGAAGCAACGAGGCCAGCTTTGAGCTCGGGAACATCTGGAGCGAGTCGACGCTTTCGGATGATCTGCTCGAACTGCTGACGATGAGCTACTGGGGCGAGTACTCCGTGGAGAAGATCGCGAGGGCACGGCTTTGGGCGCTCATGTCGAAGTACGGCTGGACCCTGTGGGCGTCGATCCAGCAGGCTGTCAGTCCAATCGACTTCGACTACTGGTCGTGGGGCATGGAGAAGTACGAGCGGGCTGTATCGGAGTTCGATAGCTCGCATCTCGATGCGTGGCTGGACGAGGTGGCGCGGCAATGACACAAGCCGCGAATTCTGCGTATTTCCGCACGCAGGGCGTTCCGCATCGCTAGTCTCCGCAACATAGTGCTTTGGTGTCCGGGAGTCGGACACCATCGGGGCGATGAGGAGGTTTACGGTGGCTGACGTTTCCACGATCCAAGACGATGATGAACGCCGTCTTGCTGAATTGGGCTACAAGCAGGAACTGAACAGATCGTGGAGCGGGTTCTCAAACTTCGCTATCTCGTTCTCGATCATCTCGATTCTCGCGGGTTGCTTCACGACCTTCGGCCAGGCATGGAACAACGGTGGGCCGATCGCGATTTCGATCGGCTGGCC
>JBMOKH010000394.1:0-1887 GCA_049315365.1 Candidatus Nanopelagicales bacterium
GCCCCCGACGGCCAGCTCCGCAAATCCTACCTCCTGTCGCAGATCGACGGCGCCACTCGGTACATCGTGCATAGCTTCTTCGCCGTCTCCGAGGGAGCCATCGAGGAGGAGCACGGCCTGAAGCAGGCGATTCTCAAGCACGGTCTGCCGCGCACCTACTACGTCGACCGGGGCCCCGCGTACATCGCCCGGTCGCTCCGGCTCATCTGCGCCGAGCTCGGGATCCACCTGCTCCACACCGGCAAACAGGACTGCGAGGCGAAGGGCGTCATCGAGCGGTGGCACCGCACCTGGCGCGAGGAGGTCGGCGACGAGCTGCCCGACCATCCGCTCCCCCTCGCCGACCTCAATGCCAAACACTGGGCCTGGCTCGGCGCCGAGTACCACGCGCGCGTCCACGACACGACGGACCGCGCGCCGCGCGATCACTGGCTCGCTGAAGTCGCCCACCTGCGCCCCGTGCCTCGCGCCAAGAATCTCGACGAGGTGTTCCTGCACCGCGACCGGCGCGACGTGCGGAAGGACGGCACCGTGCGCTTCCGCGGCGATCTCCTCGAAGTGATCCCCGAGCTCGTCGGGCAGCGCGTCGAGCTGCGCTTCGACCCGCACGAGGAGCACCCCTTGCCGCGCGTCTTCGTGGACGACCGATTCGTCTGCGACACCGTCCCGCTCGACCGGCTCCGCAACGCCTCGCGCACGCGCCGCAGAAACCTCGGCGCACCGGAGCCCGGCGCAACGCCGACCGGCCTCGACCCGCTCGGCCTCATCGAGGACGAGCACTACCGACGCACTCGACCCATCGACGACGACTCGGAGGACTGACCATGTACCGTCATCGCTTCGGCCTCATCGGCCACCCGCTCCCCAAGGACGCTCAGGGCAAGACGTTCTTCGACAAGACCCCCGGCTACCTGAAGCTCAAGAAGCGCTTCGCACAGCTCACCGACGACCCCGGCCTCGGCGTGCTCACCGCCGACCCGGGCGTCGGCAAGACGGCCGCGATCCGAAACCTCTGCGCGCAACTGCCCAAACCCAACTACCTCGTCCTCTACCTCTGCGACACCGCCGTCTCGCCCCTCGACCTCTATCGCACTCTCGCCCTCGAGCTCGGCGTCACCCCGTCGCACCGACGCGCCCAGCTCTGGGCCGACATCAAGAAGGCCCTCGTCCACATGGTCGACGAGCGCAGCACCGCGCCCATCCTCGTCCTCGACGAGGCCCAGCACCTCTCGGACAAGTTCCTCATCGACCTCTCCGGCTTCCTCAACTTCGCCTTCGACAGCCGCGAGCTGCTCACCCTCTGGCTCGTCGGCCTGACCCCCCTCGTGCGTCACCTCAAGATGCACCAGCACGCCGCCCTCGCCACGCGCATCGCCACCGACGTCCATCTCGACCCGCTCGACCGCGAAGCGTTCCTGGCCATGATCGACCACGGCCTCAAGGCCGCCGGCTCCACCCAGAAGCTCCTCGCCGAGCCCGCCATGGAGCTCCTCTTCCGCACGAGCCGCGGCGTGCCGCGCATCGCCTCCAAGCTGCTGCGCGCCGCCCTCCGCCGCGCCCATGACAAGGACCAGAGCTTCGTCGACGAGGCCACGATGGAACAGGCCCTCGACGAGTCCCTCCTGGCCGCAAGCCCCGCGTGACCGACGCCCTGCCCGTCACCCGCGCCGCCGACCTCGACGAGCCCGATCTCGAGCGCCGATGGCTCGTCGACGGCCTCTGGGCTCGCGCCGGTGTCGGCATCCTCGGCGGAGCACCCAAGTGCTGCAAGAGCTGGCTCGGCCTCGACATCGCCGTCTCCGTCGCGAGCGGCTCGCCGTGCCTCGGCGCGCTCGAGGTCGCCGAGCCCGGCCCCGCCCTCATCTACATGGCCGAGGACGCCCTCGG
>JBMOKH010000005.1:0-32967 GCA_049315365.1 Candidatus Nanopelagicales bacterium
CCGATGAGGAGCGCCACGTGATGCACCTCTCGCACATCGCCCGCCTCGACGAGCATCGACACCATGGTGCGCGCCTTGGTCCGGACGAGGTGATGGTGCACGGCAGCGCAGAGGAGAAGCGACGGGATCGGCGCCTTCTCTGCGTTGCTGTCGCGGTCGGACAGGACGATGAAGCGCTTGCCCTGCCGGATGACCGCGTCGACCTCGTTGAAGATCTCGGCCAGCCGACGCTCGAGGGCCTCACCGCCGCCCGAAACCGGGTAGAGCCCCGAGATGCGAACCCCCGCGAACCGCGGCTGAGTGCCGTCGGCGTTGATATGCAGGACCTTCGACAGTTCGTCGTTGTCGATGACGGGGAACGGAAGCACGACCTGGGCCGCGTGCGCCGCCGTCGCCTCGAGGAGGTTGCCCTCGGGGCCGACATGGCTCGACAGCGACGTGACGATCTCCTCGCGGATCGAGTCGAGTGGCGGATTCGTCACCTGCGCGAACAACTGCTGGAAGTAGTCGAAGACCAGCCGGGGCCGCGCGGATAGGACGGCAACAGGGGTGTCGGTTCCCATCGAGCCGATCGGCTCGGCCGCCGTGCGGGCCATCGGCTCGAGGATGATCCTCAGGTCCTCCTCGGTGTAGCCGAAGGTCTGCTGCCGCCGCGCCACCGACTCAGGGGTGTGCACGATGTGCTCGCGCTCCGGGAGCTCCTCGAGGTGAACGAGCCCGGAGTCCAACCAGCTGCCATAGGGCGCGGCAGCCGCGAGTTCCGCCTTCACCTCGTCGTCCTCGATGATCCGTCCCGCGACGGTGTCGACGAGGAACATCCGGCCCGGCTGGAGCCGGCCCTTGCGCACGATCGTCGCGGGGTCGAGGTCCAGGACCCCGGTCTCCGACGCGAGCACGACCAGGCCGTCGTCGGTCACCCAGAATCTCCCCGGCCGAAGGCCATTGCGGTCCAGGACGGCCCCGATGATGCTCCCGTCGCTGAAGCAGACGTTCGCCGGGCCGTCCCACGGCTCCATGAGGGTCGAGTGGAACTCGTAGAACGCCCGACGTGCCGGGTCCATCGTCGGGTTGTTCTCCCACGCCTCCGGGATCATCATGAGCACGGCGTGCGGAAGCGAGCGTCCGCCGAGGTGAATGAGCTCGAGGACCTCATCGAAGGAGCCCGAGTCGCTGCTGCCCGGGGAGCAGACGGGGAACACCCGGGTGAGGTCGCCGGGGAGGATGTCGGACGTGAGCATCGACTCGCGTGCCTGCATCCAGTTGCGGTTGCCCTGCACGGTGTTGATCTCGCCGTTGTGAGAGATGAAGCGATAGGGGTGGGCGAGCGGCCATGAGGGGAAGGTGTTCGTCGAGAATCGGGAGTGGACGAGGGCGAGCGTGGACTCGACTCGCCCGTCCGATAGGTCCGGATAGAACGGCTCGAGCTGGCCGGTCGTGAGCATCCCCTTGTAGACGATGGTGCGTGCTGAGAGGGACGGAAAGTAGACGCCGGTCTCGTGCTCGGCCCGCTTGCGGAGCGCGAACGCCACCCGGTCGAGTTCCAGCCCCGCGAGGCTCCCGGCCGAGATGAACAGCTGCTCGAACCAGGGCATGACGCTGCGGGCCGTGGCACCCACCAGGGTCGGATCGGTCGGGACGACCCGCCATCCGAGCACCGCGAGTCCCTCATCGACGGCGATCGCCTCGATCGCGCGCTTCACAGCCGCGCGCGCATCAGCGTCAGCCGGGAGGAATCCGGTGCCGACCGCGTACCTTCCGGGGTCGGGGAGGGCGAACCCGGCAACCGCCCGAAGGAATGCATCGGGAACCTGGAGGAGGATGCCCGCTCCATCGCCGCTGTCCGGCTCGCTGCCCGATGCGCCGCGGTGCTCGAGGTTGCGCAGCGCGGTCAGGGCATCGGCGACGATGCGGTGGGACGGAACCCCGCTGAGGGTCGCGAGGAAGGCGACGCCGCAGGCATCATGCTCGCGGGCCGGGTCATACAGGCCCTGGGCCACCGGGAGGTCGCGGTTGTGGAGTTCCATCGTTCGTCCAATCGTCGTCGCAGCACATGCCGAGGCGCGCTCCTAGGAGCAGGTGCCGCGGTGAACTGACAGGACGACGTTGGCCTATCGAAGGCAGACTCTAGCAAGCCGGACGAAATGACGAGAAATCACCCCAACTGACCACCCCTCCCGTCATTTCATCCGGAATCCGGCTCAAACGACGGGAAAAGTGGTCAGGTGACGGTGTTCTTGGCCGTTTCATCCGGATCGACTGTGCCCGCATCGGCGACGTCCGGACCCGTTTCCCTCGGATCCTGGTCGCCCGGTTGCGTTGCGGCGTCAGGTTCTGGTTCTGGTTCTGGTTCTGGTTCCGGTTCTGGAACCGACGACGTGATCTCCTCCCGGCCCGGGCGCATTCGCGACGAGATCACCAGGTACGCGAGCGCACCGAGACCGACGGCAATCGAGGTCCAGATGTTCAGCCTGAGACCGAGGACGGTGTTCGCGGAGTCAATGCGGAGCGACTCGATCCACAGCCGTCCGACGCAGTAGAGCAGCACGTACAGCGCGAAGACTCGACCGTGGCCCATCGTGAACCGACGATCCGCCCAGATGAGGATGCCGGCGACGGCCACCATCCACAGGGATTCGTACAGGAAGGTCGGGTGGAAGGTCTCATATGCCTCGTAGCCGCCCGGCCGGTTGGCAAGATCGATCTCCAGGCCCCAGGGCAGGGTGGTGGGTGCCCCGAACAACTCCTGGTTGAACCAGTTGCCCCACCTGCCGATCGCCTGGGCCAGCGCAATGCCCGGCGCGATGGCGTCGCCGACGGGCGGCAGTGCCACGTGGGCCCGTCGCGCGCCGATCCACGCGCCGAGCGCGCCGACCGTCACCGCCCCCCAGATCCCAAGGCCGCCGTCCCAGATGCGCAAGGCCGCCACGAGGCCGGCGCCGTTCTCGCCGAAGTACAGCTGCGAATCGCTGAGCACGTGGTAAAGACGGCCCCCGACTATTCCGAAGGGCACCGCCCAGATCGCGATGTCGGTGATCGTTCCGGGAGCACCCCCACGGGCGACGTACCTGCGATTGCCGAGCCAGACGGCAACGATGATCCCGGCGATGATGATGAGGGCATAGGCCCGCAGCGGTAGCGGTCCAAGGAGCCATACCCCCTGCGACGGGCTTGGCAGGGACGCCGGGATCATGGCACTGCTACTTAGCGGCAAGCGCGTCGGCGATTACCTGATCGAGCGCAGCCTTGTCGGCCAGCTTCTCGGTCGGGACCTCCGTGCCGTCGAGCTTGGCGAGCGGGGTTCCGGGGATTCCGGCGTCGTAGAAGACCTGCGTGCTGTTCGCGGCCCATGGCAGGTAGGTGCCGTCCTGGATGCACTTGGTAAATGCCTCGGTATCGGCGCCCGTGATGCCGGCCTCGGTACCGAACGCGATGAGCCGGTCCTCCGGGTATCCATCACCCTCCGTGAGGGGCTGGTTGGCGTAGACGATGTCGTGGTACTCGCGCGCCTTCCCCGCATCCGCGGCGCAGCCCCACGCTGCCACCGCGCGAAGCGAGGAGTCGTTTCCGAGATTCTTGTCGAGGAAGGTCGTCGGCCGCCAGACGAGGGTGACCTTGCCGTCCTCCGCCAACTGCGCGATGCCGTCGCCATTGGCCGCCTCGACCGCGCCGCACGACGGGCACTGGAAGTCCTCCCACACCTCGAGAACGGGCGCGCCTGCCGGCGCGGTGCCGTAGGCGATGCCGAACTCATACGGGTCCCCTGCCGGCCGGGCTCCCTTGGGCAGCGGCGCCGCGGGATCGGCGCTCGCTGTCACGACCTCCGGCCCGGTATCGGTCGATCGCGCGAATACCGCGAGGCCGATGATTCCGACGACGACGACGAGGACCGTCGCGCCGCCGACTATGCGCACCGTCCGCTCGCGCCGCTTCTCCCCTGCGTTCGACGCCTCCCGGGCCGCCGCTGCCCTCTGCCTGCGATTGGTGCCGTTGTCAGCCATGCTGCCGCTCCCCTTGATTCGTGTTGGTTTCGTTCACGTCTGAAGCCTTGTCAGTTGCCTCGCCATCCGCGAGGGCCCCTTGGAGATTTGCCTCGACTGATGCACGCTCAAGACCGAGCGCGGTCACCGGCCATGCCACGAGCCAGACGCCCATGCCGGTGAAGAGGAGATCGCGCAGGATCTCGCTCGTGTATCGCCAGTTCTTGCCCTCGCCGGTGATGTCGCCGCCACCGCCGAAGCAGCCGCAGTCGATGTTGTAGCCGCGCATCCAGACGCTGGCAATCCCGATGATGAAGCCGGCCATGAGGAGGGCAGCGGCAAGGCCAGCCCACCGCACGAAGAGTCCGACGAGGAGCAGGAGACCGACGATGATCTCGCCGATCGGCAGCGCCCAGCCGAGAACTGAGGCAATGTCGGCGTCGAAGAGTCGGTAGGCCAGGATCGCGTTTCGCGCGCCATCCGGTTCGAACGCCTTAATCACGCCCGCGTATATGAGGACTGCGGCGAGGATCAGGCGAAATGCCAGGCCGATCCACGCATTCCCCGTGAGGGATCTCACGCCGTTCATGCGCGCACCCCATCCGCCATCTCTCGAGCCAGCGCGGCGACTGACGCACGCGCCTCATCCGGACCTGACGCCTCGAGGACCCGCCTGATGAACGCGGAGCCGACGATGACGCCATCAGCGTACTTGGCGACCTCTGCAGCCTGCTCACCCGTGGAGACCCCAAGGCCGACGGCAATCGGCAGGTCCGTGCGCGCGCGCGTGCGGGCCACGAGGTCGCCTGCGCCCGTGCTCACCGAGGTCCGGGCCCCCGTCACTCCCATGGTGGACGCGGCATAGACGAAACCCGAGGTCGACGAGACGACGGTGGAGATACGGGCATCGGACGACGATGGGGCGACGAGGAAGATCCGGTCGATGCCGTGCGCGTCGGTCGCCTCGATCCAGGGGCCGGCTTCCTCGGGGGTCAGGTCCGGGGTGATCACGCCGACTCCTCCCGCCGTCGCCAGATTGGCTGCGAACCGTTGGACGCCGTAGCGCTCGATCGGGTTCCAGTAGGACATGACAACGGCCACGGCGCCGGCCTCCACCACGCGGCGCACCGTATCGAGCACGACATCCGTCGTTGTGCCGCCGATCAGTGCCCGCTCGACCGCCTCCTGAATGACGGCACCGTCCATGAGCGGATCGGAGTAGGGGAGACCCACCTCGATGGCATCGACCCCGCTCTCCACCATCGTCGATATGAGGTCCACGCAGGCATCGCGATCAGGGAAACCGGCCGGTAGGTAGCCGATGAGCGCAGCCCGGTTCTCGGACCTGGCCTCGGCGAAGACGTCGGCGAGTCGACGGCTCAACGTCCTTCCGCCATCTCGACCGACAGCGCATCGGATGCGGCACCGCCAAGGTCGATGCCGAACCAGCGAGCAGCGGTCGCGACGTCCTTGTCGCCCCGCCCCGAGAGGTTGATGATGATGATCGAATCCGGCCCGAGCTCGCGGCCTAGGCGCATGGCACCGGCCAGCGCGTGCGCGGTCTCGATCGCGGGGATGATGCCCTCTGTCCGGCAGAGCACCCGGAAGGCCTCCATTGCCTCGTCGTCGTTGATCGGCACGTAGGTCGCCCGGCCGGTGTCGTGGAGCCAGGCGTGCTCGGGGCCGACCCCCGGGTAGTCGAGCCCGGCGCTGATGGAGTGCGACGGGACAGTCTGGCCCCACTCGTCCTGCATCACATACGTGCGGGCGCCGTGCAGCACGCCCGGCGTGCCAGCGGCGAACCGCGCAGCATGCCTGCCGGTCTCGACCCCGGATCCGCCGGCCTCATACCCGCGCAACTGCACCTCGGGATCGTCGATGAACCCGCTGAACAGGCCCATGGCATTCGATCCCCCGCCGACGCAGGCCACGACTGCATCAGGCAGCCTGCCCTCGGCCTCAAGGATCTGAGCTCGCGCCTCGCGGCCGATCACCTGATGGAAGGTCCGCACCACCTCTGGGAAGGGTGCCGGCCCGGTGACGGTCCCGAGCACGTAATGGGTCTGGTCGACGGTCGTGACCCAGTCGCGCATGGCCTCGTTGATGGCGTCCTTGAGGGTCCTACTGCCCGTGGTGACGGGGATGACCTCAGCGCCCAGCAGCTTCATGCGCGCGACATTGAGCGCCTGGCGCCTGGTGTCCTCCTCGCCCATGTAGACGACGCACTCGAGGCCCAGCAGCGCCGCGGCGGTCGCCGTCGCGACGCCGTGCTGTCCGGCGCCGGTCTCGGCAATGAGACGGCTCTTGCCCATGCGCTCGGCGAGCAGCGCCTGGCCGAGCACGTTGTTGATCTTGTGGGAGCCCGTGTGGTTGAGGTCCTCGCGCTTGAGGTAGACGGTCGCACCGCCGCAGTGCTCGCCGAACCTGCGAGCGAGGGTGAGCGGGTTGGGTCGCCCGGTGTAGGTACGCTCGAGCTCGCGAAGCCGATGGGTGAAGGCCTCGTCGGCAATCGCCGCCCGGAACTCACGATCGAGTTGGTCCAGCGCTGCCGTGAGCGCCTCGGGTACGAATCGACCACCGTAGGGACCGTAGTGACCTGGTGCACTCGTTGTCTCGAGCATGACCGCCATTGGTCAACTCCGTCCGTGTCGAAGGGCTGGATGTGCTCCGGCGGTCACGAGGTCGTGAACTGCGGTCCGCGGGTCCTTGGTTGTGACGAGGCTCTCGCCTACGAGCACGGCATCAGCGCCGTGCTCGGCATATGCGATGAGATCGCGGGCGTCACGCACCCCGGACTCTGCGATCCTCACGCAGGCATCGGGGATGAGCGGCGCGACCCGGTTGAACTGGGTCCGGTCGACCTCGAGGGTGCGAAGGTCGCGGGCATTGACGCCGATGATGGTCGCGCCCGCATCAACGGCGCGGACGACCTCCTCCGCGTCGTGCACCTCGACGAGCGGGGTCAGCCCGAGGCTGCGGGCGCGTTCGACGAGGCTCACGAGGGCCTGCTGGTCCAGTGCCGCGACGATGAGGAGCGCCAAGTCGGCGCCGGCCACCTTGGCCTCCCACAGCTGGTAGCTCGTGACGATGAAGTCCTTGCGCAGCACCGGGATATCGACCGCGGCCCGCACCGCCTCGAGATCGGCGAGGCTGCCGCCGAACCTGCGCTGCTCCGTGAGGACGCTGATGCAGGCGGCGCCGCCGGCCTCGTAGTCCATCGCCAGCGAGGCGGGGCTGCCGATCTCGGCGATGACCCCGCGGCTCGGGCTCGAACGCTTGACCTCTGCGATGACCGAGACGCCGTCGCCCTTGAGTATCGGAAACGGGTCGAGGGTCGGCTTGGCGTGTCGGGCACGCTCCTTGAGTTGGTCAATTGGCACGGCGGCCATGCGCACTTCAAGATCTTCGCGAACTCCAGCGAGGATGTCGTCCAGAACCGTCACGACGCCAACATTAGCCACGTCGAAAGGTTGGTGCGCGCGGTGGCCCGGTAGCCGGATCCCATCACTGGCGGTGCACTGGCCCTCACCCGAGAGCGGATCCGGAATCGAGGTAGGGAACGAAGTTCCGGACGACACCGAAGGCGAGCATGAGCACGAGACCGATGATCAGGAGTCGGTTGCGCCTGCGGAACTGGCTGCGAGTCACGGCGGGCCGGATGCCGGTGCGCGCGCGCTTGAGCCACCCCAGCCACAGAAGGAGCACGAGCGGCACCAGCACCGGGATGAGCAGGTTGTGGTCGACGGCACCCGCGAGATTCCCATGAAGCAGGTCGTGAGTGCCCCGCATGAGCCCGCACCCGGGGCAGTCGATCCCAAGCAGTGCGCGCGTCGGGCAGAGCGGGTAATGGCCGGGCTCATTGGGGTCGACGACGAAGACGAGCCCGCATCCTGCGAGCACCGCGAGGCCCGCGGCTATCGGGGCTAGGAGTCGGCGCCGCACCGATCGTGGGTCGGTGACCATCGCTTCGACGACGTCGTCGCCCCGAAACCCCCGGGCCGATGTTGGCTGCACGCCACCAGCCTACGTCGCGAAGGCGGCATCCGGCGGAAGTCGCACCGTGAAGCAGGCACCGCCCTCGGGTGCGGTGCCGACCTCGGCGAACCCCCCGAGGCCCGTTGCGAGCCGGCCGACCATCGCCAGCCCAAGACCCGTGCCGACCGGGCGCACCCCTCGGTACCGCTCGTGCAGCACTCCCGGCTCGAATGCGACGCTGAGGTCGTCGGCGGTGAGGCCCGGGCCCGAGTCTCGGACCTCCACGATGGCCCAGCCGGGCTCGCGCCGCACTGCGAGCACGATCACTGATCCCGCAGGCGAGACCCGAAGCGCATTCTCGACGAGGTTGTCGATGATCTGACGAACCCTCATCGAGTCTGTCGTGAGCGGCAGGGGCGAGGCTTGAAGCTCTGGGACGAAGCTGACGTTCTCGCGGCCGCAGCGGTCAGACCACACGGCGGCCGCTTCGGAGCCGATCTCGACGAGGTCCGTCGGGATCGGGTTCATGCGGAAGGTCACGGCGCCCAGTCGGGCCAGATCGAGCAGGTCCTTGACGAGCCGGTCGAGCCGCTCGGCCTCGGCGCCCATCGTGGCGCCCGTGCGGGCTACGTCGCCGGGCGCGACAACGCCGTCGGCAAGGGCCTCGGCATAGCCCTTCACGGCGGTCAGCGGGGTGCGCAGCTCGTGGGAGACGGACAACAGGAACTCCCGCTGACGGCCCTCTGAGATCGCGAGCGCGGCGCTGAGGTGGTTGAGGGACACGGCGATGTCAGCGATCTCGCTCGGGCCCTCGGGCGCGAGCCTTACGTCGCGGGATCCTTGGGCCATCTCATTAGCGGCGTCACGCGCAGCACGAAGCGGACGGGTCATGCGTCGCGCCACGAAGTAGCCGATGGGCATGGCAATGAGCAGGCCGATGACGAGTGCCGCCGCGAATCGCATAAGCACCGCCATCGCGGACCCGCCGACGACCGACACCGGCTGCTCGAGGACTACCGACGAGCCGCCCTTGAGTGGCCGGCCCTCGATGAGGACGGCACCCTCCGGGGTGTCGCCGCTCGAGGAGATCGAGACTCCTTTCATCAGCGCCTCGGTTTCGGCCACGGTCATGCCGGGCGCCGGCGGCCCGCCTGGAATGACGTAGTAGCCGCGCACCTGCTCGGCGAGCAGGGCCGCGGTGAGGTCCCTCGGCAGCAGCTCGTCGCGCCGCCTGTCCTGGGGGCCGCGATCCAATGCCGCAGCAGTGAGATCGGCGAGCCGGCCCAGCGTGCCCTGCGCCTGCTGACGGGCCGATGACGAGACCATCGGGTAGGAGACGAGCCCTGCTACGACAACCACGATGGCAGCCACGATGCTCGTCATGAGGACCGTGCGGGTCACGATGCTCACGCGGGCCCGTGGGCGAGACGCCTCGTCAATCGACTCTAGGGGGGCCAGTGGCGTGCTCGTCACCTTGGGGTCTCAGCGGCGTAGCCGACGCCACGGACTGTGCGGATGACGTCGGACTCCGCGAGCTTGGACCTCACCTGGGCGACATGAACATCGACCGTCCGGGTTCCGACCACGGCCGCATAGCCCCAGACCTCGGACAGCAACTGCTCGCGGCTAAACACTCGGCCCGGGTGTGCCATGAGATGCGCGAGCAGGTCGAACTCCGTTGCGGTGAGCGCGATGGCGACCTCATTCGCCGTGACCCGGCGGGTGACTGGATCGAGCCGAATCGCGCCCATGGCCAGCGGCCCCTCGCTCGCATTCGCCCGCGATGCCCGCCGGACGACCGACTTCACCCTCGCAACGACCTCGCGGGGACTGAAGGGCTTGGTGATGTAGTCGTCAGCGCCGAGTTCGAGGCCGAGCACTCGGTCGACTTCGTCGTCGCGGGCGGTGCAGAACAGGATGGGGGTCCAGTCTCCGTCGGCCCGCAACTGGCGGCATACCTCGGTGCCGTCGATCCCGGGAAGACCAACGTCGAGGATGATCGCGACCGGGTGGAGGGTGCGGGCGAACGAAAGGCCGCTGGGTCCGTCGGACGCGACGTGGACCCCGAAGCCCTCGCGTGACAGGTACATTCGTAGCAGGTCTGAGATGGCTCGCTCATCCTCGACGACGAGGACGAGGCCCTTGACGTGATCGGCTCTGGACTGGTCAGTAGCGGGCGTCGAATTCATCACGTGCACAGCGTGTCATGGACTCGCGCTCCTGGGGCAAGGTGGCGTGAGGATTGTGTCAATTCGCGGTAAGGGACGGACGCGGCGACCCGGCGCGACGGACTAGCGACGTGCGATCGTTCCGAGGCCCAGCATCTGCATGACCTTGCCCACGATGCCCGCCACCACGAGCAGGCCGACCGCGCCGTAGAACACCGGCCAGTTGCCGAACATGATGGCTAGGGTGCCGATCGTGAAGGCAAGCGTGACGAGCACGACGGTGGTCCATGCTGCCGGCGTGTTGCCGTGGTGGACCTGCTTGGCCTGGGCACTGGCGTTGGCTTCGTTCATGTGCCCATCTAAGCAGGTGGGTCGTCCGAAGTCGGGTCCTGACCGTGGTCAATGGCATCCCATGGAGCCAACTGCCGCGAGGGGGTCGGTCGCGAGCCCTCGGGGGCCTCGTACCTGCGGCCAAGGCCGGGCCACCGGCGGCCCCGCAAGAGGATCGTGCCACCGGCGAGTCCGACGGCAATTCCACCTGCCACCGCGAGCAGCCACCAACCGTTCGATGCTGAGCCCGCACCGCCCGAGGCGCTCGCCGACACGATGAGAACGCCAGCACCGAGCACCACCACGCCAACGGCGACTCGGCCCCAGGATCTCGTCGCGATGACCGCGAGGACGCCGGCGAGCGCCACCCATGCCGCCGCAGTGGCGAGGGGCACGATGCTCGACCCCGAAAGAGACTCGCTGCGAACCGGGCCGGCTGCATCGTCGAGCATCGGAACCGTCACCACCGACCAGGTCATTGAGCACGCGAGAAGTACGGCAAGCGCCCCCGCCGTGAGTGCCAGGAGGCTGCCCTTCACCTCCCCTCCACCTCAACCAGCGTGTCGGCAACGGCAACGGCACGCAGGACCGCGGCCGCCTTGCTGCGGCATTCAGCGGCCTCGCTCATCGGCACGGAATCGGCGACGATGCCCGCACCCGCCTGCACATGGGCGACCCCATCTTTGATTACCGCGGTACGGATCGCGATGGCGGTGTCGATGTTCCCCGCGAAGTCCAGGTACCCGACGCACCCCCCGTACAGGCCCCTCCTCGAGCCCTCGAGCTCGTCGATGATCGCCATGGCGCTCGGCTTCGGCGCACCGCTCAGGGTGCCGGCAGGGAAGGTCGCGGCCAGCGCATCGAATGCTGCTGCCCCGCCGGCGAGGTCGCCGGTCACCGTCGACACCAGGTGCATGACATGGGAGTAGCGCTCGACCTGCATGAACTCCACGACGTTGACCGAGCCCGGCACGCACACCCGGCCGAGGTCATTGCGCGCAAGGTCGACGAGCATGAGGTGCTCGGCCCGTTCCTTCTCGTCGGCGAGCAACTCGTCCGCAAGCGCGCCGTCGATCAAGGGGGTCGCCCCGCGCGGCCTGGTCCCGGCGATCGGGTGGACGACGCAGCGCCCATTCGTCACGGTGACGAGGGCCTCGGGCGAGGACCCGACGATCTCGAAGGACGTGACGTCCGACAGCGTGCCGTGCGCATCATTGGGCTCGCGGCCGTCGTCGACGGGCACGCGGAGCAGGTACATGTAGGGGCTCGGGTTCGTCGTGCGCAAGATGCGGTAGACGTCGAGGCCTGATGCCGCGCACGGGGTGGTGAAGCGCTGGGACAGGACGACCTGGAACGCATCGCCGCTCCGGATGTACTCCTGGGCATCCGCGACGGCCGACAGGTAGTCGGCCTCCGCTGTCCATGCGGTGATGTCGGGCACGGCGCTGAGGTCATAGGAGCTCACCGGCTGCGCGTACCCGGCGGCGAGGTCGGCCTGCATGGCGTCGAGGCGGCCGACGGCATCGCGCCAGGCCTCGTCGACTTTGGCATCGGTGTCGTCGTAGTTGATGGCGTTCGCGATGAGGAGCACGGACCCGTCAGCGTGATCGAGCACCGCGAGGTCGGTCGCGAGGAGGAATGCGGTCTCCGGCACGTTCGTGATGTCGGGGTTCGCGTCCGGGACGCGCTCCCAGTGGCGAACCGCGTCGTAGGACACGTACCCGACCATGCCCCCGGTGAGCGGCGGCAGCCCGGGTATCGGATCGGTATGGAGGGCGGCCACGGTGTCGCGCACGACGTCGAGCACCGAGCCGGCCATCGGAAGGTTTCGGGGCGCACGGCCCAGCCAGGCGGCGACGCCGTCGCGATCAGTGATCATCGCCGCGCAGCGCACCCCGACGAAGGAGTACCGCGACCAGGTGCGGCCCTGCTCGGCCGATTCGAGGAGGAAGGTCCCGGCCCGGTCGCCGCACAGCGCGCGAAAGAGGCCGACGGCGGTATCGCCATCGACGAGAAGCCGGCGCACCACGGGGATGACCCTGCGGCCTCGCGCGAGAGCCCGGAACTCCGGCAGGGTGGGGGTGACCGCCCCCACGGGGATCTGGCTCACGGCTCACCTTCGAGATCGACGCTGACCTGGTCGAAGCACGTGCGGTCACCCGTATGGCAGGCCGACCCGAGCTGGTCGACGAGGATCAGCAGCGTGTCACCGTCGCAGTCGGCCATGACGGACCGCACCATCTGCCGGTGCCCCGAGGTCGCCCCCTTCACCCACTGCTCGCCGCGACTGCGCGAGAAGTAGGTGGCCTCGCCTGTCGCGAGAGTGCGTTCGAGGGCCGGGAGGTCCATCCAGGCCATCATGAGCACCTCGCGGGAGTCCCACTGCTGGGCGATGACCGGGACGAGCCCGTCGGCATTGAACCGGACACGCTCGAGAAGCGCCGCTTGAGAGGCCATGCGGTCATTGTGCCGTGCGCCGCTGGGCGCTCGAACCTGATGGCGTCCGACCCGCCATGAGGGTTCGGACGGGCAGACCAGCGGCCCCGAGCGAGGCTTTCACCTCATCGATGGACAGCTGCCCGAAGTGGAAGACACTCGCCGCCAGCACGGCGTCGGCTCCGGCGAGGACGGCGGGCACGAAGTCCGCGATGCTGCCGGCACCCCCGCTCGCGATGAGCGGCACGCTCACCCGCTCCCTGACCATCTCGATGAGCGGCAGGTCGTAGCCGGCCTTCGTACCATCGGCGTCCATTGAGTTGAGCAGGATCTCCCCCGCCCCTCGGCTGGTGCCCTCGGTCGCCCACTCGACCGCGTCGATGCCCGTGCCCTTGCGTCCGCCATGGGTCGTCACCTCGAACCCGCTCGCAGTCCGGACGCCGTCTGGGCACCGGCGGGCGTCGATCGACAGCACGACGCACTGCGACCCGAAGCGCTTCGCCGCAGCATTGAGCAGGTCCGGCTCAGCCAGCGCGGCCGTGTTGAGGCTCACCTTGTCAGCCCCGGCACGCAGCAGCCGGTCGAAGTCCTCGACCGCGCGCACTCCCCCGCCGACGGTGAGAGGAATGAAAACCGACTCCGCAGTCCGCCGCACCACGTCGAGCATCGTCGAGCGATCTGAGCTCGACGCGGTGATGTCGAGAAAGACCAGCTCGTCCGCTCCCTCGCGGTCGTAGCGGGCGGCGAGCTCGACCGGGTCGCCCGCGTCGCGGAGGTCGGTGAAGTTCACTCCCTTGACGACTCGGCCGGCATCGACGTCAAGGCATGGGATGACACGGATGGCGACGGTCACGGTCGGGGCGGACCCCACTCGTACGGGTCGAGCCGTGGCTCGACCGCTGCAATAGCCTCCGTCAGGGTGAACGCCCCGTCATAGAGCGCCCTGCCGACGATCGCGCCCTCGACGCCGAGGGGGACCATTTCGGCGAGCTTGTGGAGGTCCTCGAGTCGAGCGATCCCGCCGGAGGCGATGACCGGCCTGCTCGTGGCCGCGCAGACCTCCTTGAGCAGCTCGAAGTTCGGCCCGCGCATCGTCCCGTCCTTCGCAACATCGGTGACGACGTATCGGGCGCACCCGGCAGCATCGAGCCGCGCAAGGGTCTCCCACAGGTCGCCGCCCTCCTCGGTCCAGCCGCGGGCTGCCAGGGTGTGGCCGCGGACATCGAGACCGACGGCGATCTGCTCCCCGTGAGCTCGGATGACCTGCTCGGTCCAGTCCGGGTTCTCGAGGGCAGCCGTGCCGAGGTTGACGCGGGTGCAACCGGTCGCGAGCGCTGCTGCGAGCGAAACGTCATCGCGGATACCACCGGAGAGCTCGACCAACACGTGCCGGCTGATCTCTGCCACCACGCGGGCTAGGAGCGCGGCATTGCTCCCGCGCCCGAACGCCGCATCGAGGTCGACAAGGTGAATCCATTCGGCACCCTGATCGACCCACGCCCGTGCGGCGTCAATCGGCGACCCGTACTCGGTCTCGCTGCCTGCCTTGCCCTGCACGAGGCGGACTGCCTGGCCGGCAGCGACGTCGACGGCGGGAAGGAGAACGAGTCTGTCGGAGGTGGGCACAGCCGAAACCCTATTTCACGCCCGAGATCACGAGTCAGTGCGCAGCGTCTACCCGAGGGTGCCGAGCCAGGCCTCGAGGAGCGACAGCCCGGCATCGCCGGACTTCTCCGGATGGAACTGGGTGGCCACGAGCGGCCCGTTCTCGACCGCCGCAACGAAGTCGACCCCGTGGTTGGCCCATGAGACGAGGGGTGCCCGGCGGCTGGGATCGTTGTCGGTCAGCTCCCACCGCGTCACCCCATAGGAGTGGACGAAGTAGAAGCGCTCCCCCTCGAGCCCGGCGAGGATTCGTGACCCGCTCGGCACCGTGATCATGTTCCAGCCCATGTGCGGCAGGATCGGCGCATCGAGCGGCTCGACGACCCCCGGCCACTCGCCGAGGCCCTCGCACGAGACCCCGTGCTCCACCCCGCGCTCGAACAGCACCTGCATCCCGACGCAGATGCCGAGCACCGGAAGGCCTCCGGCCAGCCGGCGATCGATGATGACGTCGCCCCGTACCCCCCTGATGCCGGCCATGCAGGCTTCGAAGGCACCCACCCCGGGAAGGACGAGTGCCTCCGCGCGCATCGCCTCGCCAAAATCGCTCGACACGTTCACCGTCGCGCCCACGTGCTCGAGCGCACGCTGGGCCGACCGCAGGTTGCCTGATCCGTAGTCGAGGATCAGGACGTCGCGTGGGCTCACGACCCGGTGAGGGTCCCCTTCGTCGACGGCACGCCGACGACGCGGGGATCGCGGGTCACGGCATCGCGGAGCGATCGCGCAACCGATTTGAACTGCGCCTCGACGACATGGTGCGCATTACGGCCAGAGATGACGCGCACGTGCAGGGTGATCTGGGCCGTCGCGACGATCGACTCCCAGATGTGACGGGTGAGCGTGGTGTCGTAGGAGCCGATGAGCTCGACGAGAGCAGGCTCCTCGTGGACGAGGTACGGCCGTCCCGAGAGGTCGACCGCCGACTGCACAAGGCACTCGTCGAGGGGCACGAGGGCATCGCCGAACCGGCGCAAGCCCGAGCGGTCGCCGAGGGCATCGTTGATCGCCTGGCCGAGCGCGAGCGAGGTGTCCTCGACCGTGTGGTGCGCATCGACCTCGAGATCACCGGTCGTGCGGACGACGAGGTCAAGACCGCCGTGCTTCGCGAGCTGGGCGAGCATGTGGTCGAAGAACGGCACTCCGGTCGCGATCTCGCTGGTACCGGAGCCGTCGAGGTCGACCTCGACGAGGACCTGGCTCTCCTTCGTCGATCGCTCAACGCGGGCCGTGCGGTTCATGGGGTGCCTTTCTTGGGGGTCGTGTCCTGCTCGGTTGCAGCGAGGAGAGCGAGCCTGAACATATCGTTCTCGTTCGGGGTGCCGATGCTTACGCGCAGCCAGCCGGCCGGCTCAGGCTGCCGGATGAGGACGCCCTCGTCGAGGAGCGCCCGCCACACCCGGTCGCGATCATCGACCCCGCTGAACATGATGAAGTTGGCATCGCTCGGCGCGACGCCGAACCCCTGCGCCACGAGCCAGTCGAGGAGCCGGTCGCGCTCGTCGCGGAGCATCGCGACCTGCGACAGAAGTGCTTCGGCGTGTTCGAGGGCCGCGAGGGCGACCGCCTGGGTGACGGCCGAGAGGTGGTAGGGCAGTCGGACGATGCTCAGGGCATCGATGACGGACGGGTCTGCCGCGACCGCATAGCCGACCCTGGCTCCCGCGAGCCCGAAGGCCTTGCTCATCGTGCGCGTCACGACGAGGTTCGAATAGCGGTCCAGGAGTTCGAGTGCCGACGGCGTGCCGTCGCGGCGGAACTCGGCGTAGGCCTCGTCGACGATGACCATCGCACCCTGCTCGATGGCGACGTCCGCGATCGCCAGGAGATCCGCCTGGGGCAGCGCGGTTCCTGACGGGTTGTTCGGCGACGTGACAAGCACGAGGCTTGGTTGTAATTCGCGGATGGCTGGCAGCGCCGTCGCTAGGTCGACACCGAACTCGGCATCCCTTGGGATGGCGGTGAATCCGGTGAAGGTGTCGCGCGCGTACTCGGGGTACATGGAGTAGGTAGGCGCGAAGGTCAGCGCCGAGCGGCCCGGGCCCCCGAAGGCGAGGAACAGCTGGTGCATCACCTCGTTCGACCCGTTCGCGGCCCACACCTGATCGACCCCGACACGAGCCGAGGCCTCTGTGCTCACGTAGTCGGCGAGGGCCTGCCTGAGCGCTGTCGCATCACGGTCCGGGTAGCGGTTGAGGCCCGAGGCCACTGCCCGCACTGAATCGCTGATGGCATCGACGAGCTCAGCGGGCAACGGAAAGGGGTTCTCATTGACGTTCAGCCGCGCGGGCACGTCGAGCTGGGGTGCGCCGTAGGACCGAACGCCGACGAGGTCTGGCCTGATCGGGAGGACGAACGACGCCCGGTCGATCGGTTCGCCGCTCACGCGCTGGGGCCGTTGCCCGTGCGGGCCCTGATCGCGTCGCCGTGGCCCGGAAGGTCTTCGGCGTCGGCGAGCGCGACCACGTGCGGCGCCACCTCGGCGAGCGCCTGCTCGTCGTAGTCGATGATGTGAATGCCGCGGAGGAACGACTGGACCGAGAGCCCGGACGAGTGCCGGGCCGACCCGGCGGTGGGCAGAACGTGGTTGGAGCCGGCGCAGTAGTCGCCCAGCGACACCGGCGACCAGGTCCCGACGAAGATCGCCCCCGCATTGCGCACGCGCATGGCGACATCGCGCGCATTGAGCGTGTGGATCTCGAGGTGCTCGGCGGCATAGGCATCGATGACCCGCAGCCCGGCCTCGAGATCATCGACGAGCACGACCGCGCTCTGCAGCCCGCCGAGCGCCTCCGTGATGCGCTCCCGGTGCTTGGTGAGCGCAACCTGCGCGGCCACCTCCGCATCGACGGCATCGGCGAGGGCCTCGGAGTCTGTGACGAGAAGAGCCGCTGCGAGGACATCGTGCTCGGCCTGGCTGATGAGGTCTGCTGCAACATGCCGGGGAATGGCGTGCTCGTCGGCGAGGACGGCGATCTCGGTCGGGCCAGCCTCGCTGTCGATGCCGATGACGCCCTGCAGTGCCCGCTTTGCCGCGGTGACGTAGATATTGCCCGGTCCTGTCACGAGGTCGACGGCCCTGCACTCGCTGCCATCGGGCAACTCGACGCCGTAGGCGAGCATGGCAACCGCCTGGGCCCCGCCGACCGCGTAGACCTCGTCTACCCCGAGCAGCGAGCAGGCCGCGAGCACGGTCGGGTGGGGCCAGCCGTCAAAATCCTTCTGGGGAGGTGACACGACGGCGAGTGATCCGACTCCCGCCACCTGCGCCGGCACCACGTTCATCACGACGCTGCTCGGGTAAACCGCACGCCCGCCCGGCACGTACAGGCCGACGCGGTCGACCGGGATCCAGCGCTCGGTCACGCTGCCGCCGGTCGCCACGAGGGTCGTGACGTCAGAGCGCCGCTGATCGGCGTGGACGAGGCGGGCACGCCGGATCGCCTCGAGAAGGGCTGCGCGCACCACGGGGTCGAGGTCGCGCTCGGCTTCGGCGATTCGTTCGATCGGGACGCGCAGGGCAGGGGGCGCAACGCCGTCGAGGGCGAGGCTCCAGCGATGGATCGCGGCGGCTCCCTCGTCTCGTACGTCGGCGATGATGGGCCGCACATGCTCCGCGGCATCCGCGACGTCCATGACCGCTCGCGGGAGGATGGAACGCGGGTCAGTGGACAACCCCCGAAGGTCGATGCGCCGGATCACGAATGGCAGTTTACGCTGCAACCGTGTCCTCGTCGCTTCCGCTGTTCCCGCTCAACGCGGCCCTCGTGCCCGGGCTCGTGCTCCCGCTGCACATCTTCGAGCCCCGCTACCGACGGATGATCGAGGAACTCCTCGCTCGGCCGGAGGAATCAGACCGTGAGTTCGGGATCATCGCGGTGCGCGAAGGCCGCGTGGTGGAGTCCAGCGGGATCTCGGCGCTTCACGAGATCGGAATCACCGCGATCCTGCGCGGGGCCGAGGAGTACGAGGATGGCCGTTTTGACATCGTCACGACGGGCAATCGGCGATTCCGCCTCAGGGCAGTCAGTCTGCCGCCGGGCGACCCGACGGCCACGTTCCTCGAGGGCGAGGTCGATTTCCTCGATGAGCCCTCCTGTGATCAAGCGCCCGAACTCGTAGCCCAGGTAGGCCGCCTCTTCGCCCAGTACCGGGCCCTGCTCGGCCAGCAGATGTTCGGCGAGGAGATCCTCAGCCCTGCTGCACCCGATGACCAAGGCGACCTCGCCTACCTCGTGACGGCGTCGATGGTCCTTCCGGTCGCCGAACGCCAGCGGCTCCTCGCCGCGGTCGACAGCCGCGATCGCCTCATCGAAGCCAGGAGCCTGCTCATCAGGGAGACCGGTCTCATCACCATGCTGTCGTGCCTACCTGCGATCGACATCTCGAGCCCCGGCTACTGCCCCAACTAGCCGGCAATGACGACCGGACCGGCGGCGGCAACGCCCGCAATGCGCGAACTCGCCCGGCTCGGCATCCCGTTCACGCTGCACCCGTATCCGCACGATCCGTCAGTGCGATCCTTCGGCGACGAGGCGGCCAGCGCCCTCGGGCTCAGCACCGAAGTGGTCTTCAAGACCCTCGTCACCCTCGTTGACGATTCCCCAGCCATCGCGGTGCTCCCGGTCAGCGGCCTGCTCGACATGAAGGCATTCGCCACCACGTGCGGCGGCCGCCGCGCCGACCTCGCCGACCTCGCCCTCGCCCAGCGAATAACCGGGTACGTGATCGGCGGCATCAGCCCGATCGGCCAGAAGCGGGTCATTCGCACGGTCGTCGACGAGCAGGCCTGGCTGCACGACGTCGTCTACGTCTCAGGCGGCCGGCGCGGCCTCGACATCGGACTCGCCCCCGGCGACCTCATCCGGGCGACGAACGCCACAGCCGCGGCTATTGCCCGCGCTGGCTCCGCCTGACCTCCGCCCACCAGTCGGCGAACGCCACGACGGTCACGACCAAGGCTGCCGTGGCCGGCCAGACGAGCAGGATGGCCGGCATCGTCAGGCTCAGCGGGGCCTCGACGACGACCTTGTCCTCGATGGTCGCGCTCAGCCCCGCGATGTCGACGGATCCCAGCCGGATTCCGACGGCCCACATGAGGGCCGATCCGATCGCACCTGAGATGAGCGCCGCCCACAGGGAGGACAGCAGGTGCTCCCGGCGCATGTTCACCAGTCCGATCGTCACGGCCACGCCGGCGAGGCAGGCGAGCGCGGCATAGGCGACATCAGCCCCGATGTAGCCGTCGGGCTGGTAGGTAGCCGGGAAGACGGAGTCCGGCCGCACCACCACCGAAACGCGAGGGGCCAGCCGCCACCACACCACGCCGAGGGCAGCACCAGCCACCAGCCCGATGACGATGCCGGCGGTGAGCACCGAGGTCGTGCGGCGCAGAAAGGTCACGTCGTCAATTCCGGCACGTCAGCATCTGCCTTTCATCAGCTCAGGCACATCGGTCCGAGCAGGGCCTTGAGATCGCCGTACAGCGAAGGAGAGGGGGTGACGCGCAACCTGTCGTCGAGCCGCAGCACCGTGGTTTGCGCGCCACCGGTCAGGTGCAGGTGCACCTCAGTCGTGCCCGGGTAGCCGGCGAGCACCAGCGCGAGCCGGTCGACGAGCGGGGAGATGCAGCGGCTGGACTGGAGGGAGATTCGGACCGGCCCCGAGGTTGCCTCGCTCAGATCAGGGGTCGTCACTTCCATCGCGATGACGCGCAGGGCTTCGTCGTCTCCCCGGTCCACGCGCGAGCGGACGATGACGACGGAGTCCTCGATAAGGCTCGTGCTCACCTGCGTGTACATCTGCGGGAACACCATGATCTCGACCGACCCCTCGAGGTCCTCGAGGGTGATGATCGCCCAGGCTGAGCCCTGCTTCGTGGTCTTGCGCTGGACCGTCGTGATGAGACCGCCGATCGTCACGATCGCCCCATCGATCTTCTCGTCGATGAACAGCGAGGCAATGGTTCGCTCGGTCAACTGGGCGAGAATGTGCTCTGCTCCGTGCAGCGGGTGATCGGAGACGTACAGGCCGAGCATGTCGCGCTCGTGCGCGAGGAGGACGGACTTCTCCCACTCTCCCGGCGAAACCTCGAGCGGCGGGAGCAGCCCGCTCTCGGTGCCGCCTTCGAGGCCACCGAACAGGTCGAACTGGCCGATGGCCTCCGAGCGCTTGATTTCAACCGCAGTATCGACGACATGCTCGTGGACTTGGACGAGGCCCTTACGAGTATGCCCAAGGGAGTCGAAGGCACCCGCCTTGATGAGCGACTCGACGACGCGCTTATTGCAAACCGAGGCATCGGCCTTCGCAATGAAGTCCTGGAAGTCGTGGAAACGTCCGATGCGCCGGCGGGTTGCGATGATGGAGTCGACGACATTCGCCCCGACATTTCGAATAGCGGACAGTCCGAACCGGACATCGGTGCCGCGCGGAGTGAAGTCGAAGTCGGAGTCGTTGACGTCAGGGGGCAGCACCTTGATGCCCATGCGCCGGCTCTCGTTGAGGTAGACCGCCGACTTGTCCTTGTCGTCCTTCACGGAGGTGAGGAGTGCCGCCATGTACTCGGCCGGGTAGTTCGCCTTGAGGTAGGCGGTCCAGAAGGATACGAGTCCGTAGCCGGCCGTGTGGGCCTTGTTGAAGGCGTAGTCGGAGAATGGGACGAGGATCTCCCAGAGGGTCGTGATCGCGCCCTCGCTGTACCCATTGGCCCGCATTCCACCGCTGAAGGGGACGAACTCCTTCTCGAGGATCTCCTTCTTCTTCTTGCCCATGGCCCGGCGCAGCAGGTCGGCGTTGCCGAGCGAGTAGCCAGCCAGCTTCTGGGCGATCGCCATGACCTGCTCCTGATACACGATGAGGCCGTAGGTGTCGCCGAGGATCTCGGCGAGCGGCTCCTCGAGCTCAGGGTGGATCGGGACGACCGGCTTTCGCCCGTTCTTGCGATCGGCGTAGTCGTTGTGCGCATTCGCGCCCATCGGCCCGGGACGGTATAGGGCGAGGACGGCCGAGATGTCCTCGAAGTTGTCCGGCTGCATCGATCGAAGGAGGGCGCGCATCGGCCCGCCGTCGAGCTGGAATACCCCCAGGGTGTCGCCGGAGGTGAGGAGGGCATACGTGGCGGCGTCCTCGAGGGGCAGGTCCTCCAGCACGATGGTCTCCCCGCGGTTCGCGGAGATATTGCGCAGGCAGTCGTCGAGGACGGTGAGGTTGCGCAGCCCGAGGAAGTCCATCTTGAGCAGGCCGAGCGCCTCGCAGGCCCCCATGTCGAACTGGGTGATGACCGCGCCGTCCTGCTCGCGCCGCCACACCGGGATGACATCGATGAGCGGCTCCCGGCACAAGATGACGCCGGCCGCATGGACGCCGGGCTGACGCTTGAGGCCCTCGAGCCCGCGGGCGGTGTCGACGATCTTGCGGGTGTCCGGGTCGGCCTCGTAGAGGTTTCGGAACTCGGCTGCCTCGGAGTACCGGCCATCCTTCGGGTCGAACACGCCGGCGAGCGAGATGTCCTTGCCCATGACCGATGGCGGCATCGCCTTGGTGATTCGGTCACCCAGCGCATACGGATAGCCGAGGACCCGGGCACTGTCCTTGATTGCCGCCTTTGCCTTGATGGATCCGTAGGTGATGATCTGCGCGACGCGCTCCTCTCCGTAGGTGGCGGTCGCGTAGCGGATCATGTCCGAGCGCCTGCGCTCGTCGAAGTCGATGTCGATGTCGGGCATCGAGATGCGCTCGGGGTTGAGGAATCGCTCGAAGAGCAGGCCGTGCCTAATCGGATCGAGCTCGGTGATGCCCAGGGCGTAGGCGATCATGGCGCCGGCCGCTGAGCCTCGGCCCGGTCCGACCCGGATGCCCGTCTCCTTGGCGTATCGCACGAGATCGGCGACGACGAGGAAGTAGCCCGGGAACCCCATCTGCATGACGACCCCGACCTCGTACTCCGCCTGACGGCGGACCTCGTCGGGAATCTGGCCCTTGTAGCGGCGATGGAGGCCGATCTCCACCTCCTTGACGAGCCAGGACTCCTCGCTCTCCCCGTCCGGCACGGGGAAGACGGGCATGAGGCTCGCGCCCTCGTTGAACTCCACGTGGCAGCGCTCGGCGATGAGCAGGGTGTTGCTCAAGGCCTCGGGCAGCTCCGACCAGACGCTGCGCATCTCGGCCGCCGTCTTCAGGTAGAAGTCACGCGCGTCGAACCTGAACCGCTTCGGGTCGTCCATGGTCGTCCGCGTGCCGATGCACAGCAGAACATCGTGGGCGGCGGCGTCCTCTGCGTGGACGTAGTGGAGGTCGTTCGTCGCGACGAGCGGCAGGTCGAGGGTCCTGGCGATCCTCAGCAGGTCCTCGCGGAATCGGCGTTCGATGCCGAGGCCGTGGTCCATGAGCTCGCAGAAGTAATTGCCCGCGCCGAGGATGTCGCGGAAGTCTGCCGCCGCTGCGAGCGCGCGGTCGTACTTGCCGGCCTGCAGCCAGCGGTTCACCTCACCGCTCGGGCACCCGGTGGTGCCGATGAGGCCCTTGCCGTAGCGCTCGAGGAGGTCCCGGTCGAACCGCGGCTTGTGGTAGTACCCCTCGAGGCTGGCAAGGGACGAGAGCCGAAAGAGATTGTGCATCCCCGGCGTGGTCTCGGCCCAGAGGGTCATGTGGGTGTACCCGTGCTTGCCCCGGCCCGCGGCCGGATCCTCCGGGGTCCCCTCGTCGAAGCCGCCGCCGAAGTCGAAGGGACGCCGCTCGAAGCGGCCCTGCGGCGCGTAGTAGCCCTCGAGCCCGATGATCGGATTGATCCCGAGCGAGGTCGCCTTCTTGTAGAACTCGTAGGCGCCGTAGAGATTGCCGTGGTCGGTCATCGCGATGGCCGGCATCTTCAGCCGCTCGACCTGGGCCAGCAGGTCGGGGACCCGCGCTGCGCCGTCGAGCATCGAGTACTCGGTGTGGACGTGCAGGTGGACGAACTGATCCTCCACCGTCATGGACCTACCCTAACTTTCTGAATCAGGCTCCCTCGCGCAGGCGCTCCAGAGCGATGTCCAAATCCTGCGGGTACTCGCTCGTCACGACAATACGCTCGCCCGTGGCGGGGTGGTCGAACCCGAGCCGCAGGGCATGGAGCCACTGCCGCTCGAGGCCGAGCTTCTTCGAGAGGGTCGGATCGGCCCCGTAGGTGATGTCGCCCACGCACGGGTGCCGCATCGCCGAGACATGAACGCGGATCTGGTGGGTCCGGCCGGTCTCGAGGTGCACCTCGACGAGTGAGCCATGGGCGAAGGCCTCGAGGGTCTCGTAGTGGGTGACGCTGTCCTTGCCGCCCGCCACCACCGCGAAGCGGTAGTCACGGGAGGGGTGACGGTCAATCGGTGCATCGATGGTGCCCCGAAGCGGATCGAGGAGCCCCTGCACCACCGCGTGGTAGTCCTTGTCGACCGTGCGCTCCTTGAACTGCCGCTTGAGAGACGTGTAGGCACGCTCGCTCTTCGCCACCGCCATGACGCCGGTCGTCCCGACATCAAGTCGGTGGACGATGCCCTGCCGCTCCTCCGCGCCGGAGGAGGAGATCCGGTAGCCGGCCGCAGCGAGCCCCCCGACGACGGTCGGGCCCTCGAATCCCTCGCTGGGGTGGGCAGCAACGCCGACTGGCTTGTCGACGACAACGACATCGTCATCGTCGAACAGGATCCGCATCCCGGGAATCGGCTCGGCAACGACCTGTTTCGTCGGCGGTCGGTCGAGAGCCGACATGTTCACGGTGATGACCTGTCCCGCTGCGAGGCGCTGCCCCTTGTTCACGACTCGGCCGTCGACAAGGACGCCGCCGCCGTCGAGGAATTCGGCCGTCTTCGTCCGCGAGAGGCCAAGCATGCGCGTGAGCGCGATGTCGATGCGTTCGCCCTCGAGTCCCTCGGGGACGGGCAGCAGTCGCTCGGTCATGCAGTCGCCGCGCGGCCCTTGATCTCGATTCCGCGGATGCTGAGAAGCACCATCAGCGCAGCGGAGCCGACGATGGCCATGTCTGCGACGTTGAAGACCGGGAAGTTCGGGAAGGCGATGAAATCGACGACGGAACCCATGCCCGGGCTCGGCGGCCGGGTGATCCGGTCGATGAGGTTTCCGAGGAGTCCGCCCAGGAGTCCGCCGAAGGCGACCGACCACGCGATCGATCCGAGCTGCCGGGATGTGCGGATGATGACGACCGCCACCACGATGGCGATGATGGAGAAGATCCACGTGTATCCGGTGCCGAGGCTGAAGGCCGCCCCCGTGTTCTCGGTGTACGTGAACCGAACGAGGCTGCCCACGACGTTCATCGGGCCCTCGCCGCCCGCTTGAAGCCGCGGGAGCATGACCTCGACCGCCCATGCCTTCGTGAGCCGGTCAAGGAGGACGACCGTCGCAGCCACGGCTGCGAGCACGACGAGACAGGTACGACGGGAGGTCACCTCCCTAGCCTAACGCCGCCGGATGCCCTCCACCGCCGCCGCGATCAGCGCTCCTCGGCCTGTTTGCAAGCCAGGCACAAGGTCGCCCGCGGGAATGCCTGCAGCCGGCCCTTTCCGATAGGCGTTCCGCAAGCCTCGCATGCGCCGTAGGTGCCGTTCGCAAGGCGCGCGAGCGCGTGCTCGACCTGGAGCAGCATGTCCCGGGCATTGTTCGCGAGGGACATCTCATGCTCGCGCTCGAAGGTTTTGCTCCCAGCGTCGGCCTGATCATCGCCCGCACCGTCGCCCGAATCCCTGATGAGATCGGCCAGACCCGCCTCGGCCGCGGCCAGCTCGCCAGCAAGGCGGCTGGCATCCCCCCTCAGCTCACGCTCGATCTCACGGAGTTCGGCCGAGGTCCACGCTGACTCGTCGGCACGGACAGCCGGCCGGCCCTTCTTCTCGGGGGCAGGCTGCTTCACCGGTTCGATCTTCTTGGCCGGTTCAGCCTTCTTGGCCGGTTCAGCCTTCTTGACCGGCACAGCCTTCTTCGCCGGCGCAGCCTTCTTCGCCGGCGCAGCCTTCTTCGCCGGCGCAGCCCCTTTAGCCGCCACCGGCTTCTTCGCCGGAGCAGGAACCTTGCTCGTTGCTGACTTCTTGACCGCCACCGATCCCCCAGACGCAGAACCTCAGTTGCCGGATGTTAGACGAGGATGAGCGCTAATGCTCAGTGACGCGCCGAGAGGAGGGCATCCAACCGGGCGGTATCCTTCCAGTCTCGCGGGCCCCGGCATGCCTGCCCTCGAAGGGAGACCCATGTATCGCCCCGTGCCTGCGCAGATCGACCTGCCGGCGATGGAACATGAGGTGCTCGCCCTGTGGGAGTCCGAGGGTGTCTTCGAGGCGTCCGTCGAGCAGAGCAAGGGCCGTCCGCCCTGGGTGTTCTACGAGGGCCCCCCGACCGCGAACGGCACGCCCGGCACTCACCACGTCGAAGCCCGCGTCTTCAAGGACGTGTTCCCGCGGTACCGAACCATGAAGGGGTTCCACGTTCCGCGGCAGGCCGGCTGGGACTGCCACGGCCTCCCGGTCGAGCTCGCCGTCGAGAAGGAGCTCGGGTTCTCCGGGAAGCAGGACATCGAGCGGTACGGCGTGGCGGCCTTCAACGATCGCTGCCGAGAGTCGGTCCTGCGCCACGTCGACGAGTTCACCGAGATGACCCGCCGCATGGGCTACTGGGTCGACTTCGACCGCGCCTACTGGACCATGGACGCCGACTACGTCCAGAGCGTCTGGTGGTCACTCAAGCAGATCTACAACAAGGGCCTCCTCGTCCAAGACCACCGAGTCGCGCCCTACTGCCCGCGCTGCGGCACCGGACTGTCGGACCATGAGCTGGCCCAGGGCTACGAGACCGTCGTCGATCCGTCCGTCTACGTGCGGTTCCCCGTCACCGACGCAGCATTCCTCGAGCGGTTCCCCGGCGCGGTACTCCTCGTTTGGACCACGACCCCGTGGACCCTGGTCTCGAATACCGCGGTCGCGGTGAACCCGGCGGCTGACTACTCGATCGTTCGCACCCAGGACGGACAGACCTTCGTCGTCGCGTCCGCGCTCGTCGGACAGCTCCTCGGCGATGATGTCGAGGAGCTCAGCCGGATGCAGGGAACCTCCCTCGAGCGGGTCTCCTACGAGCGCCCCTTCGACCTCATCGACATTCCCGATGCCCACTACGTAATCCTCGCCGACTACGTCACCACCGACGACGGCACCGGCCTTGTCCACCAGGCCCCAGCCTTCGGGGCCGACGACCTCGCCTCCTGCCGGTCCTATGGACTGCCCGTTGTCAACCCGGTGCTCCCGAATGGCACATTCGCAGACGACATCCCGGTGGTGGGCGGCCTGTTCTTCAAGAAGGCCGACGAGACCCTCGTCGATCTCCTCCAGGAGTGCGGCCGGCTGTTCAAGCACGTCGAGTACGAGCACTCCTACCCCCACTGCTGGCGCTGCCACACGCCGCTCATCTACTACGCACAGCCCTCCTGGTACATCAGGACCACGGCGATCAAGGACCAGCTCATCGAGCAGAACGAGCTCACCAACTGGTTCCCGGGAACGATCAAGTCGGGACGGTTCGGCGACTGGCTCAACAACAACGTCGACTGGGCGCTCTCCCGAAACAGATTCTGGGGCACGCCGCTGCCCATCTGGCGCTGCGCGGAGGATCACCTCACCGTGGTCGAGTCGCTCGCCGAGCTCAGTGCGCTCGGCGGCATCGATGTCACCGGGACCGACCCGCACCGTCCCTATGTCGACGACATCACGATCCCGTGCCAGTCCTGCGGGGGCACCGCCACCCGAGTTCCGGAGGTCATCGACTGCTGGTACGACTCCGGGGCGATGCCATTCGCCGCGGTCGGCTACCCCCATGTCGATGCCGGCACGTTCCAGGACCAGTACCCGGCCGATTTCATCTGCGAGGCAATCGACCAGACCCGCGGCTGGTTCTACACGCTCATGGCCATCGGAACCCTCGTCTTTGACCGCTCCTCCTACCGCAACGTCCTGTGCCTGGGCCACATCCTTGACGAGGACGGCCGCAAGATGAGCAAGCACATCGGCAACGTGCTCGAGCCGATCGGGCTCATGAACGACCATGGAGCCGACGCCGTCCGCTGGTTCATGCTCGCGAGCGGATCCCCTTGGCAGGCGAGGCGGGTCGGCCATGCAGCGATCGGCGATGTCGTCCGCAAGACCCTCCTCACCTACTGGAACACCGTGTCCTTCCAGTCGATGTACGCACGGCTCGCCGACTGGGACCCTTCACAGCCCGCGCCCGCCGTCGCAGATCGGCCGGTGATCGACCGCTGGCTCACGGCGCAGGCCCACGAGCTCGCGCGCGACGTCGATCTCGCGCTCGAGGCCTTCGACACCCAGCGTGCCGGCCGACTGCTCTCCACCTTCATTGACGACCTGTCGAACTGGTACGTCCGTCGGTCACGCCGACGCTTCTGGGATGGCGACCGGGCCGCGCTGGCAACCTTGCATGAGGCCCTGCGCATCACGACCCTGTGCATGGCCCCGTTCACCCCGTTCATCACCGAGAGGGTCTGGCAGGACCTTTTCCGGTCGACCGACCCGGCCGCAGCGACCTCCGTTCACCTCGCAGCCTGGCCGGCGCCCGCCGAGGCGCTCATCGACCCGGCGCTCGCCGAGAGCATGGCGCTCGTTCGCAGGGTCGTCGAACTCGGGCGCGCGGCACGTGCCACGAGCGGGGTCCGAACGAGGCAGCCCCTTGGTCGGGCCCTTGTCTCCGCGGGTGGATGGAGCCGGCTGCCGGATGACCTGCGGGCAGAGGTCTGCGAGGAGCTCAACGTCGGCGTCATCGAGACCCTCGCCGACGACACGGCCGGTTTCGTCGAGACGACCATGAAGGCGAACTTCCGCGCCCTCGGCCAGCGCTTCGGCAAGCAGACCCCGCTGGTGGCCGAGGCCATCGCGAACGCCGATCCGGTGGCACTCCTTGCTGACCTCCGCCGCACGGGCGTCGCCGGCCTCCATGCTGCCGGGGTCGGTGAGTTCCAGATCACCGAGGCCGACGTCTTGGTCACCGAGACGCCACGAGAGGGATGGGCCGTCGCCGCTGAGGGGGGCGAGAGCCTCGCCCTGGATCTGCACATCACCGACGAGCTTCAGCGGGCCGGCACCGCCCGTGAGATCGTGCGAGCGATCCAGGAGGCCCGCAAGCAGTCTGGGTTCGACGTATCCGACCGGATCACCGTCTGGTGGTCAAGTGATGACGAGTCGATCATCATCACCCTCGGCGAGCACGCTGCGCTCATCGCCACCGAGGTCCTCGCCACCGCATTCGGTGAGGGCGTCGACAATGCGCCCGAGGGTGCCGTCCGGGTGACCGTGCCGGAAACCGACCTACGACTCCTCATCGCGAGGGGAAGCCGCAGCTGACGATCTGATCGCCGCGGCGTACTCGGTTGCCGCCCGGACGAGTTCCTCTGCGGTCGCCTGTGCGGCCCCGAGGACCTCAGCAGGCTCGCCCACGATGGTCACCTGGCGCTCCAGCATCTCGATCCGCTCCTGCAGCGCCTCGCAACGAGCGGTCAGTGCCGACTCCACCTCGCGCGCCCGCTCGGCCTGCGCCTGCACGCCGGCGGCGGCGAGCTCGGCCGAGGCCCGCTCCGCAGCCGTCCGCTCTGCAGCCGCCGACGCCTCCATGAGCCGGTTCGCACTGGCCAACTGCTCCTCGAGCAGCAACACCTTGGACTGGAGTGCTTCGCAACGAGCGGTCAGTGCCGACTCCACCTCGCGGGAGCGCTCAGACTGCGCGTGGGCACTGCTCGCGGCAAGGTCGATCGCTGCCTTCTGGCTCGCGGCGAGCTCCTCGACGGCCGCTCGGCGGGCCGCGTGATCCTGTGCGGACCGGTTCGCAGCCGCCAGCTCCGCCTCGAGCAGTGACAAACGAGCCTGAAGGGCCTCGCATCGAGCGGCGAGCGCCGACTCGACCTCGCCGGTGCGCGCCGTCAGTACCTGCGTGTTGCGCGATGCGATGTCCCCGGCGACGGCGAGCTGGTTCGCGGCGCGGGTCGCTGCCGCGAGCTCAGCCTCCAGGGAGTTCACCCGGGACTGGAGAACCTCGCATCGAGCGGCGAGTGACCCTTCGATCTCCGAAGGCCCCCGTGTGAGCGCAGCGGACTGGTCATTGCGTTCCCTTGCCGTCGCAGCCCGGTCCTGCTGCTCGAGGAAGGCGATGCGCGCCTGGAGTTGCTCGCACCGCACCAGGAGGACGGACTCGGCCTCGCGGTACCGCGCGACGTCGACCTCGAGGTGTCCTACGGTCTCCTGGACGGCATCGAGGAACTCATCGACCTCGTCCATGTCGTAGCCAGCCCGCAGCCGGGTGGCGCGAAAGGCCACCGCCCGGACATCAGCCGGGGTGAGGGTCATGAGCAGGCGCCAACGACTGGCGCGCAACTTCCTCGCATCAGAGGTTCATCGCAACGCTGATGAGGATCTGGAGCCCGATGAGCACGATGAGGAACGCAAGGTCGAACTGCATGCCACCGATGCGCAGCGGCGGAATCACCCGTCGCAAGAGGCGCAGCGGCGGATCGGTGACGGTGTAGATCGCTTCTGCGATGAGCAGGAGGATGCCCGACGGCCGCCACGACCGTGCGAAGACCTGGACGAAGTCGAATATGAGCCGTCCGATGAAGACAAGCCAGTAAAGCCACAGAATCGTCGCGAGGATCTCGCCAACAGCGCTCATCAGCTTTGGTTGAAGAAGGGATCTTGGGCGATCTGCGCTCGAGCCTCGTCGCCGACATCCACATTCGGCGGGGACAGCAAGAACACCTTGTTCGTCACCCGCTCGATCGATCCGCGAAGGCCGAACACGAGCCCGGCGGCGAAATCGACGATTCGCTTGGCATCCGAGTCATCGAGCTCCGACAGGTTCATGATGACCGGGACTCCCTCGCGGTACTCCTCGCCAATCCGGCGCGCGTCGTTGTAGCTGCGCGGGTGCACCGTCTCGATACGCGTGATCTCGGTGCTCGGAACCGGTCGCCAGTCGGTCAGCGGGGCCACGGCCGGACGGCGCTCCGAGACTGCGTCCGTGCGGAAGGTTCGGACTGCGCGCGTCTCGGACAGGGTGCGGACCCCCCTGCCCTCGTAGCGCTCGTCAAGGCGATCATCTGCACGAGGCTCCGAGCCCCACCGCTCAGCGCCACGCGGCTCACGTCCGCGCACGTCACGACGAACGTCCTCGTAATCCTCGTAATCCTCCTCCACCACGTCGTCCCCCACGAGGCCGAGATAGACGCCCATCTTGCGCATCGCGCCAGCCATGAACCGCCATCCTTCTTCGAGGGTACTTCTTGGAGGTTGAGAACGAGCTCCGCCAAAATCTAGGTGTCGTGACAGGCTACCCGACTGCTGCGCGTTTCCCGAGTATCGCTCCCCCGATGCGCACGTGTGTCGCACCGTGCCGGATAGCGTGCTCTAGGTCTGCGCTCATCCCCGACGATATCCGATCGGCACCGGGAGCCACTGTTTCGAGTTGCCGGCCCACTGATTCAAGCAGTCCGAACGCGGCATCAGGGTCGCCGGGAAAGGGCGCGATCCCCATGACCCCGCGAAGCGATAGCCCCGGCAGGGCCGCGACCCGGGCCGCGAGATCCGGCACATCGGCTGGGCGGACGCCACCCCTGCCCTCTGCATCATCTGGATCCAAGGAAACCTGAAGGAGTATCTCGATCGACCGATTCGCCGCGACCGCGCCCGCTGAGAGCGCCTCGGCGAGCGGCAGCCGATCGACGGACTCGACGACATCGGCCCAGGCCGCCACCGACCGCGCCTTATTTCGCTGAACCTGACCGATCATGTGCCAGCGCAGGGCTGGAGCGGTGCCAGCCAGCTCGGCCACCTTTGCCCGCGCCTCCTGGTCCTTGTTCTCCGCGACCTGCGAGCACCCAAGGTCCTGGAGGATTCGCACGTCGGAGGCCGGGAAAGTCTTCGTCACCACGATGAGTTGGACACTTCCAGCCGGACGATCGGCAGCGGCGCACGCCCTGTCGATCCGCGTGCGGACCTCGCCTAGGCCCGCGGCTATCTCCGCAGCGCGATCGACGCCGGTACTCGAGTCAACTGACACCTGGCTTCCCCTCAGTCCTCATCGCATGCCCCGCAGCGAGTCCGTCGCGGATTCACTGCCTGATGATCATCCCCTGCCGACCCGTCACCGTGTCGCGCCGGTAGGAGAACAGGTCGGTCGACTCGTTCGTGCAGACTTCCACCTGAAGCGCCCCGATGCCCAAGGCTGCCAGTTGCGCCGACACCCCCGCCCGTACGTCGATGAACGACGTTCCCGAACGCTCGATGCACGCAACTTCACTGATCTGTGCTGGCAGGTCCTGCCGAAGTGAGGCCGTGCGCTCAGCGGGCACCGGATAGCAGCGGGCGCAGATCGCCGGGCCGACCACCGCCTCAATGACCACCGCACCGAGCTCGCTCATGGTCGTCACGGCAGCAGCGACCACTCCCGCACTGAGCCCCCGCCACCCGCAGTGCACCGCTGCGATGACCCCGGCACGAGGATCGGCCAGGACAAGCGGCACGCAATCGGCAGAGAGCGCGAGCAGTGCGACTCCCCGGGTGTCGGTCACGAGGGCATCGACACCGGGGACGGCGCCGCCGGCCGACACGACACCCACGGCGGCACCATGGATCGCGCCCATGACGGCAAGGTCCGGTGCGCCGAGGCCAACGAGTCCGGCGGTGAGCCGCCGGTTCTCCTCAACCGCCCGGGCATCGTCGCCGACGTACTCGGCGAGGTTCAATGACCGGTATGCACCGGTGCTCGAGCCACCGGCACGGCCGGTAGCCGCCCACAGTGCGGTGCCGGGGCCATCCCGGTTCCGGCCCAGTGCGCCGGATGCGATCGCGGTCACTCAGGGCTCCGCTACTTCAGGAAGTCCGGGATGTCCAACTCATCCTCTGAGTCCTCGAAGACGATCCTGCGCGGCTGCTGGGAGGGCGGAGTGCTGACCGGGGCATCGGCCACTGGTCGGGGCGCCTGCCGGATCGGAGTTGGAGCGGGGGGCTCCTCGGGCTTGCGAGCGGTGGCGGCCGCGCCGCGCCTGGCCGGCAGTTCGCCTCCGTCAAAGCCCGCGGCGATGACCGTCACGCGCACCTCATCGCCAAGCGTGTCGTCGATGACGGCACCGAAGATGATGTTGGCATCCGGGTGCGCCGCATCGCTCACCCGCTGAGCTGCCTCCTGGATCTCGAACAGGCCCAGGTCGCTGCCGCCCGACACGGACAGGAGTACACCGTGTGCCCCGTCGATGCCTGCTTCGAGGAGCGGACTGGAGATCGCCTTCTCTGCCGCTTCGACCGCGCGATCTTCACCGCGGGCCGAGCCAATTCCCATGAGAGCGGTGCCCGCGCCGTGCATGACGCTGCGAACATCGGCGAAATCGA
>JBMOKH010000098.1:0-8270 GCA_049315365.1 Candidatus Nanopelagicales bacterium
TGCTGCCGGATCATCCGCATGTCGTTCGAATGCAGGCGCGGCTCGCGAACATCGAGGGCATGGGTGCCGTGACGATGCGCGAACTTGTGAGGCAATCGCTGCGGATGCGTCCGGACCGCATCGTCGTGGGCGAGGTGAGGGGCCCGGAGGTCATCGAACTGCTGTCGGCACTCAACACCGGCCACGAGGGCGGGTGCGGCACGATCCACGCGAACTCCGCCGAGGACGTTCCGGCGCGAATCGAGGCCCTCGGGCTCACCGCTGGCCTTGACCGCAGCGCCGTCCACGCATTGCTCGCGGCCGGGCTCGATGCGGTCGTGCACCTCCGGCGCGAGCGGTCAGGCAGGCGCGTGGTGGGCGGGATCTACTCGCTGAGCCGAGATGGCAAGGGCGGGGTGCATGCGGTCCCGGCGCTGAGGCGGCTCGGCGACGCCATGGTGATCGAACCCGGGCTGCGGGCGGTTACTGAGCGTCTCGAGCAGGCGGATGTCCCTGCTCCGTGCCTGGCCGGGCACTAGGAGTCGCGGTGCTCGCGGCCCTACTCGCCGCTGCTGCGGTGCTCCTGTTCATCCCTGGTTCCCCCGAACGCCGATTGCGATGGCTGGGGGCGAGGCCGGACGACACTGTCGCACCGGGCGGATCACGGCTCCCGAGGTTCGGTGCCCGTGCCCGCAGGCAGCACGCAGATGACCGTGCGCGGGTGATCGATGCAATGTCGGCCCTGGCCGCAGAGCTTCGGGCCGGCCAGCCGCCCGGGCCGGCACTGGTGAACTCAGCCGGTACGCCACCCGTCTGGCCCAGCGCCCTGGCGGCGCTTCGCCTTGACGGTGACATACCTGAGGCGCTGCGGGTCGATGCCGGGTCACACGGGGCCTTGAGATCCCTCGCCGCGTGCTGGGAGGTCGGGTCCGCCTCGGGGACGGGGCTGGCGGCAGCCGTCAGCCGGTTGGCTGAGGCAAGCCGCGCGGCCGAGGAGGTCCGCGGCGAATTGGAGGTCCAGCTCGCCGGGCCGCGTGCCACGGCCCGCACCCTGGCGACACTGCCCCTCATCGGTCTCCTCCTCGGCATCCTCATGGGGGCTGATCCGGTGAGCTGGCTCCTCGGCAGCGCCATCGGCCTCGGCTGCCTCGCCGGCGGGGTCTTCCTCACCGGACTCGGGATCATCTGGACGGGGCGCATCGCGTCTGCGGTGGAGCGGCAACTGTGATGGCGCTCATCGCATTCCTGTGCGCCGCGGCCGCGTGGCTCATCGTGCCCAGGCCGCCGGAGGCACGGGTGGAGCGCATGTTCGGCAGGCCTCGGTCGCAGGGTGATGAGGTGCCGCCGGAGTGGCTGGGCACGGCGTGCGGGGCGGCGTTCGGCGTGGGAGTCGCTGTCGTGATGGGCTCGATGGTCGGCGTGGCACTCGGCATCGGAGCGGCATTCGCCCTGCCGCGACTGCTCGGCCGGCTCGAATCCCGATCCACCCGAGCCCACCGCGTTGGCGTCGCGAGGCAGCTTCCTGATGTGGCGGACCTGCTCGCCGCCACCCTGGCGTCCGGAGCCCCGCCGGGTCAGGCCTGTGGCGCTGTCGCCGCGGCCGTTGACGAGCCCCTGAGTTCAATGCTCAGCCATGTGAGTGCCTCACTTCGCCTCGGAGCCTCCTCGGCGGAGGCATGGTCGGCTGCCGACCCACAGGGGTCGCTCAGTGCGCTCTCCGCCGCGTTCATCAGGTCCGAATCATCGGGGGCGCCGATCGCCGAGGTGCTGGCCGATACAGCAAGCGACCTTCGGCGCCGGCACCGGCGGGCAGTCGAGGTCGAGGCTCGATCGGCCGGTGTTCGGGCGGTTGGGCCCCTCGCCGCGTGCTTCCTGCCTGCGTTCCTGCTCGTGGGCGCGATGCCGGTGGTCGCGTCAATGGCCGAGATGGTGCTCGGCCGCTAGTCGATTTCCACAGGCTGTCCCATTGCGCGGGCGTCGTCCCCAATTGGGGTCTGCGACCTTTCGGCGGGGGACCTGGCGGACGCACAGTAGGCACGCCAAAAGGCAAGCGAGCCGACCGTTCGTCGGCACGACCAACAGGTCAAGGTTTGGGGGAACACATGCGAAACATGCTCACTCGAGTGAAGGGCGACGAGCGCGGAATGACGACGGTTGAATACGCGATGGGAACAGCGGCGATTGTCGGCCTCGGCGGAGTCCTCATCAAGTTCTTCTCCAGTGACACCTTCCGCGATGTCATCTGGGCGATCATCCGCAACGCCCTCTCCGGTTTCATCGGCTGAGATGGCTGCGTGCAGGCCTGATGGAAGGGCCCCGATTCCGTCGGGGCCCTTCCGGCATGTCGGGCATGATTCCCGTGGAAGCGTGGTGCTTGAGACGGCAATCGCGATCCCCGTGCTCGTTATGGTCGGCGCGGCGCTGCTTTGGGCGATGGGGCTCGGTGTCACGTCGCTTGCGCTCGCGGGACACGCCCGGGATGTGGCGAGGGCCATCGCCCGCGGGGAGTCGAGCGAGGCTGCCGTGTCGCGGGTGGTGCAGCGCGAGCCGCGGGTCCGAGTGCTCATCCAAGAGTCCGGCGAGGCGGTCTTCGTCACGGTCCGCGAGGTGGTCTCGATCCCGCTACCCCTGTTCGAGGGTCTGGAGCTGACCCTCTCCCATGACGCGGTCGCTCGACGCGAGGCGGCGGTGCGAGCGGTGGTGACGGATGCGTTCGGCTGACCGGGGCTCGGCGACAGTCCTGACGGTGGCGCTCGTCTGCGTCCTGATGTGCTGCGGAATCGTGGGCCTCGCAGTCGTTCAAGCGGCGCTCGTTACGGCTCGCGCACAGACGGCGGCTGACCTCGCTGCCCTCGCTGGAGCCCAGGCTCCGGCCGATCCCTGCAGTGCGTCAGCAGCAGTTGCCGAGGCCAACGGCGCGGTGATCACCGGATGCCGTGTCGAGGGGCCCGATGTCATCGTGGCAGTGGCACTGCCGGCTCCTCCACTCGTCGAACGGATGGCGCAGGCTGCTGGTCGGCCCTCACCGGTGGTGTCAGCCCGAGCCAGGGCCGGCTACTGATCCGGCAAGCAGCTGGTCCAGGAGCCGGATCGCGCCGGCCTTGTCGAGGGGGTCGTTGCCGTTGCCGCACTTGGGCGACTGGATGCATGAGGGGCAGCCCCGCTCGCAGCCGCACTCGGCAATGAGGGTCCGCGTCCCGCTGAGCCAGGCGCGCATGACCCGATAGCCGTGCTCGGCGAACCCCGCACCACCCGGATAGCCGTCGTACACGAACACGGTGGCGCGGCCGGTATCGGGATGCAGTGCGGTCGAGACGCCGCCGATATCCCAACGATCGCAGGTGGCGAACAGGGGGAGCAGCCCGATGGAGGCGTGCTCAGCGGCGTGGGCGGCGCCCGGAACGTCGACGTCGTCGAGGGTTGCCGACGCGATCTGCTCCGGACTCACGGTCCACCACACCGCCGTGGTGCTCAGTTCACGCTCGGGCAGATCGAGGGCCTGCTCGCCGAGAAACTCCCCGGTCAGCACCCTGCGACGCTGGAACGAGACCACCTGGGAGGTCACCTCGACGGATCCGAAGCTGACCTCGCCGGCGCCCCACCGCTGAGACTCCCGCACTTCGGTGATGCGAATATCGCTCACCTCGCTGGCATCGGTCGTGTAGTCGACCTCCTGCTCCACAACCGTGGCGACGGCCTCCTGGAGGTCGAGCGAGGTGACGAGGTGGGTGACGCCCTGATGGGTGTAGACGGCCCCCGGGTGCAGGTTCGCATGGGAGGCCGCGCTGTCGAGCGTGCCGAGGATCCGGCCGGTGCCCTCCTCGACGATGCGGACGGGCGGCCCGCCGGTCCCGCGCAGGTCTGCGAGGTCGCTCGCACGCTCCCGGCTCGTCCAGAACCAGCCGTTCGGCCGCTTGCGCAGGAGGCCGGTCGCGGCGAGTTCGTCCAGCCGCGTGATGGCGGACGACCCAAACCAGCGGACGGCGTCGTCTGCCGTGAGCGGGAACTCCGAGGCGGCGGCGCACAGGTGCGGGGCGAGGACGTAGCGGTTCTCCGGGTCGAACACTGTGGCCTCGACGGGCTGGCCAAACACCGATTCGGGGTGCTGGGCGATGTAGGTGTCGAGGGGGTCATCGCGCGCGACGAACAGGGCGAGGGCGGGCTCGCCGCTGCGCCCGGCGCGGCCGACCTGCTGCCAGAGCGACGCGCGCGTGCCGGGCCAGCCTGCGGTGATCACGGCGTCGAGCCCGGAGATGTCGATGCCGAGTTCGAGGGCGTTCGTCGCGGCCATCGCGCAGATGGACCCGTCGCGGAGCCGGCCTTCGAGGGCCCGGCGTTCCTCGGGAAGGTATCCGGCTCGGTAGGACGCGACCGTTCGGGCGAGCGCCGGGTCGATCTCATCGAGAAGGTCGCGGGTCATCATCGCTACGGCCTCGGCGCCGCGGCGGCTTCGGATGAAGGCCAAGCTCTGCAGCCCCTCGACGACGAGGTCGGCGAGCAGGTCGGCCGTCTCGGCAGTCGCTGACCTTCGAGCGGGCGGAGCATCGGTCGCGTCCGAAAGGCCCTCGCGCCCCCCGATAGCCCGCTCGACGACGGCCGGCTGCCACAGGCCGATCACCTTGCGGGCGCGCGGCGAGGTGTCGTCGGTGACGGCTTCGACGGCGCCTCCGACCAGACGGGCGATGGAGATGTCCGGGTCGGCGACCGTGGCCGACGCGGCGATGACGACGGGCGTTGAGCCGTAGCGCTCGCAGGTCCGGCGGAGCCGGCGGATGACCGCGGCGACATGGGCGCCGAAGACCCCGCGGTAGTTGTGGCACTCGTCGATGACGATGTAGTCAAGGCGCCGCAGGAAGGGGGCCCAGGTCGAGTGCTGAGGGAGCATCGACCGGTGGATGAGATCGGGATTAGTGAGGATGTAGTTGGCGTGGGTGCGCGCCCACGTCCGCTCGTCGACTGACGCATCGCCGTCCACCGTCGCCGCACGCAGCCACGGAAGGCCTAGCTCGCCGAGCGACCGCAGTTGATCGTGGGCGAGCGCCTTGGTGGGGGCGAGGTACAAGGTCGTGGAACCGCGCCCATTGGGCGCGCCGAGGCCCACATGGACCGCTGTGAGTGCGGGAAGTGCGAAGGCCAGACTCTTGCCGGATGCGGTTCCGGTCGCGATGACGACGTCGCGGCCGGCATGGGCGAACTCGGCGGCCCGCACCTGATGCGCCCACGGCAGGTCGATGCCCTGCCCGGCCCAGGCCTCGACGAGTTCGGGCGGGACCCACGCCGGCCAATCGGCGGTCGTGGCATCGCGCGCCGGAATTGTGGTGGTATGTCGCAATCGGTCGGGTCGTCCGGCCGTGAGCCGGTCGAGGACCTCCTCCGGGCTCGGCCGGACAAATCTCGTCATCACGCCCCAACCTACGCGAGAGGTGTGCCACAGTTCGCCGATGGAGTTCGCTGTCACCGCGTCCTTCGAGGGGGACCTGCAGGTTGTCACATCGCAGGGGGATCTCGACGTTCACGCAGCCCCGCAACTGTCGGCCCTGCTGATGCCGTTGATGCAGCCGAGCAGTCGCACCGTCATCGAGATGTCCGGTACCCCGTTCATGGATTCGAGCGGTCTGGCGGCGATCATCGAGGCGGGAGCGAGGGCCCGCGACGTCGATGGTTACCTGTGCCTCGCGGCCCCGAGCGTCCGGGTGAAAAAGGTGTTGGAGATCACCGGCGTGGACACGCTCATCGACGTCTTCGATTCCCTAGAGTCGGCCCAACTCGGTCGGTGACCCAACCGCCCGCGGACGTATACCTGAGGTGCGTAGACTCCGCAGGTTGATCAAACCCATGATCCCGGCGGTCCACACACGCCGGTAAGGCAGGAGACCCATGATCGAGTTGTCCGGAGGCAACCTCACGACAGTCGTCGTCGTTGCCATCATCGCGCTTGCCGCTCTGGGGGTTGCGGCTGTTCTGGTCCGCGAAGTCCTCGCAGCCAGTGAAGGCACACCCAAAATGAAGGAGATCGCCGGCGCGATCCAGGAGGGCGCGTCCGCGTACCTCACGCGCCAGTTCAAGACCCTCGCGATCTTCGCGGCGATCGTCTTCTTCATCCTGTTCCTCCTCCCGGCGGAGACGAGCGCCGAGCGGATCGGCCGCAGCATCTTCTTCCTCGTCGGCGCCGTGTTCTCCGGCATCACCGGCTACATGGGCATGTGGCTGGCCGTTCGCGGCAACGTCCGCGTGGCCGCTGCAGCCAAGGAGTCCGGCGAGCAGAAGGCGATGAAGATCGCGTTCCGCACCGGTGGCGTGGCGGGCATGTTCACGGTCGGCCTAGGACTGTTCGGCGCCGCCCTCGTGGTGCTCGTCTACAAGGGCGAGGCGCCCAAGGTGCTCGAGGGCTTCGGCTTCGGCGCAGCGCTCCTCGCGATGTTCATGCGGGTCGGCGGCGGCATCTTCACGAAGGCGGCCGATGTCGGCGCGGACCTCGTGGGCAAGGTCGAGCAGGGCATCCCCGAGGACGATCCCCGCAACGCGGCGACCATCGCGGACAACGTCGGTGACAACGTCGGCGACTGCGCCGGCATGGCAGCAGACCTCTTCGAGTCCTATGCCGTGACCCTCGTGGCCGCGCTCATCCTGGGCAAGGCCGCGTTCGGCGAGCTCGGGCTCGTCCTGCCGCTCATCATCCCGGCCATCGGTGTCATCACCGCGGTCATCGGCATCTTCGCCGTCTCGCCGCGCAAGAGCGACCGCTCGGGCATGTCCGCCATTAACCGCGGGTTCTTCATATCCGCGGTCATCAGCGCCATCCTCGTCGTCATTGCGGTCTTCGCGTGGGTTCCAGACTCCTGGGATCAGATCGAGTCCATCGGTGGCATCGCTGCCATTGAGACCGCCGACTCCCTCAACCCGCGTGTCTACGTCATCGGAGCGGTTTTCGTCGGCATCATCCTCGCTGCGGTCATCCAGCAGCTCACGGCGTACTTCACCGAGACGAACCGCCGCCCGGTCGACGATGTCTCGAAGACCTCGCTCACGGGCGCAGCAACGGTCATCCTGTCGGGCATCTCGCTTGGCCTGGAGTCCGCCGTCTACTCGGCGCTCGTCATCGCAGCGGCCGTCTACGGTGCCTTCCTCCTCGGTGGCGGCGTCGTGCTCCTCTCGCTGTTCGCCATCGCGCTGGCCGGCACCGGCCTGCTTACCACGGTCGGCGTCATCGTCTCGATGGACACCTTCGGGCCGGTCTCCGACAACGCTCAGGGCATCGCGGAGATGTCGGGCGACATCGACGGCGAGGGCGCAGCAGTGCTCACCCGCCTCGATGCCGTCGGCAACTCCACGAAGGCGATCACGAAGGGCATCGCCATCGCGACGGCCGTGCTTGCCGCGACCGCGTTGTTCGGTGCGTTCCGTGACGCGATCATCGGGGCAACGGAGGAGGCGGGCGGCACGGATGCGCTCAGGACCCTCCAGGAGCAGTTGCAGTACTACGGCATCCTCGACGTTGCGAGCCCTGCGAACCTCGTCGGCCTCATCATCGGCGCCGCAGTCGTGTTCCTGTTCTCGGGCCTGGCAATCAACGCCGTGTCCCGCGCTGCGGGCGCCGTGATCTACGAGGTGCGTCGCCAGTTCCGCGAGCACCCGGGCATCATGGAGGGCACCGAGAAGCCGGAGTACGGCAAGGTGGTCGACATCGTCACCCGCGACTCGCTCCGGGAGTTGGTCACCCCGGGCCTGCTCGCAGTGCTCACCCCGATCGCGGTCGGCTTCGGCCTCGGCGTGGGAGCGCTCGGCGCCTATCTGGCCGGCACCATCGCGACGGGCGTGCTCATGGCGGTCTTCCTGTCGAACTCGGGCGGGGCATGGGACAACGCGAAGAAGTTCGTCGAGGACGGCAACCACGGTGGCAAGGGTTCCCCTGCCCACGAGGCGACCGTTATCGGCGACACGGTCGGCGATCCGTTCAAGGACACCGCTGGCCCGGCTATCAACCCGCTCATCAAGGTCATGAACCTGGTGGCGCTGCTCGTCGCACCCGCCGTGGTGTCGCTGAGCATCGGTGCCGGGGCCAACACGGCGCTGCGCTGGACGATCGCGATCGTGGCGGTGGCGATCATCGTCGCCTCGGTCGTCATCTCGAAGCGACGGCCGATCGCGGTCGGCGATGTTGAGGTAGCCAAGGTCTGATTTCGACCTCGCAGGCGATGGGCCCGACTCCGTGGGGAGTCGGGCCCATCGCCGTCTATCTGACGTTCCGCACTTCTCGCAGGCGATATGGCCCCCCATTTCAGGCGATCTAG
>JBMOKH010000395.1:0-1858 GCA_049315365.1 Candidatus Nanopelagicales bacterium
GGCGATCGCGGCCGCGACCTCCTCACCCCCGCCGGCCTCGATCACCTGCCACCCACGAAGCGCAGCGTGCCCGAGCACCGGGGCTCTCGACCCCGCCATGTCGCCTCCAGCAGCCACGAGGCAGACGGGCGCATCCGGCCACGACTCACCGCTTGGATCCTGCACCGGCGCATCGCCATCGTCCGCGACGATTGCGTAGCCGACCGTGAGCTGGTGGGCCGTCCGCTGGGCCAGCGCGACTGCGGGCAGCAGGTGGAGCGATCTGATCGTCGCCACGAAGAGCAGGGGTGGCTCGGGCGCGGCGGCCCGGACGGCGGCGCAGACCCTGACCGAGATGGGTGCAGGTGACTGGGCGGCCACCTCGATGTCGTGCACGGTGAGCCCCGCCTCGACCAGGCTTGCGACGAGTGCCGGCCGCGTGCGCGAAGCGTGGTCCGGGAGGATCACGACGCTGCAATCGCCCATGGCCGGAGCCTACGGCGCGCCATCGCTCGCCGCCCTGACCCTAGGGTTGAGCCATGACTTCAGCCGCCTGGGAATCCCTCCGCCTGCTCATCATCGAACGGGCCGTCGTCCGCGGCAAGGTGATCCTCTCCAGCGGCCGGGAGGCCGACTACTACGTCGACCTGCGCCGGGTGACCCTCGACGGGCGGGCAGCACCCCTCGTCGGCGCGGTGATGCGCGAGCTCACCTCCGACCTCGAGTACTCGGCAGCGGGGGGGCTCACGCTCGGGGCAGACCCGGTCGCCACCGCCATGCTCCACGATGCAGCCAGGAGCGGCGCCTCGCTCAACGCGTTCGTCGTCCGCAAGGAGGAGAAGCACCACGGCCTCCAGCGGCGCATCGAGGGTCCCGACGTCGCCGGGATGTCGGTGCTCGCGGTCGAGGACACGTCGACCACCGGTGATTCGGTGCTTACCGCCGTCGACGCGCTCGAGGCCGCCGGCGCTCGCACCGTGGCCGTTGCCGTCATCGTCGATCGGGGCGCCGGCCCGAAGGTCACCGCGCGTGGCCTGGAGTACCGGTCGGCCTACTCGCTCGCCGATCTCGGCCTGGAGTAGCGCGGCCTCACTCCTCGCGGAACAGGAGCGACGCGCGGTGCTCCTCGTCATGACCGAGGATGAGCATGACGAGCCCCTGAATGTCGATGGTCCCGAAGTCATCGTGCTCAGCGGTCGCCGACCAGTCATCCGGGGCGAGCTCGCGCAGCCGGTGGAGGATCGCGGTCCGCGTCGCCAGCAGGCCGGCTGATGCCTCATCGACGCCGACACCGGCGAACGCCTCCAACGTCGACTGCGCATCTGGCTCCGACCAGGCGAACCGCGGCGGTTCCGCGCCCGCTGACCGCGCGGCAACCATGCGGTCTATCCGCGGCGTCCACACCTCGGTATCGACGACGCTGAGGTGTCCGATGATCGTCGCGGGCGGCCACTCGCCCGGCGCGCGGCCGGCCGGCAGGTCTGCCGCCGCGGTGATGACGCGGTCGGCGGACATCAGCAACTCGACCATGAGGACCGATGGAGGGTTCGCCATGAGGGGATGCGCGATACCGGCTAGGCGCGGGCCCGCTCGCGGCGGTGCTTGATGAACTCGATGATGATCGGCAGGATGCTGACGAACACGACGAGGATGAGGATCGTCTCGATGTTCGCCTGCACGAAGGGGACGTTGCCGAGGAAGTAGCCCGCGAGGGTCACGAGGCCCGCCCAGAGGAACGCCCCGATGGCGCTGAAGGTGAGGAACTTCCCGAAGTCCATCCGGCCGACCCCGGCGATCGCGGTGATGAAGGTGCGCACGACCGGGACGAATCGGGCGAGGACGATCGCGCGAGCGCCGTACTTCTCGAAGAAGGCGTGGG
>JBMOKH010000396.1:0-1853 GCA_049315365.1 Candidatus Nanopelagicales bacterium
GAGTTGAAGCTGAACACCTGGTGCAGCAGCATGTAGGTGAGCTCGTGCTCGAAGATCTCGGCGTCGGCGTCTGTCCGGAAATAGCCGTGCTCGCGACCGGCCTTCACGTAGGTGAGCACCACCCGGTCGATGAGCTGCTTCAGGCTCCACTCCCGCTGCTCGGTGCCGAGCGCACCGCGGAAGTACTTCGTCGTGACGATCGTCGAGGCGTTGACGCTCCACGAGTCGGGGTATTCGACCCCGCGCTGCTCGAAGACGATCTCCCCGCTCTTCCAGTTCGTCTGGACGACGTCGCGGCGCTCCCAGTTGACGGAATCGTAGGGGTGCTCCCCCGCTGTCGTGTAGAGCCGCTCGATGACAAGCCCGGGCTTGCGAAGCGTGTTGTGGACGAATGACGCTGCGTCAGTCGACGAGTTGGTGGTGGTCACGGACATCTGTGGTGCCTTCCTGATTCGAGCGGACAGCGGACTGGGAAGTGGGTGAGTGTGCTCGCGGCCTAGCGGACGCGTTGTTCTTCGTTGACGATCGCGGCATTAGCGGAAGGCTCCTCGCCCGTTGCGTCGCCCTCGGCGCGCAGCAGGGCGATCTCGGCCTCGAAGTCCTCAAGGGTGTCGAATGATCGGTAGACCGAGGCGAACCTCAGGTAGGCAACCTCATCGAGTTCGCGAAGGGGGCTGAGGATGGCCAGACCAACCTCCATGGCCGGAACCTCCGCATGCCCGCCCGCCCGCAGTGCGTCTTCGACTCGCTGGGCCAAAAGTGCAAGGTCATCGTCGCTCACCGGCCGGCCCTGACATGCCTTCCGGACGCCCGTCACGACCTTTGCCCTGCTGAAGGGCTCGACTACCCCTGAGCGCTTTGCGACGAGGAGCACAGAGGTCTCGGCGGTCGTGAACCGCCGGCCGCATGCCGCGCACTCGCGGCGACGACGGATCGCCGCTCCCTCATCAACCGTGCGCGAGTCAACGACCCGGGAGTCATCCACCTTGCAGAACGGGCATCGCATCGCGAGCCACCCCCTTCACGTCTCGCTCCTACGCCACTCCAGTCACAACAGATGCGCCAGCAGTGTGTCCATGGGGATGACTCTGGGGAGACCCTGTGGATAGCCTGTGACTGCGTCACCACAACCTGTTGATGAATCACATGGCTGTGAGTACTACATCTAGGGGTGAGACGTTAGTCTCCCAACGCCTCGAACGCAAGGTACGCACACCGGCGCGTCGGAATCGATCTGGTCCGTGTCCGGACAGATCGTCAGGCCCCTACCGGCACGACGAGACGCTGGCCCGGGACGATGACCGAGTCGTCGAGGCCGTTCAGCTCGCGGATCCGCTCGACGGTTTCGCGGGGGTCGGCGCTGTGCGCGGCATCGGTTGCGAGAGTCCAGAGGGAATCCCCCGATTGGACCGTGACGGTGGCCGTCGCTGACTCCGTCCCCGCCGTATCGCTGGCCCCGGCAAGCTGCCCGAAGGCCACGACGAGGCCAACCAGCGTGAGGATCGTCGCCGCGAACAGCAGGATCCGGCCGCGCAGCCGCGCGCTGTTGGCCCTGCGGCGCCGGCGAGCCGCTGCCGACTGACGGGGATCGCTGCCCCAGCGGGCGGATCGGTCGACGACCACCCGCTGCGCCAGGCTCGATGCGATGGGCTCCTGGCGCACGCTGCGCGGCGCCACCCGCCGGGCCGGTGCAGGTCGCCCGAAACCCCGCATGCGCTGCACGGCATCCGTGCCCTGCCGGGCACTCGCACGCCCACCGGAATTCACGCGCCCACCGGAATTCACGCGTTCTGCCCGACGGTCTGCAATCGCCATCGACATGATGACTCCTCTCTTCTTGCTTTGCTCGTTGC
>JBMOKH010000397.1:0-1852 GCA_049315365.1 Candidatus Nanopelagicales bacterium
GGGAGATGTTCCCGTTGTGACATTGCTCCTCCAAGGGGCGTTCAAGAATCGTGTGGAACCGAACGACTCACGAATACTTGGGCAAAGTCGCTGGCTGCGCAAGCACTTCGAGAGATTCAATTGCGCCAGGTCACTCGTCGTAGAGGCGTGCCTTGCCTATTCGCTCGAGCGCGACCTCGGCACTCCAGGGGAGCATCGTCGAACCAAGCCGTGAATCGCGGTACATGCGCTCGAGGGGCATGTGCTTGAGCATCGACTGGCCGCCGCACACCCGAACCGCGAGCGCCGCGACTGCGTTTGCATGCTCCATCACCGTGTAGACGGCAGCCCAGGCGGTGACCATCTGATCCTCGGTCGGATCGAGGGTGGCCGAGTCGACCACCCCGAAGAGCATCGAGCGCGACTGCTCGTACTTGATGTTCATCTCGGCCCACCCGTACTGCTTAATCGGGTTGTCACGGCGCCCGGTGCCCTTCGCTGCCCCGGCAACCTCGCCACGCAGGTACGAGCGGGTGAAGTCCAAGATGCCCTTCGTGAGGCCGAGGTAGGACGGCGCGAGGGACATGAAGAGGAACGGGTAGCGCTTGGCCGCCTGGTCGTACATGCCGCCGGGCATGATCTCGTCGTCAGCCGGGACGAAGGCCTCCTTGAGGAGCAGGGTGCGCGACACGGTTCCGCGCATGCCGAGCGGATCCCAGTCGTCGACGATCTCGACGCCATCGGAGGTTGCCCGGACGGAAAGCAGTCGCAGGAACTCCTCGCCCTCGACCTGACAGGTGACGTTGTAGCGGTCGGCGGCCCCTGACAGCGAGGCGAAGATCTTGCGGCCGGTCACCCGGTAGCCGCCTTCGACCGGGACGGCGCGGGTCATGATGCCCGCGAGCGCACCCGGGTTGAGGCCCTCGCTGAACGGCTGTGAATGAATCTCGCCGTCCTCGACAACGCCCCGGAACATCTCGGCACGACGACGTTCGTGGGTCTCGCGCTCCTCCGGACTCATGTCGAGCAGGTCGGCCACCTGGCCCGCCCACAGCATGGTGGCGTTGTGCATATTGAAGGTCAGGCCAGTCGATCCGCAGTGCCGGCCGATCTCCTCGGAGACTCGCATGTAGTCGGCGTAGCTGGCGCCCATCCCTCCGTACTGCCGAGGGACGCACAGGGCCAGGAATCCGCGCTCGCGCAGGTCGTTGAAGTTCCCCCAGGGGAATTCCGCATTGCGATCGACCTCGACCGCGCGCTCCTCGAAGATGGGGCCAAGGTCCGCGATGACCTTGACCATCTCAGCGCGGGACATGGCTGAGTCGGGTCGGCCGACCGGGCCGGAGGGCCCCGCCGTTGAACCGGTTGCGACTGATGAGCCCTCATGCGGGGCGACGGTGATCGTTGTTGACATGGAATGAGAATAGGGCCGCAGAGTCAAATGTCAACAGTGTTGACAAAAAATTCCGAGACGGCGTCCCCCTTCGACCGCGTTGACGATCGTCGCCTTTGGCAGAACGATGAAGCCGTGACGAAAACCATCATCCTCAACGCCGATCTGACTCCCCTCGGTGAATCGACCTGCCTCGTAATCATCGAGGACGGTCGCTTCAGCGGAGTTCTCGACATGCAGGACCGCCATCACGTGAGCACGCTTGGCGCCCGGGTGGTCGATGCAGGTGGTCGCACTGTGCTTCCCGGCATTGATGACTCGCACCTGCACGCCTACTCCTACGGGCGATCACTCACAGCGCATGATTTTCGTGGCACCACGGGCCTCGAGGAGTTCCAGAACCGCTTGAGGCTCGCACGGCCGGAGGACGAGCCCTTCGCCTCCGTCGACGCCCAGACTCGGTTCGACCTCGAGGATCTG
>JBMOKH010000099.1:0-8146 GCA_049315365.1 Candidatus Nanopelagicales bacterium
TCACCACGGTATTGCCGGCGGCCAGCGCCGGGCCCATCTTCCAGCTGCAGAACATGACCGGGAAGTTCCAGGGCACGATCTGGCCGACCACGCCAAGGGGCTCCGGGGTCACGTAGTCCAGGAAGCCGGCCTCGACCGGGATGACTGAGCCCTGGAACTTGTCGGCCATGCCGCCGAAGTACCGGAATGTCGCCGCGGTGCGCGGGACGTCAAGATTGCGCGTGTCCCTGATGGGGTGCCCGGTGTCACGCGTCTCGAGCATCGCAAGGTTCTCGGTATCGGCCTCGATCGCATCGGCGAGCCGCAAAAGGAGGCGCCCGCGATCGGCAGCGGCCATGCGCGCCCAACCGGACTTAGCGGCCGTGGCGGCGGCGACCGCACGGTCGACGTCCTCCGCCTTCGCCTCCGCGACCTGCGCGAGCAGTGAGCCGTCATGCGGGTCGAGCACGTCGATCGTGGCGCCGTCGGCCGCGTCGACGAACTCACCCCCGATGAACAACTTCGTCTGCATTGACTCTTCCCATCGGTAGGTGCGTGATCAGCCGACGGTCCGCCTGGTGGCGGCCGCGCAGTCGTTCACGATCGGTCGGCGACCCAGAAGGTCGCCTCGTCAGAATTCGATCGGGTAGGTCGGGGTCTTGCCGCTCGCGATGAGCTCGGGGATATCGCCCGAGTTGTTCTCCCAGACGAGGAGCATCGAACGCTTCGGCGAGTAGCCCTGATGACGGATATCGGCAGGCATCGCGCAGATGTCGCCAGCCTTCATGACGACCCGCGAGCGCACGGCGCCCGTGTCGCGGTCCTCGACCTCCCAGGTGATCTGGTCGCTGAGCTGCAGGAACCACTCGACCCGGTCGTTGCCGTGGATGATCGGGAGGATGTACTCCTCGGTGGTCGGGCAAAAGAGCGAGTCCTTGCAGGCGCTCACGACCGACGGGTTCCACGTGACGTCGGAGCGTGAGAGGTAGGCGAAGAGGCTGAACGCCGCGACCTCGCCCTCGAAGCCCGGCTCGACCTCGATGACCGGCTCGCTCTGGTCCACGTCGCGGAACATCCGGTTGACCGGGAAGCCCGAGTCGTCGCTGCGGATCTGCTCATCACCCGGTACGGCCACCATGCGGTTCGCGGCAACCCGGCGACGCGTGACGGCACTGAGGTTCTCTCCGTTCTTGATGCCGAAGGCGGCACCGGTCTCGTGCGGCGAGGCGAACGGGTCGAACGTCGAGTTCGTCCAGTCGGCGAGCACCGACTTGAAGGTCTCTCGGATCTTCGGGGTCTCGACGTTCTCGCTGTAGTCGAGTTCGGCCTTGCGATAGGACTCGTTGTATCGGCCGGCGAAGATGTCAACCGTGCCGTAGTGGTTCACGGTGCCGAAGACGCCGTCGAAGTTCACGACCCCGTAGAAGAAGTCCCACGCGACGTCGCGCTGCAGGGCACGCAGGAAGGCGTCGGCGCTCATGATGTGGTTGCCGGTCGGCCAGCCGATGTAGACGAAGAACTCGTCTCGGCGGAAGGTGAACTCGCCGAGTGAGAACTCGTGGTAGCCCTCGGCGTTCGTGCCCTCGGACCTGACGACCTCGGTGTCTGAAACGGTCATGGAGTCTCTCCTAGTCTGGTTCGGCGCGATGTCGGGGTTCGGCAGGTTCGCGGACGGGCTGGGGTTGAAGGGGTGGGGCTAGACGGTCTGGCAGATCTCTGCCCAGCGGAACTGGGTGTCGGGGCCGGCGATGGTCTGAATGAGGAGGACGCCGGTGATGGTGGCGGTGAAGCGGTAGGCGGCCCCGGCCGGCAGCAGCGCCTGGTGGCCCCGCTTGAGGAATACCCGGCCCATCCGAGCGCCCACGGGCTCGCCATCGAGCGCGACCGAGCCCTCGGCGCCCTCCGTCAGGGGCGAGGAGTCGAGCTTCACGAGGTCGAGCGTGACCTCGCCGTCGAGGCACACGGCGAACTCGTCATGCGCTGCCGTGCGCCACTCCGACACCCCTTCGGCGCGAACTGCCTCCAGGACGTACTCCATGTTCTTGCCGACGGCGACCTTCTCCCACGGCTTGCTGCGCGCCGCGACGTCGAAGACATTCGAGAAGGCGTAGTGGCGGGCATCGTCGTTGACGAGCTCGACCCCGCCCTTGTCGAAGCTGTCGAGCGAGCCGAACTTCGTCGTGTACGACGCATGCTCGACGCCGCCGCCTGCAGCAGGACTTCCTGGAGCACCCATGTGTTGCCTCCCAAGTGTCACCGGCCGCGGATGGCGGCACTGAAAGGCCACCGGCCCTCGCTGCAGATGGTCGCGCTCGCGAGTCCGCGCGTCAAGGGAAATCGACAAATTGTTCGCATATCGTTTAATTGTTCGTCATGCGAACAATTTGTGCCCTAGCCTCCTCCCATGACACGGAACATCCCATGACAGGCGAGGCCGTCAAGCGCCCGGCCGTAAGCGAGCGGATCCGGCCCCCGGAGTTCGTCCAGTCCCTCGAGCGCGGCTTGGACGTCCTCCGTTCGTTCTCCCGCGATCGGCCGCGCCAGACCCTCAGCGAGGTGGCAGCGGCGACCGGCATGACGCGAGCTGCTGCGCGCCGGTTCCTCATCACGCTCGAGCACCTGGGATACGTCACGTCCGACGGCCGGATCTTCACGCTGCGGCCGAGCGTGCTCCAGCTCGGCTACGCGTACCTGTCGACCTTCTCGCTCGCCGAGGTCGCCCAGGATCACCTCGAGGTCCTCGCGGAGCGGCTGCACGAGTCGTGCTCGGCCTCCGTCCTCGACGCCGGCGATGTCGTCTACGTCGCCCGGGCTTCGACGAACCGGATCATGACGATCGGCCTCGCCGTTGGCGCCCGCCTGCCCGCGTACTGCACCTCCATGGGCAAGGTCCTGCTCTCGGCGCTCGACGACGAGGCCCTAGACCACTACCTGTCGACTGTCGAACTCCAGGCACGAACCAGTCGGACGATCAGCGACACGTCGGTGCTCCGGGCCGAGGTGATGAAGGTCCGCGACCAGGGCTGGTGCCTCATCGACCAGGAGCTCGAGGACGGCGTCAGGTCCGTCGCGGTACCGGTGCACGATGCGGGCGGCCGGGTCATCGCCGCGATCAACACCTCCGCGCACGCCACCCGCGTCACCCTCGCGACCCTGCGAGACGAGTTCCTGCCAGAGCTCAGGCTCTGCGCCCAGTCGATCGACGCCGACCTGCGAGGCACCCGCCCTTAACCCAGCCGTCTGGCTATTTCATCCGGCCTTCCGATCACCGCGACTACGGGAGCCTGGGCTCCCCCGCGCTGATCGATGCCACGCACTGTTCGCGCGGGTACATGCTCGCGAATCCGGCGAGGTCGCCGGCGGAGAAACCTGGCAACCGGGCTGACCGCACCTCATGGCGGCCGGCCTCCCAGGAGCCGGTGTTCACGATGCTCGCCGTCGGCGCCATGACCGATCCGGTCTCCTCCGAGTGGGTGAACCCGAGGGAGTGCATGATCTCGTGGATGATGAGCCAGCCTCGGCCGACGCCGACGTCATAGGACCCGTACCCGGCCCCCACGACCTTCCGCTGGAAGCCCGCCCAACGGTTTCGGGTCATTTCCGCACCTGTGGCGAACGTGATCCGCGACCGCCATCCGACCGCCTGAGTGCCAAGGGGGTAGTCGTCGAGCGCTGCCCAGTCGAACACGAGATCCGGCGGAGTCCCGGCCCCTGCATTCACGGAGTCCAGGCCGCTCAGTGCGGCCACGCGCGCGATGGCCCTGCCGATATCGACACCGATCGTGTTGGATCCCTTGGGCTCCGCCGCCGCAACGTAGGCCCAGGTGATCTGTGAGCACGGCGCGTAGGCCCCCGGGGGCGCGGGGGCTGAGTCGTCCGCCTGCGCTGCTGAGGCGCCGCTCAGCGCAACGGCTACCGCGACGGCACCAGCGATCAGTGCGCAGCTCAGTGCCCTCATCGAACACTCCTCACGACGACCGGTCTACTACGTCGGTGTCAGGCTATGGAGTGGCAGACGACCGCATGGCCGAGATGCGGGGGGACCCCGGTGTACTCGGTCAGGTCGCGAGTTCCGCCGTGAGCGTCGTTCCGCAATCATCGGACTCCCGACTCCACGACACGCACATCTCATCGAGCATTCTTGAGCCGAGGCCCCTTTGCGCCTCATGGCCGTCGGCTCGGCCGTCATCGCTGATTGCGATGAGGAGATGGCTGGACCGGGCCTCGATGCCGACGTTGACGTGGGAAGCCCTGCCGTGTCGGATCGCGTTGCCCACGCCCTCGCGCACGATCTCCAGGGCGCATTCGGCAGCGGTCGCGTTTCGGGTCATGAGGACGTGCGCAGCCGGCGAGACCGCCCACTCAACCGAGCAGGCCTCACGCCACAGGTCTGCGGTCTCTGCGAGTGCGTCGTTGACGAGCGCGGGACGCTCAGAGGTAGCGCCGAGCTTCCCCATCGCCTTCGAGATGTCACTTCGGATCTCCGCGATCAGCGCAGGGTCGGGGCGGGGATTCGCCGAGAGGCGCATCGATGCAGCATGCAGCGCACTTTGGACGGATCCGTGCAGGATGTACGACACTCGCCGACGCCCGATCCATGCCTGCTGCCGCAGCCTGCTCACCGATGACTGAAGCTCCTGCACCGCGACAAGGAGCTGTGCCTGCGTCACTGCGCGGCGCTCGTCGACGGCGCTATAGGTCGCGGTGCCCGCGCCGATCGCCGCCCCGATGATCAGTCCCGGGATGACGACGTGCTCAGGCACCGGCAGACCGGCCCACTCCATCAGCACGATTCCCATGGCCAATGTCAGCGAGACGGCGAGCGACACAGTCCCGATGCAGACGAGGACGGGAAGACGAAGGCCTCCCGCGACGCGGCAAATGGCGCCAACGCCCAGTAGTACCAGTGCACCGAGGCCGAGCACGAAGACAAGCATCCCCGCGGCGGAAAGCTGGCGCACCGCCGGAGCCAAGGCGCAGATCATCGTCACCGCCGCAGACGTTCCGGGCAGCAGTGCCTGTCGGATGCTCAGGTACTCGGGCATCGGCACCCGAATCCTGTCGACCCGCGCCACCGGCACGGCTAGTACGTCGAGGTCGACCGTCTCGAGGCTGAGTTGGTGGCTCAGGGGACGCAGCTCGTCATCGACGAGGTGCCTCAGCGACTGCAATCCGAGGTCAACGTCCGCACCCCCGGCGACCTCGTTCAACACCTCGTCGAGGTCGTCGAGCATCGGCTCGACCTTCGCAGTGACGAGCGACGTAATCCCCCGGGTGATCTCCGCAAGGCGTCCCTGCATCGAGATATCAAGCTCGGCCAGGCTCGCCCGTTCGCGGTCGAGGCTTCCGATGAGTTCGCGATGACGATCCCTGGCGCTGATGGCGAGCGCGATGACGACGATCATGGCCATGGCGTTCAGTCCAGCGAGGAGCCGGTAGCCGAGCTCGGTGCTCGACGAGAATCCGAACCACATCACGAGCAGGCCGAGGCTGAGCCCGCGGAGAAAGGTCGCCGCGAGGACGGCGATGAGCGTTCGGGCGGGCTGCGACCTTGCGCGTCCCGGCCGATGGATCATGCGACGACACATCTCGAAGCTGGCCATGAGCACCAGTTGAGCGACCACCGATATCGCGATCCACATCGTCCAGGACCCGCCGAATCTCGCACGGTCTATGAACAGCGGGCCTGCGAGGCTCACCGGGAAGTACCAGAGTGCGACCGATTGGCTCAGCGTCGAGGCGTAGCCCAGTCGCTCCCACAGTTGCGGCGCCTGCGACCTTGCGGCCAGGCTCCGCCACGTCGCCCACCTCACTTCAATGCACGATTGTCATGCTCGATCGAGGCGGGGGCGCCGATGCCCTCGAGGAACTTTCGCACGGCAGCAACCCTCACGTTGCCATCCTGCGCGGCGTCAATGCCCAGCGCGGATGCTGCTCGGCTGAGGATGTCCTCAACTGCCTTGATGCTGATCTCGCGATCGGCCGCAATCTGGGCATTCGTCTTACCGTCAGCGGCCAGGTACATAACGTCGATCTGCTTTTGGGTCAAGGCTGCCAGCGGTCGGCCCTTGTCCTGATCGTGGCGGTGACGCCTCAGGTCCCTGCCACGCATGGCGTCATCGAGCGCCTCCACGAGGGAGTCGATGTTCGACAGGGCCGTCTTGCGCAGGTACGCGAATCCAGTGGGAAGCCCATCAGCGCCTCGGTCGGCAAACCGGGGATCGGGGAGATTCGTCAGGAAGACGATCGCGGTATGCGGCGAGACCTCGTGCAGCATGTCGGCGAAGTCGAAGCCATTGGGGCCGGGTCCGAGTTCGATGTCCAAGATCGCGCCGTCGGGATCGAAACGTGCCACGCAGCGCTTGGCGTCGGCGATGCTCGCGGCCGTGTGAACCACGAAATCACGTGCCTCCAGAGCACTGGCGAGCAACTCGCGCAGCAGTGCGTTATCTTCAACGACGAGGAGCGAACGCCCGAGCATCGTGCCTCCACCTCAAACCATCCGAAGTCCAAGCCTCCACGAAGCGCCGCGCCTACGCATTCGGAACACCGGGGTAACCCTGCCCTATCCACGGTCCGAGCCCCCGCGGCGCGACCCCGGCGCTCAGCGATTCAACAGCGCCGGGGTCGCGCCGACCACCAGGGCTCGAATCTGGGCGAGGACGTCAGCCACATCGCGCTCCCCCGGCACGGTGACGAGCAGTACCTCTGCTCCTGCCTCGGCGATCGCGAGCACCTGCTCCTGCGCCTGCTCGAAGGTCCCGAAAATCCCTGCGACTCGCGGATGTGCATCGCCGACGAATCGCGGATCTAGGTCTGCACGCGCCACCGCCTCGCTCTGAGTCCTTCCGATCGATATCGGGACGGCCACGATGAGCGGACGGGCATCCTCGCCCGCGTCCAGGGTCGCGCGCATCCGACGAATGACCTCGGAATCTGCGGTTCGCACCACACCCACCGCGTCCTGTCCATGATCGATGACGAGCATGGCCGGAGCCGCGGCAGCGATGAGCACGTCCATATCTGACGGGCTGATCGTCGAACCCAAATCGACCGGCAGGTGGCAGGCCACGAACCCAAGCCGCCCGGCAAGCCGCGCCATATGGGCCTGGGCAGCCCGCTCGTGTCCGGGGTTCAGCATCAAGGCAAGGGCGAGGATCTGTTCGGTCACCACGTGGTCCTGTCTCCATCGGCGCGGTCTTGGCAACGGCGCAGCATCGGCGGGGGGCCGCGGATACGCTCGCACAGTGCCCATGCCCGCCGCAACCACGCCCCTCCTGCAGGCAGTGCCGGCTGCCGTCATCAGCCTGGTGGGCCGCCTTCGACGAGCGGGCCTGGCCGTATCGACGAGCGAGGCCCTCGACGCGGCTTCCGCCGTCGCCGCAGTCGGATTCGGCAGCCGGAGCGGACTGCGATGCGCACTGAAGGCCACCCTCGTCAAGGACTCGACACACGACGTCGTATTCGAGCGCTCCTTCGACGCAACCTTCCCGCGTGCCGCCCGTCCGCGCGCCGAGGCGGGGCAGGGTCCTCGGGCAGGCAGCGACGACGAGATGCTCGAGGACCTCGCCGCAGCCCTGAGGGATGGAGACGCCGAGCAGGTTGATGCCCTGCTCGAGGAGGCGATCGATCGCCACGGTGGGTCGCAGGACGATGGACGCTCCGCCGGTCATCACGCCCAGCGGGCATTGCGGCGTATGAACATTCCGAACCTCTACCGTCGTTACCTCGACCAGGCTGAGGGCGAGAGCGGCTTCAACCGGGCGCTGGACGCAGCCGAGGCTGCCGCTGCGATGGAGCAGATGAAGCGCCGGATGCAGGACCTCGTGTCGGGCCGAATGCGGGAGGCCGACGCAGGTGCCTCGATGCAGCAGTTGGAGGATCCTGAGGACCGCCTGCTCCTGCGAGCCGGCGCCGATGAACTCGTGGCGATGCGGCAGGCAATGCGGCCGCTGGCCCGGAGACTGGCAACCAGGCTTGGAAACCGTCGTCGTCGCGGTACTTCCGGCCTAGATATGCGACGTACTATTCGTAGCTCCATGGGCACCGGCGGAGTCCCGGTGCAACCCGTGCTCCGGCGGCGGCGTCCGACGAAGCCCGACCTCATCGTTCTCTGCGACGTCTCCGGGTCAACGGCCCAGTTCGCGCCCTTCACTCTCACGCTCCT
>JBMOKH010000100.1:0-8108 GCA_049315365.1 Candidatus Nanopelagicales bacterium
GGCGGCGGCACCGGTCCCGCACCCGGACCGGCACCGGCTGAGGGTGGCGCGGGGCCAGCCCCGGCCTGATTGCGCCTTCGACTCGATGGCAGTCAGAGAGGCGAAGGGCGCGTGCGGACGATGAACACCGGGATCTCCCGTCCGGCGTTGCGCTCGTACATCGCATAACTCGACCAGAGATCGATGAGTTTGCGGTACAGCGCGGCACGCTCCTCGCCGACGACCTCGGTGAACACCGCGTCGTGCCTGACCCCGTCATGCTCGATGAACCCCTCTGCGTGATCCCGGACGTTGAACACCCAGCCAGGCACCTCGGCCTGCCCGGCATTCGAGCCCGCAATGACCCATGCCCCCTCGTGCGGGGAGGCGAGGAGTGGGGTTCGACGCCACTTGCCGGACCTGCGCCCAAGGGTGGTGATCCACACGACGTGCCCGCCACCGGGGAACCTGCGGCCGAGTCGGCCGCCCGTCGCGCGGTCGAGCGCCTTGTGGAGGACGGTCGTAGTGCGCAGCATGCTGCCCCACACCATGTCGTAGGCGCGCTTGTTCATGACGGGACGCTACCGCCTCACGACGTATGGCACGATGTATGTCATGAAGCGAACGACGGTGTACCTTCCCGATGAGTTGAAGGCCAGGCTCGAAGCTGAGGCAAAGCGCCGCGGGACCACCGAGGCCCAGATCGTTCGCGAGGCTGTGGATAAGGAAACGCGCCGGCTCCGGCCGCGTGGTGGAATCATCCTCGGCGAATCCGAGGGGATGACCGCCCGAAATCTCGATGACTACCTGGAGGGATTCGGTGAGGATTGATCATCATCGACACGAGTGCGCTGTTCGCGCTGTTTGTCGCCGCTGACCGCGATCATCGGGCGGTAGCCGACCTGCTCACGGAATCCGATGACGGCCTCGTCGTGAGCCCCTACGTGGTGGCAGAACTCGAATACCTCATTGCCAAGCGAGGCGGTGTTCGCGATGAGGTCATGGCATTGAATGAGCTGTGCTCCGGCGCCTACGATCTGCCGATCATGGACGTGGCCGACCTCATCTCGTGCTCAAGGGTCATCGCGCACTACGCCGACCAGCGGATCGGCGTCGCCGATGCCTCGCTCGTCGTGCTCGCAGATCGCTACCAGACGCGCACGATCTGCACCCTCGACCGCCGCCACTTCTCGATCCTGCGTTCACTAGATGGCCAGGAGTTCACCCTCATCCCGTAGCCCCGCAATGCCTTGCCCGGTCGTCGCTAGCATTGCCCTCACCAACATCCTCCACATTCAGGAGTCCCAGTGGCCCGCGTCGTCGTCGACGTCATGCTCAAGCCGGAGATCCTCGACCCCCAGGGCCGAGCCGTCCAAGGGGCCCTCGGCCGCCTAGGGCTCAGCGGGGTAAACGACGTCCGTCAGGGCAAGCAGTTCGTCATCGATGTCGAGGGCGAGGTGACCGGCGAGCGGCTCGCCCAGTTGCACACCCTCGCGGCCGAGCTGCTCAGTAACCCGGTGATCGAGGACTACCGCCTCGTGGTCGAGGACACCCGTTGAGCCTTCGCATCGGGGTCGTCACCTTCCCCGGTTCGCTGGACGATCGTGACGCCGCACGCGCCGTTCGCCTCGCAGGTGGCGAGCCGGTGGCGCTGTGGCACGGCGACGACGACATCAAGGGCGTCGATGCGGTGATCCTGCCCGGCGGGTTCTCGTACGGCGACTACCTGCGCTGCGGTGCCATCGCCCGGTTCGCGCCCGTGATGAAGACCATCGTCGCGCAGGCTCATCTGGGCCTGCCGGTGCTCGGTATCTGCAACGGCTTCCAGATCCTTTGCGAGTCGCACCTGCTGCCCGGCGCGCTCACCCGCAACGACAGCCTCCACTTCATCTGCCGCGACCAGCGCCTGCGCATCGAGGACACATCATCGATGTGGACCTCAGGCTTCGCGCAGGGACAGCAGATCGTCATCCCGTTGAAGAACGGTGAGGGTGGCTACGTTGCCGACGAGGCAACGCTCGACGTGCTTGAGGGGGAGGGCCGGGTGATCGCCCGCTACCTCGACGTCAACCCCAACGGCAGCCGTCGCGACATCGCGGGCATCCGCAATGAGCGGGGCAACGTCGTCGGGCTCATGCCCCATCCCGAGCACGCCGTCGAGCAGCTCACTGGCCCGACCACCGATGGCCTTCCTTTCTTTACGAGCATCCTCACGTCGCTGGTGAACGCATGAGCATCGATACTGTCGGTTCCGCCGAGACCTCTCCGGATAACGAGCAGCCGTTCGCTGCGCTCGGGCTGAAGCCAGATGAGTACCAGCGCATTCGCGAGATCCTCGGCCGGCGTCCGACATCATCCGAGCTCGCCATGTATTCGGTCATGTGGAGCGAGCACTGCTCCTACAAGTCGAGCAAGGTGCACCTCGCACAGTTCGGCGACAAGAAGCCGCAGACCGACGTGCTGCTCGTCGGCATCGGCGAGAACGCTGGCGTCGTCGATATCGGCCACGGCTGGGCGGTCACATTCAAGGTCGAGAGCCATAATCATCCGTCCTATGTCGAGCCCTACCAAGGGGCAGCGACCGGCGTCGGCGGCATCGTCCGCGACATCCTTTCGATGGGCGCCCGACCCCTCGCCGTCATGGACCCGCTCCGGTTCGGCCCGGCCGACGCCCCCGACACCCGCCGGGTGCTACCCGGCATCGTCTCCGGCGTCGGCGGCTACGGCAACTGCCTTGGCTTGCCGAATATCGGCGGCGAGGTCGTGTTCGACGCGAGCTACGCCGGCAATCCGCTCGTCAACGCGCTGTGCGTCGGCGCGATGCGGCATGAGGACATCCACCTCGCGAGCGCGAAGGGTGTCGGCAATCTCGTGGTCCTGTATGGCGCGCGCACCGGTGGCGATGGCATCGGCGGGGTCTCGGTGCTGGCCTCCGAGACCTTCAGCGAGGGCGGCCCGACCAAGCGCCCGAGCGTCCAAGTCGGCGACCCCTTCATGGAGAAGCTCCTCATCGAGGCCACCCTCGAGGTGCTGCATGCCGGTCTGGTCGAGGGCATCCAGGATCTCGGCGGCGCCGGCATCTCCTGCGCCACGAGCGAGCTCGCCTCGAACGGCGACGGCGGCATGCACGTGTGGCTCGACCGCGTGCTACTGCGCGACCAGTCGCTCTCACCCGAGGAAATTCTCATGAGCGAGTCGCAGGAGCGCATGTGCGCGATCGTGACTCCGGCGAAGCTCGACGAATTCCTGCTGCGCTGCAAGAAATGGGATGTCGAGGCCGTGGTGATCGGCGAGGTCAATGCCTCAGGCAGGCTCACGGTCGACTGGCACGGCGAGCGCATCGTCGACGTCCCGCCGCGCACCGTTGCCCACGAGGGCCCGGTCTACGAGCGCCCCTTCGCCCGGCCCGCCTGGCAAGACTCCCTGCAGGCCGATGCCCCGACCGCCGAGCGCCTGCCTCGTCCGTCCACGCCCGACGAGATCAAGGCGACCCTCCTGACCATGGTGGCCGCGCCGAACCTGGCCTCGAAGTCCTGGGTCACGAGCCAGTACGACCGATACGTGCTCGGCAACACGGTTCTCGCGCAGCCACAGGATGCCGGCATGATCCGCATCGACGAGGAGACGGGCCTGGGCATCGCCCTCGCCACCGACTGCAACGGCCGCTTTGCGAAGCTCGACCCGTACGCGGGGGCCCAGCTTGCCCTCGCGGAGTCGTACCGCAACGTGGCGGCTTCGGGCGCGAGCCCGCTCGCCGTCACGAACTGCCTGAACTTCGGCTCGCCGGAGGACCCCGCGGTCATGTGGCAGTTCGCCGAGGCCACCCGCGGCCTCGCAGATGGCTGCCTGCAACTCGGCATCCCGGTCACCGGCGGCAACGTCTCGTTCTACAACCAGACAGGCGACACCGCGATCAACCCGACCCCGGTGGTCGGCGTGCTCGGGGTCATCGACGATGTCGCCCGTCGTACGCCCATTGCCTGGGGCCCTGCCGGCGATCTCATCTACGTCCTCGGCGATACCCGCGATGAGTTCGGCGGCAGCGAGTGGGCGCACCACGTGCACGGCCACCTCGGCGGCCTCCCGCCCGCCGTTGACCTCGAGCGCGAGCGCACGCTCGGCGAGGTACTGGTGGCAGGCTCGCGCGATGGCCTGCTCACGGCCGCCCACGACGTCTCCGATGGCGGGATCGCGCAGGTCCTCGTCGAGATGGCGCTCGCGTCGAATGCCGGCGGACGTTGCTCAGTGCCTGACGGCATCGACCCCTTCACGTACCTGTTCAGCGAGTCGGCGGGGCGGGCCGTGGTCGTGGTGCCTGCCGAGCACGAGGGCCATTTCGTCGACTTGTGCACAGCGCGCGGCCTACCGGCTGCCCGCATCGGCGAGGTCGATGGTGGCGAGGAGTTGGAGTTCGCAGGCCTGTTCACCGTTGCGCTGTCCGAGCTGCGCGAGGCGCACGAGGGCACGTTGCCGCGCCTGTTCGGGTGAGCGGTCGGGATTTCCGGTGAGCATGACTGCCGTCCGCCTCCTTGACCGCATCGATGGCGGCCAGCAGCCCTCTCGGGAGGAGCTGAAGGCAGCCGTCAAGGAGTCGCTCGCGCACCTCGTCGAGATCGCACCGGGTCGGGCAGTGGAGGTCCGCATCCCGCCATTCGCCGCTGTTCAAGCGGTCGAGGGGCGCGCCCATCGCCGAGGCACGCCTTCCGCGGTCGTCGAGACCGATGCCGTCACCTGGCTGAGCCTCGTGGTCGGCCGGCTCTCGTGGCAGGACGCCGTTGCCAGCGGACGACTGCAGGCAAGCGGCGAGCGCTCAGACCTCTCACCACTGCTGCCGAGGCTGGCAGCCCCCCGCGACAAGCCAATCGACTCATAGGTAAGGTGAGCCTTACCTAACTGAAAGGATCCACCCCGTGTCCCGTTTCCGCATCACCGCAACCCTCGCAGCCGCCGTCCTCGCACTCGCAGCCTGCTCCGGTGGGCAATCAGCCACCTCCGCATCCACCGGCGCCTCGGCAGGCGCCACCGAGAGCCTGACCGTCTACTCGGGCCGCAGCGAGGAACTGATCGCCCCCCTGTTCGCGAAGTTCACCGAGGAGACCGGCATCGAGCTCGCTGCCCGATACGGCGACAGTGCCGAGCTCGCCGCCCAGCTCGTCGAGGAGGGCGACGCCTCACCCGCCGCCGTGTTCTTCTCCCAGGACGCCGGAGCCCTCGGCGCGGTCGACGCTGCGGGACTGCTCGGGCCACTTCCCGCCGGCGCCGCCGATACTGTCCCTCCCGCCTACCGCGCACCAAATGGCCACTGGACGGGTGTCACGGGTCGGGGCCGCGTCATCGCCTATGACGGCGAGCAGCTCACCGCCGCCGAGGTGCCTACCTCGGTCTTCGACCTCACCGACCCAGCCTGGAAGGACCAGGTCGGCATCGCGCCCACCAATGCGTCATTCCAGTCATTCGTCACCGCGATGAGGCTGACCGCCGGTGACACCGCGACGAAGGCCTGGCTCGAGGGCCTCGTCGCCAATGGTGTGAAAAAGTACGAGAAGAACGGGTTGATCCTCGACGCCGTCGATGCCGGCCAGATCAAACTCGGACTCGTCAACCACTACTACTGGTACGAGAAGGCCGCGGAGGTGGGCGCGGAGAACATGCGAGCCCAGGTGGCATTCACCGCGCCCGCGGACCCGGGGACCCTCGTCAACGTCGCCGGCGTTGGCATCCTCTCCGGCGCGGCGGACAACCCCGCGGCCCAGCAGTTCGTCTCGTGGCTGCTCTCCCCTTCGGCGCAGCAGTGGTTCGTCGAGAACACCTACGAGTACGCGCTCATCCCGGGCGTGGCGCAGGCGGAGGGGCTCCCCGCACTCGATTCGCTGCGCGGGCCCGACGTCCCGCTGGCCGAACTCGCCGATCTCCCCGGCACGCTTCTGATGCTGCAGGATGTCGGATTGCTGTGAGCAGGCCGGGCCAGGCACCGAGGCTCCTCGTTGCCCTCAGCGGAGTCACCGCGCTCGTCGCGGTGACTCCACTGGTCTATCTGCTCATACGGGTCCTCGATGCCGGACCGGAAAAGATCGCTTCGTCCCTGCTGCGATCCCGCACGCTCACGACGACCGTGACAAGCATCGAACTGGTCGTGGTCGTCGTCGCCGCGTGCCTCATCATCGGGGTCCCGGTCGCCTGGCTGCTGGCCCGTGCCCGCCTGCCGCTCAAGGGACTGTGGATCGTCCTCGCGGCCCTGCCGCTCGCGATGCCTTCGTACGTCGCCGCCTACGCCTGGATCGCCGAGTTCCCGGCGATGTCGGGGTTCTGGGCCGCAGCCCTCATTCTCACCCTCGTCTCGATGCCGTACGTCATCATTCCCACGACCGCGGCGCTGCGCAGCATCGACCCGGCGATGGAGGAGGTCGCTCGGTCCCTCGGCCGCAAGCCGTGGTCCGCCTTCTGGTTCGCGGCGATGCCCCAGGCCTGGCCCGCGGCAGCCGCCGGATCCCTCCTCGTCGGGCTCTACGTCCTGTCGGACTTCGGCGCTGTCGCCCTCTTCCGCGTCGATGCCTTCACCAGGGTCATCTACACGTCCTATCGGGCCAGCTTCGACCGCACCTCGGCTGCAGTCCTCGCCGTCGTCCTCGTTCTGCTCGCAGCAATCCTCATCTACGCCGAGCGCCGGGTCCGTGGCCGCACGGCGCGGTGGCGCACCGGGAGCGGATCGGCCCGCCGCGCCACCGAAGTCGACCTCACTTCGCGGCAGCGGGTCATGGCCGTACTCGCGCTCACGGGTCTGGCGATCCTGGGCCTCGGCGTCCCAGCGTTCTCCCTCCTTCGCCGGCTCAGCGAGGGCACCCGGCGTCCCCTCGACCTCGTCGAGCTCGCCACCGCCACCGCCAACTCATTCGGCGTGTCGCTCCTGGGCTCATTGCTGGCCGTAGGGCTGGCGCTGTCGGTCGGGGTGCTGGCCGCGAGGTACCGGACGAGGTCCTCCCGCGTGCTCGAGGCCGTCTCCTACTCGGGGCATGCGCTGCCCGGCGTCGTCGTCGGACTCTCCCTCGTCTCGCTCACCCTCGTCGTCCTGCCCGCCATGTACCAGACGGTCGCGGCACTCGCCCTGGCCTACGCCGTGCTGTTCCTGCCCAAGTCCATCGGCGCCACGCGCACGTCCGTCGCAATGGTGCCACCGGTCCTTGAGCAGACGGCCCGAACACTCGGCAGGGGTCCGCTTCGAGCCTGGCTCGAGACCACCTTCCGGCTTTCCCTGCCCGGGATCGCCGCCGGCGGGCTGCTCGTGCTCCTCACCGCCATGAAGGAACTCCCAGCGACCTTGATGCTCCGCCCCACCGGCCTCGACACCCTCGCCACGGAACTGTGGAGCCGAACGGAAATCGCCGCCTACGGAACCGCCGCGCCGTACGCACTGACCCTCATTGCGGTCGCGGCGATCCCGGCGTGGCTGCTCACCCGAGCGTCGGATCGGGCGTCCCGCTCAGCTGATCCCAGCACGGATGTCCCTGCGCGATCACCCCTCGATACGGTGGGAGCATGACCGCCGTCGGGGTGAGCGCCCTGGAGGCGGGCTACGGCGCGGTGCCCGTGCTGTTCGACCTCAACCTGCAGGTGCCGAGCGGGCTCTTCCTCGCGGTCCTCGGCACCAGCGGCTCGGGGAAAACCACACTGCTCCGTGCCCTCGCCGGGTTCATCCGGCCGACGAGCGGTTCGATCACCTTCGGCAACACCGTCGTGGCGGGCCCGTCCTCGTGGGTTCCGCCGGAACGCAGGCGGGTGGGGATCGTCCCGCAGGAGGGCGCCCTGTTCCCGCACCTCGACGTCTTCGGAAATGTCGCCTTCGGACTGCGCGGTCAGCGTCGAATCGAGGAGCGGGTTGCCGAGGTCCTCGAGCTCGTCGGGCTCGGCGGCCGGGCGAAGTCCAGGCCCCAGGAACTCTCCGGCGGTCAGATGCAGCGGGTCGCGCTGGCCCGCGCCCTCGCCCCCCGACCCGATGTCGTCCTCCTCGACGAGCCGTTCTCCGCGCTCGACGCCGGCCTTCGCCAACGGATTCGGCATGAGGTCCGGTCGCTGCTCTCCTCCCTCGGCACGACATCGATCCTCGTCACCCATGATCAGGAGGAGGCCCTGTC
>JBMOKH010000101.1:0-8074 GCA_049315365.1 Candidatus Nanopelagicales bacterium
GAATGGGCGCTGGCGCACGGCATCTGGGTCGTCACCGACGAGATCTACGAGCACCTCGTCTACGGGGATGCGAAGTTCTCATCGATGCCCGTTCTCGTCCCCGGTCTCGCCGATACCTGCATCATCGTGAACGGCGTCGCGAAGACGTACGCGATGACGGGTTGGCGAGTGGGCTGGATGATCGCCCCGGCCGACGTCATCAAGGCCGCGACGAACCTCCAGTCGCACGCGACCTCCAATGTCGCGAACGTCTCCCAGATCGCCGCGCTTGCAGCCGTTCAGGGCGACCTGTCCGCGGTCGATGAAATGAAGATCGCGTTCGACCGGCGCCGCCATCTCATCACCGGGCTCCTCGGCGCCATCCCGGGCGTCTCCTGCCCGTTGCCGGAGGGGGCGTTCTACGTGTACCCGTCCGTGCGCGATCTCGTCGGCCGCTCGCTTCGAGGCGCGACCATCGAGTCATCCGCGCATCTGGCCGGGCTCATCCTCGATGAGGTCGAGGTGGCGGTCGTGCCGGGTGAGGCCTTCGGTACCCCCGGTTACCTACGGTTGTCCTACGCGACCTCAGACGCCGACATCACCGAGGGCGTCGGCCGCATGGCGTCGCTGCTCTCCGAGGCCGACTGACCGCTCTGCGCCGGACACCTGGCCCAGTTCGCAGTTGACGAATCGAGGCTCCGCCTCGAGCATGATGCCGAAGGAGGATTGGACCCGGTCGCGGACGGCTGAGGCGAGTTCGATCACCTCGGACGCCGATGCGCCGCCGAGGTTCGCGATCGCAAGGGTGTGCTTGGACGAGATGGCCGCCGCCGAGCCTGTCCGGGCCTGCCATCCGCGGGTCACGCCTGCGTGCTCGATGAGCCACGCGGCACTCACCTTCACCCCCGCCGGTGCCGGATACCGCGGGCAGTCCCTCGGCAGGGCAACTGCGACCGCATCGCTCACGATCGGGTTGGTGAAGAAGGATCCGGCGCTGCTCGTATCCGGGTCTTCGCGGTCGAGAACCATGCCCTTCGCCCGACGCAGCCGCAGAACGGCCTCCCGAATAAGGGATGGGGCGGCTGCACCACCCGCCTCGATTCCGAGGTCCTCGGCGAGCTGGGCGTACCGCACGACGCTCTCGGCACCGGCCCTAAGCCGAAAGGCCACATCGAGCACCACCCAGCGCTCGGGCTGCTCCTTGAATACGCTCCCCCGGTAGGTGAACTCGCAGTCGGCAGCCGTGAGCTCGACCACGAGTCCGGTGGTCCTGTCCAATGCCCGCACCCGCGTGATCGTCTGCGAGACGTCCTGGCCATAGGCGCCGACATTCTGGATGGGCGTCGCCCCGACGAGGCCCGGGATGCCCGAGAGCGCCTCGATCCCGGCCCAGCCGGAGTCAACGGCGTGGGCGACGAGGCCGTCCCACGACTCACCGCAGCAGGCCACGATATCGACGACGTCGTTCGCGACGCGGATCGTCAGGCCACGGACGCCCATGGCGATAACCGTGCCGTCGAAACCCTTGTCACCGCAGACCAGATTGCTGCCGCCACCAAGGAGGAGGAGCGGGTGCCCCGCCCCGTCGAGTGCGGTGACCTGCTCGATGAGCTGCGCCTCGGTGGTCGCGTGGACGAAGTCGCCGACAGGTCCCCCGATGCGCAGGGTGGTGTGGTCAGCGAGTCGAACGGTCACGGCATGAGCCTAGGCGCGGCGCCGGATCACTCGCGCGGGCTCAGGACCTCGGCCCGGCCCCGGAAGCGCTGCAGGATGCGGTCGTAGGTCTTCTTGGACTCCTTGTCACGGTAGTCCGGATCAGTGTCGTGGTAGGCGTGATGACGGTCCTGTCGAAGCGGCAGCTCTCCATCGGGAACCACGATTCGGCCCGAACCGCGCGCCAAACCATACTCGCGGAGGGACAGCGACCATTCCATGTCGGCGTTGCGGTAGAAGACCGCCTTGGCGTTCGGGGGGCATTCGCGCGCGGCATCGGTACGAACCACCATCAGGTAGCCCAGCACCGCGTCGACCTCACCAGCGCCCGCATCGGTGAAGGTCCGCCAGGCATCGTCCGTGTTGACGTTCACGCCCCGCCAGCCGGAAGCGACCACCGAGGGATCCTCGAAGGTCGCGAGGATCGGGGGTAGCGCGTCACCCGTGAGGATCGTCGAGACGTCCATGACCGCGAAGAGCTCGCTCCTCACCACTCCGGCGAGCCCGGCGACGGCTGCGGCCCATCCCGCCCGCGAAAGTGGCTGATCGACGTGGATCTCGACGACCCGGCCGGGGAATTCGATGGCAAGCGCGTGGAGTCTCGTGCCCGCCCCGTCGACATCGCCGCAATCAAGGCCCACAACGGCGATGTCGTCGCCGGTGTTGGCGAGCAGCGCGCGCAGGCAGGTTTCGAGGTCATCGGGCCATCCATCAACGAGCACGGCCACCGTGCACCGGGTCTCGGGGAGCTCGACGGCAGCCTGAGCCAACGCGGCAAGATTCGGAAGAACGGTGAACGGCGGTTTCGCCGTCAGCGCGAAGCCATCGGCGGTGTCCTTCACGACCCAGCCGAGGGAGGCGATCTCGTCGCGCAGCAGGTCTGATCGCCCGAAGTCCTTGGCCGCACGGGCTGCCGAGCGTTCCGCCGCGAGGGACAGGACCGACTCGGGGGCGATGGGTTGATCGGTGGAGTCGGTCATGCGAGCCGGACGATGGCCTGGGCCTTGCCCAGCACGGTCTGGCCCTCGCTCGACGCGGTGATTGTGATCTTCACGCAGTTGTCGTCGAGCATTTCGGTGACCTTCGCGGTCACCTCGAGCGTGGCTCCGTCGGCATCGTCGGGGACGATGACCGGACGGGTGAAGCGAACCCCGTACTGGAGGAGTGCGCCGGGGTCGCCGACCCAGTCGGTCACGACCCGGATGGCCTCGGCCATCGTGAGCATGCCGTGCGCGATGACATTCGGAAGACCGACCGAGGTTGCGACACGCTCATTCCAATGGATCACGTTGAAGTCGCCCGAGGCACCTGCATAGCGAACGAGGTCGACGCGAGCCAGCGGAAATGATGCGCCGGGCAGTTCGGTGCCTACGGCGGTATCGGCGTAGCGGACGGTGGCGGCCATCAGGAGTCGGCTCCCCTCGAGACGAGAACTGAAGTCGCCGTCACGACGTGCTCGCCGTCGATGGTGTCGATGCTCGCCTGGGTCGTGAGCATGTCGTTGCCGGCGACCATCCGGATGTTCTCGATCCGCGTGCTCACGATCAACTCATCGCCGGCGCAGATCGGCCTGGCGTATGCGTAGGACTGCTCGGCATGCACGACCCTGGAGAAGTCAAGGCCGAGCTCGGGGTCGAACATGACCGCTTGGCTCGTCTGCATCGCGACCACGGTCGCGAACGTCGGCGGAGCGATGAGGTCCGGATGCCCGAGCGCGCGCGCGGCATCGCGGTCGAAATACGCCGGGTTGCCCTCTCCGATAGCGCGGGCGAACTCGCGGATCTTCTCGCGCCCTACGAGATAGGGCGCGCTCGCCGGGTAGGCCCGACCGATGAACTCTGCGTTCAGCACCACGGCTTGGCCCCCGTCGGCGGATTCGTCAGCGAGTTTCCTTGTGCACCGTGTGCTTGTTGCAGTTGGTGCAGTGCTTCTTCGCCTCGAGACGATCGGGGTCGTTGCGGCGGTTCTTCTTGGTGATGTAGTTGCGATGCTTGCAGTCCTCGCACGCCAAGGTGATCTTCGGTCGGACGTCGGTGGCCTTGCCCATGACTGTTCCTCTTCCTGGCTCGCCGCGGGAATGCGACTGGTGGTTCGATCCTCGTCATTGCTCTCGTGCCTTCGTGCGTTGCCGCTCCTCACGGAGTAGCGGAGGCCGGACTTGAACCGGCGACACAGCGATTATGAGCCGCTTGCTCTACCAACTGAGCTACCCCGCCACGACGCGGACCAGACCGGCTGACGCCGGCCACGGGCCCTTGCCGAGCCCCCAAACGGAATCGAACCGTTGACCTTCTCCTTACCATGGAGACGCTCTACCGACTGAGCTATGGGGGCGTGAAGCCACGCAAGCGTATACGAGGGTGGCCGCGCGAAGAAATCGGGCCGCTCTTATCGGGCAGGTGCCGAGTTCGGCCGGGTGAAGCACACTAGTGGCATGGAATTAACCCGAGCACCGTGGACGGCCGCAGATCTCCCTCGACTCACCGGACGGAGCGTCATCGTGACCGGCGCCAATTCCGGCCTCGGGTATCACACCGCATCAGCCCTCGCGGCATGCGGCGCTGACGTGACGATGGCCGTGAGGACCCTGGACAAGGGCGAGGCGGCGGCCGACGAGATCCGGACCCTGCATCCTGATGCAGCGCTTGAGGTAAGCGCGCTCGACCTCGCCGACCTCGCGTCGATCAGGGCCTTCGCCGAGCGGTGGTCGTCCGCGCATCCGGGCGGCCTGAGCATCCTGGTGAACAACGCAGGCATCATGGCGATCCCGAGGCGGCAGACCGCGGATGGCTTCGAGATGCAACTCGGCACGAACCACCTCGGGCATTTCGCACTCACCGGCCTGCTCCTTCCGGCGCTCGTCGCCCAGCCGGGAGCCCGGGTCGTCACGGTGTCGAGCCAGGCCCACCGGATGGGCAAGATGGACTTCGACGACCTCATGGGCAGCGGCCAATACCGGCCCTGGGGCGCCTACGGACAGAGCAAGCTCGCCAACCTGCTGTTCACGACCGAGCTCCAGCGACGAAGCGATGCGGCAGGCCTGTCACTGCTCGCACTCGCAGCGCACCCGGGCTACTCGAACACGAATCTGCAGTCGGCCGGCCCGACGATGCGAGGGAGTTCGATCGGGGCCCGGATGAGCAGGATGGCCAACGGGGTGCTTGCGCAGTCCGCCGAGATGGGGGCACTGCCGACCCTCTACGCCGCCACCATGCCCGGCCTTCCCGGCGACACCTACGTCGGCCCGGACGGCTTCATGGAGCAAAGGGGGCACCCGCGGATTGTCGGCCGATCGAAGGCGGCCCTTCGCACGGACGACGCGGTTCGCCTGTGGACGGCGAGCGAGGAACTCACCGGGGTCCGCTACCCCTTCGATTGAATCCCGCGCAAGACATGACATTCATGCGCGCGCAAGAACGGGCCAGCCCGACCGCTGTTTCGCAGTCGGGCTGGCCCGTTGCCGTCGAAGCGGCCTTGGAACTATGCCGCGGAGGCTGCGGGTGCTGCGGGCGCTGCCGGCGCTGCCGGCGCAGCGCCCCCGCCGCGCTGACCTGGGCCGCGGCGTCCTCCATCGCCCCGGCCACCCTGCCCGGGGGCCGTGGCCTGAGCCTGGTCCTGCGCCACGGTCGGGTCAGGGTTCACGCCGGTGTTCGCGCCGCCCTGTGCGCCGCGCTGGCCGTTCTGCGCTCCCTGCTGGGCGTTCTGCGTGGCGTTCTGCTGGCCGCCGAAGGCAGCCGGGCGCTGGCCGCCGCGTCCGGTGATCCGGTTTTGAAGGCTGTTGCCCGTCCAGGCCTCGAAGATGTCTGCGTGGAGGGTCGACGCAGCGCCGCTCGCGAGGGTGACACCGCTGCCGCCCGTGGCTGCCGACGGGTACAGGACTGACATTCTCACCTGCGGCACCCGAACCGGGTGGTCAGCAGGGCACGCATTGCCGGTCGTCGCGAACACGAGGTGCGAGATGTGATCGGCGCTGTCGAGGCTGGTGCCGTCCCAGCACTGCGGGAAGGTGATCTGGGCAACGAGCCGAGAGCCGGCATCGCAGGTCGGAACCGTGGCGACGCTCGTGCCGAAGGTCGGTCGCTCGCCTCGCGACGCGCAGCCCCATGCGGCGGTCTGGTCAGTGCGGCCGGCGACCGCCATGAAGCCTGCGGGGAAGGCGGTGACACCAGCGCCGCGGCCCTCGTACGACACGCGTGCGGAGATGGGAGCCACCCGGACGCCGTCCTGGTATAGGGCGGGAACCCAGTAGGCCGAGAGGTCATTGGAGTCATTGCAGGTCGTCGAACCGGACAGGAGCGATGCTCCCGTCGAGTTCTCGTTCGTCGCCGTGTTGCCGAAGAACTCATGAAGGTGGCTCATTCCGGCGTGCCCCGGCATGACGATCGGGTCGACCGACGATGAGTGGCTGAAGTCGCACTCGACGGCGAAGCCGCCGCCGCCCTGACGACCGCCCTGGTTTCCATCGTGCCCCGGGTGCGCCTGCGCGGGCAGCGCGGACAAGATGAGGGCGCCGGCGATGCCAGCGGTGATCGATACCGCCGCGATGGCGTTTCGGGTGATGCTCATGTTCGCTCCTGGTGTCCTGGTGTCCGGGCGCATCCCGGTTGACCCGAAGCATTGGGCATGCTCGTCATGGGGTCATGGGCAAAACGTTCGGGAAATGTAAGGATCCCGGGATCATGGAACCCCACGCAAACCTGTGCGTCGATTCGGCAAACTGGCTCACTCGGGGCGCCTCGGAGCCTTCACGTCCCGCGCGAAGGCATGGACGTACGTCTGCCCGCCGAGCCTCAGCAGGGCATCGCGCACGACGTCGGTGACCTCGTCATGGCTGGCCTCCCCGAGTCGCAGGTGAAGGGCTTCGGAGATATTCACCTGCACCCGGACGCGCCGCCAGGGCCTGGCCTCGTACGAGGTTGCGATTGCATGGACGGGGACTCCGGGGTGGGCGAGGAGCACCGGGATGAGGATGCGACGGTGGAGCCGGTGCAGTTTCGTTCGGTCCGGTGAGCGCGTGCCCTCGGGATACAGACCGAGCTTGCTGCCGCGCGCGAGGCATTGCGACGCCATGTCCATCGCCCAGAGCGTGGACGCCTCATCCCCCCGCCGCAGTGGGATCTGCCCCATGAGTCGAAAGAAGATGGCCCCGCGCTTGGCGAAGACCTCGACCTTCGTGAACGCGGTCACTCGCATCCACGTGCTCATGACCGCTACCACCGGATCAAGGGCGGACACGTGATTGCCAACGAGGATTCCGGCGCCCTGCGCCAGATGCTCCCTCCCGGTCACGGTTACCTTCCAGCGCAGTCGAAGGACACGGAGCAGTGCGATCGTCACCCAGTAGGTGCGCGCCCGGCCGGGCCGTCCGATGCGCAGCCCCGGGTAGATCACTCGGCCGCTGTCGAGTGCCTGCTCGAAGCTGCCAGCAGCGCCGGGGTCCATGGCCCCATCCTGCCGGTTCCACCACAGCGCGTCGCGGCATCTGCACGCATCCGGAATGCGTGCCCACGCAAAACGGCCCCCGGGCGGGATTCCCCGCCGAGGGGCCGTTCATGCGCGTGGCAGGTGAAGGATTCGAACCTTCGGAGGCTTTCACCGACGGGTTTACAGCCCGCTCCCATTGGCCGCTCGGGCAACCTGCCTCGCCTTGCTGTCGCGCCGCCAAATCATACGTGCTGGCGGTCGCGGCCCGGAACCTAACCCCGTCGTCGGGCCATTTGCCCGGGACCAGCGCACCCCGGGACCGGCACCCGAATCGCAATCGGCACTCGTCGAGCGCCAGAATGAGGCCGTTCCCGCGGAACGCAATGGTGTTCCCACGAAGGAGGATCAATGGCTGACAGCAGTTTCGACATCGTCTCCAAGGTCGACCGCCAGGAGGCCGACAACGCCCTCAACCAGACAGCGAAGGAATTGGCCCAGCGCTTCGACTTCAAGAACACCGACACGACGATCGAGTGGAAGGGCGAGCTCGGCGTCGAGATCTCCTCCGGCACCGAGGAGCGAGCGAAGGCGGCCCTTGACGTGTTCAAGGAGAAGATCATCAAGCGCGGCATGAGCCTGAAGTCATTCGAGGCCGAGGACCCTCGGTCCTCCGGCAAGGGCTACAAGATCTCCGGCACCTTCAAGGCCGGCATCAGCCAGGAGCAGGCGAAGAAGATCGGCAAGCTCATCCGCGATGAGGGCCCCAAGAGCGTGAAGACCCAGGTCATGGGCGAGGAATTGCGGGTGACGAGCAAGAGCCGCGACGATCTTCAGGAGGTTCAGGCGCTCGTCAAGGACGCTGATCTCGACTTCGCGGTTCAGTTCGCCAACTATCGGTAGGCGATCCTTTCCCTCCGGGGGTGCCAGCCCCGTCGGAACCATCAGCGGACGGCCAGGT
>JBMOKH010000398.1:0-1832 GCA_049315365.1 Candidatus Nanopelagicales bacterium
GGCCGCCGAGTCCCTTGATCATGGTGGCGTAGTTGTACTTCATCAGGCCGAGCCACGAATGACCGGGCTCGCCGGGCGCGCCAGGCAGGTCGTCGTCCCTGAGCGAAGCCTCGTACTTCGCGCCGGTGGCGCGTCCGATCTCCTCGAGCACCTTGGAGGGGAAGACCTCCGACCCGAAGATGGTCGTGACCCCCTGGGCCTTCACCTGATCGATGAGGCCGGCGACGTCGGATGCGTTGGGGTCGGAGAAGTTCTTGGGCTGCACCGCGCCGATGACCTCCCAGCCGAAGTTCTTCGCGAAGTAGGCGTAGGCGTCGTGGTAGGTGAGGAGTTTGAGGTTACCCTCTGGAACCGTCTGCTGGTCCTTGCGCACGGCCGCGTCGAGCTCGTTCACCTTCGCGGCGAAGGCGTCGAAGTTCGCCGAGTAGTAGGACGCATTGGCTGGATCGAGGGCTGAGAACTCGTCGCGGATGGCAGCGGCGTACTCGATCGCGTACGCCGTGTCGGTCCATAGGTGCGGATTGGGCTTGCCCTCCTCCTTGGGAAAGGAGAAGTCGTAGATGTAGTCGGCCTCGGGCAGGATCTCAGTGCCGATCTCGACGATCTTGGCGTCCGGCTTCTTGTTCGCCTCGGCGAGCTCGAGGGTGGGGTCCTCGAGCTTCAGGCCGTTGACGAGGATGAGGTCGGCCGCGCTGAGCAGCGCGGCCACCCGGGGCTCGGGCTCGAAGGTGTGGCTGTTCGTGCCCTCGGGGACGATGCCCTCGATGCGGACGCGATCGCCGCCGATGCTCGCCGCGATGGACGTGATGGGCGAGACGGTGGTCGCGACGAGGATGGTGCCCGGTGCGCTCGGGGCACTGCCCGTCGACTCGCTGGAAGAGCAGGCCGCGAGGGCGGTGATCCCAAGGGATGCCGCGGCCATGGCTGTCAGGACTCGATTCATAGTGTCAGTAATAGTGTCAGCCTAAAGTCGAATTGAACTACCTGCAAAAGATAGGCAATAACGGACGGTCACGGGCGGATCAGCCGTGCCGCTCAGCGAGGACCCGCGTAGGCTACGCAACCATGGCCCACGAAGAAGCAACCCCGACGTTGCCCAAGCCGAGCGTCGTAGACCTGCAGGCGGAGATCGCCGCCGCGCGCGCAGAGCTCGCCGCCTCCCTCGCCGCTCTCAAAGGGCAGGCCACGGCCGGAGCGCTCGCCAAGCGTGGCGGGCGCGCGATCATCGGGTTGTTCACCGACGAGCAGGGCGGTGTTCGGCCGGAGCGGATCGCGATCGCCGGGGCGGTCGTGGTCGGGGTCGTGGCTCTGAGCATCATGACCCGCCGTCGCCGGTAGCCGCGCAGATGGCCAATCCCGATACCCGACCCAACGCCGACGGGTCCGTGCCTATCAAGCTGCTCCACGACCGGGTGCTCGTGCGCGAGACCGGCGAGGATGGGGAGCGTCGATCAAGCGGGGGCATCGTCATTCCGGCCACGGCCCAGGTCGGCCGCAAGCTTGCGTGGGCGAGGTGCGTGGCGGTCGGCCCGAATGTCCGAACGATCTCGGTGGGTGATCGCGTGCTCTTCGAGCCCGAGGACCGCGGAAGCGTCGAACTCCAGGGTCAGGAGTACGTCCTCCTGCGCGAACGTGACATCCACGCAGTCGCGGCGGAGCACGCGAGCACCGCTGGCACAGGCCTTTACCTCTGAGCTCGCTGCCCAAGATTCCTCGCTGGGGCAGGGCCGATTTTGCATTTCGCAGGCGTGGTCGCTATGGTTTCGCTTCATAACTTAATACCTCATCAAGAGGGGCAGAGGGAAACGGCCCGTTGAAGCCCCGGCAACCTA
>JBMOKH010000102.1:0-8028 GCA_049315365.1 Candidatus Nanopelagicales bacterium
AGGACGGTGAGCCCGGTGCCGTCATTCACCAGGCTCTCGCCCTCGAGGACCGAGACGAGCCTTCGGGGCAATGACGCACGGCGGGCCACCGCGCTCACCGCGACGGCATCCGTCGGGGCGAGGATGGCACCGAGGGCCAGGGCGAGTGCGAGCGGAATCGCCGAAATTGCGGCGACGGTCAAGCCGATCGCCGCCGTCGTCGCGATGACCAGGCCGATCGCGAGGATGAGCACCGGACGCCGAACTCGCCGGATATCGAGATACGAGGAGCCGAGTGCCTCGCCGAAGACAAGAGGGGCGAGGACTGCGATGAGTGCTATCTCGGGATTGAGCGGCGCACTCGGAGCGAATGGTAGGAGCCCGGTGATCGCCCCTGCCGCGAGCACCGGCAGGGCCATGCCCCAGCCGCGCTGCCTCGTGAACAGGGCCACCCCGATCGCAAGCGCTGCTGAGACCGCGAACCAGGACAACGTGTCATTCACCGTGGCTCCAATCCGGCAACGTCCGATTGTCCGCGCCAGACAGGGTTTCATCGGACACGACCCAGAGGCTATCCGAACCGGTGAAGACACCCCGGATGACGGCCATCATGGCGGTGGTGCTTGGCAGCCGCAATGCCATCTGGCACGGTAGCGGCATGACCTCGACGCTCAACGGAAACCGCGACCGCACGAACTCCCCGACCCCCGGCAGAAAGGCCGTTTGGCTGGCGATCGGGGTCGCTGTCCTGTGGCTCATCTTCGGGAGTGTCGCCGGCCCGCTCGCGGGCAAGCTGAACGAGGTCCAGACGAACGACAATGCCTCGTTCCTTCCGGCCTCCGCGGAGTCGACCCTCGTCGCCAACGAGCAGGCGCTCTTCAGCGACGACAATGCCTTCCCGCTTCTCGTCGTCATCACCCGTCCCGACGGCGGCGCCCTCAGCCCCGGCGATCTGGCAGAAGCAACGACCTTCGCCGGGGAGATCCCCTCGATCGAGGTCGAGCCGGGCGCCACGATCTCGGACTTCCTCCAGCCGGGGCCGATCGTCCCGATCCCATCGCAGGATGGCAAGGCCGTCCTCATCAACGTCTCACTCGACGGCGACAAGGCCAGCGAGAACCTGGCGAATGGTGAGCTCGCGATCGCCGGCATCACCGAGGCCGTACGCGGGGCCGCAGAGCAGGTCACCGACCTGCGCATCAATGTCACCGGCCCGGCCGGCATCCTCGCGGACCTCATCAAGGTCTTCGGTGCGATCGACAGCACGCTCCTGGGCGCCACCGCGGTCGTCGTCGCGATCATCCTCATCCTCGTCTACCGCAGCCCCTTCCTGTGGCTCATCCCCCTGCTCGCCGCAGGCATGGCGCTCTCCGCCGCGAGCGCAGCGGTCTACTTCCTGGCGAAGAACGACATCGTCGTCCTCAACGGCCAGAGCCAGGGAATCCTCACCGTGCTCGTCTTCGGAGCCGGGACGGATTACGCCCTGCTGCTGGTCGCGCGTTACCGGGAGGAACTCCACCATTTTCCGACCCATACCAAGGCCATGCGCGCGGCGCTGCGAGGTGTCGTCGAGCCCATCGTCGCGAGCGCCGCAACCGTCGTCATCGGCCTCATGTGCCTGCTCCTGAGCGAGCTGAACTCCAACAGGTCAACCGGCCCGGTCGGGGCGACCGGCATCATCGCCGCCCTCGTCGTCATGCTCACCTTCCTGCCGGCGCTCCTCATCATTCCCAGCGTCGTCCTGCCGATCCTCGCCTTTCTCGTCCCGACGATCATCGGTCTCGTCCTGAGCTTCTTCACCGATCTCGAGGTGGGGCCGTTCGCCGCCGTTGGCGGCCTGCTCGCGGGCATCACGATCATCGGCTGGATCATCTTCGGCATCATCCGCGTCACGAGCCCGAACTGGGGCCCGTTCTCGCGCAGGCGATTCCCGGCGGGCCGCTGGGCGTTCTGGCCGAAGGTCCCCAGCGATGACGACACCGATGAGCGGCTTTCGGGGGCGTGGTCGAAGGTGGCGAGCGGAGTCGGACGTCGTCCCCGCCTCACCTGGGTGGTCACCGGAATCGTCATGCTCGTCTTCGCCGGCTTCGCGACCACCCTCAAGGCCGAGGGCATCACGACAACGCAGGCCTTCGTCAACGAGACCGACTCGGTCGTCGGCCAGGAGCAACTCGCCGCGCACTTCGCGGGAGGACTCGGCACCCCGGCCATCGTCATGACGAACGAGGCGGCGCTTGCCGATGTCCTGAGCACCGTGGCGGCAACCCCCGGAGTGGCCGCCGCCTTCCCGTTCACCGGCCTGCCTCCGCAGGATCCGGCCGCGGCGACGGCACCGCCGAAGATCGTCGACGGCCGGGCCCAGATTCTCGTCACGCTCGCCGACGCCGCCGACAGCCCTGCCGCGGAGCAGGTCGTGAACGAATTGCGCACGAACGTCGACGCAGTCGAGGGCGCCGACGCCCTCGTGGGCGGGCAGACAGCCGCATCGCTCGACATCGACAATGCCTCGATCCGCGACCGCAACCTCATCATCCCGGTCGTGCTCATCGTCATCTTCATCGTGCTGATGCTGCTGCTCCGATCAGTCCTCGCCCCCGTGCTCCTCATCACCACGGTGCTGCTGTCGTTCTTCGCGACGCTCGGGGTGTGCGCGATCTTCTTCGACAACGTGTTCGGGTTCGCGGGCGCCGACACATCGTTCCCGCTCTTCGCCTTCGTCTTCCTCGTCGCGCTCGGGGTCGACTACAACATCTTCCTCATGACCCGGGTGCGCGAGGAATCCATCAACCTCGGCACTCGGCCCGGCATTCTCAAGGGCCTCACGGTGACCGGTGGTGTCATTACCTCGGCCGGCATCGTGCTCGCCGCGACCTTCCTCGTCCTCGGCGTGCTGCCGCTCGTCTTCCTGCGCGAGCTCGGGTTCGCGGTCGCGGTCGGGGTGCTGCTCGACACGTTCGTCATCCGATCGACGCTCGTGCCCGCCCTCGCCTACGACATCGGTGCCCGGGTCTGGTGGCCGAGCAAGCTAGGGCGTCCGGCGCAGGAGCCGGATTCCGAGGCGATTGCTGCGGAGGTGTCAGCGGGCACCCCGGAGTGATGCCTCCTGGGTCGGGCCATCCGGCTGGGCCTGACCCTCGATGAAGATGTCCCTCACCCGCTTCTTCAGGTCGAACAGCGGCGGCTCGGGAACGGCCTTCTTCAGCAGCGGTTCAGACGCCATGAACGTCGAATCGATCTCGGGCTGGTCGACGAGCAGCACGTCGGGGTCCTTCGCCGAGGCGCCGAGGTAGTCCTGCCACGCTTGGTTGTGGATGACATACGCCTGCTTCCCGGCGGCGATGTTCCCGTGCCACGGCATGATGGCAACCTCGCGCACGCCCCTTCCGGCAGCGGTCACCCGCTCGTCGCCCGCAGCGGCGGCGGCCTTCAGCTTGTCGGTGAGCTCAGCCTTCTGCGGAGCCGTGAGGGTTTCGAGGCCCTCGTATTCCGCGAAGATCGCCGCCAGTTCATCTTGGGTCTGCTGCATCGACGACTCCGACGCCTCGATCCTGGTGACGAGCAGGTTCATCTCAGAGTTCCGCGAGATCCAGTCGCCGGCGGTCAGCCCGGAACCGGCGAGAACGAGGAGGAATGCGAAGACCCCGATGAGCACCGGCACCCAGCCAGGGGTGCGTCGCTTCAATGGGGGCTGGATCACGCCGGTGACTCCGGCAGGAGTCGCGTCAGCGGAAGTCGCGTCAGCAGGATTCGGGACGGCTGCATTGGGGTCGATAGTCACGAACTCATGATGACGCACCGGGGGACTTTAGCCGTCATCAGGGACCCATTTGGATTAACGTTGCGCCGTGCAGCATGCAGCGACAGACGTCAGCCGGGACTGGCGAGAACGATACGGAGCACTCGCCGCCGAGGTGCGCCGCCAGTACGCCGACATTCCTGCCGGAGCCCCCGTTCGACTGAAGAAGCACACCTCGAACCTGTTCCGTCCGCGCGCTGCCGTCTCGAGTCCCGGGCTCGACGTCGCCGCCTTCGACGGAGTGCTCGAGGTCGATCCCATTCGACGCACCGCCCAGGTGCTCGGGATGACGACCTACGAGCACCTCGTCGATGCCACGCTCGCCCATGGCCTCGCACCAATGTGCGTCCCGCAGCTGCGCACCATCACCCTCGGCGGCGCCGTCACCGGCCTGGGCATCGAAAGTGCCAGCTTCCGGCAGGGCACGCCTCACGAGTCGGTGATCTCGATGGACATCCTCACCGGGGCCGGCGAGATCCTCACCGTCACGGGCGACGCTGACGACCCCAACCGTGAGCTCTTCTACGGCTTCCCGAACTCCTACGGCTCCCTCGGCTACGCCCTGCGCCTGGAGATCGAGCTCGAGCCGGTGCGTCCGTACGTCGAGATCCGGCATGTGCCATACCCGTCTGCGGCCGCGATGGCCGAAGCCATCTCGCGATTCGTCCAGACTCCGCAATTCGAGGGCCGCACTGTCGATTTCATCGACGGAACGGTGTTCTCACCCGAAGAGCAGTACCTCACCCTCGGGTTCATGGTCGACGCGGTCCCGGCCGGCCTTTCCGTGAGCGACTACACGGGGATGGATATCTACTACCGATCGATCCAGCGAAACGACCGCGACTGCCTCACCATCCACGACTACCTGTGGCGCTGGGACACCGACTGGTTCTGGTGCTCACGGGCCTTCGGAGCCCAAAAGCCCCTCATCCGCCGGCTCTGGCCGAAGAATCGGCTCAGGAGCGACGTCTACTGGAAGTTCGTCGCCTTCGACCGGCGGCACGACGTCTCTGGAAAGCTCGCGCGGCTGCGCCGGCAGCCGCAGCGCGAGCCCGTCGTCCAGGACATCGAAGTCCCGGTCGATCGCCTCAAGGCCTTCCTCGACTTCTTCCACCGCGAGGTGGGCATCGAGCCGATCTGGATCTGCCCGCTCAAGCAGCGCGACCCCAACGCCCGCTGGCCGCTGTACGAGTTCGACCCAGCCGTCACCTACGTCAACGTCGGTTTCTGGTCAACCGTGCCACTCCCCGACGGCGTCAACCCCGAAGCCGGGAGCGTCAACCGGCGCGTCGAAGCGGTCGTAACCGAACTCGATGGTCGAAAATCCCTTTACTCCACCGCGTTTTACGATCGGGCGACATTCTGGTCGATCTATGGAGGGCAGGAATACCCCGCACTCAAGGAGCGCTACGACCCAGACGGCCGGCTGCTCGGACTGTACGAAAAGGTGGTGGAACGGCGATGAAACTCGCAGAGGTGTTCACGATGGTCGTGCCCGAGGAGAGGGGCGTCGGCTTCAAGGCATTCGACGGATCCGCCGCAGGCCCGCCGGATGCGAGCGTCGTCCTCGATGTCCGCACCCCGCGCGCCGTCGAATACCTCGCGGGCGCACCATCGCAACTCGGACTCGCCCGGGCATACGTCGCCGGCGACCTAGAGATCGTCGGCGACCCCTACGAGGCAATGATGCGCCTGTATCCGCCGGCGAGGCCCCGATTGGGACTCGGCGAGCGGATCAAGCTGCTCGGCGCCTTCCTTCCCGCGGCACTCAAGCGCCCGACGCCACCACCGCAGGAACGGCGGCTCAGCGGATCACGTCACTCCAAGGGCCGTGACGCAGACGCGATTCAGCACCACTACGACGTCTCGAATCGCTTCTACCGATGGGTGCTCGGACCGTCGATGGCCTACACGTGCGCGGTGTTCCCCAATGCCGACGCCTCACTCGAGGTCGCCCAGGAGGAAAAGTTCGACCTTGTGTGCCGAAAGCTCGGCCTTCAGCCCGGCATGACCCTGCTCGACATCGGCTGCGGCTGGGGCGGAATGGTGCTCCACGCGGTGAAGAACTACGGAGTGAGAGCGATCGGGGTCACCCTCTCGGAGCGCCAGGCCGAGTGGGGCCAGGAGGCTATTGAGGCGCAAGGGCTGGCCGGGCAGGCGCAGATCCGGTTCAGCGACTACCGCGACGTGCCGGAGACTGATTTTGACGCCGTCTCCTCGATCGGCCTGACCGAGCACATCGGCCGCGAGAACTACCCGTCGTACTTCGCCTTCGCCTTCGGCAAGCTCAAGCCCGAGGGCCGCATGCTCAACCACACGATCACCCGGCCAAGTGATGCCGAGCCCAGCCACTACCGGGCCTCGTTCATCAACCGCTACGTGTTCCCCGACGGCGAACTCTCCGGCCCCGGTCACATCATGAGCACCATGAATGACGCCGGCTTCGAGATCCGTCACGAGGAGAACCTGAGGGAGCACTACGCACTCACCCTCAAGCACTGGTGCCAGAACCTCGAGGATCACTGGGATGAGGCGGTCGAAGAGGCCGGGCTCGGCACCGCCCGCGTGTGGCGCCTCTACATGGCCGCGTCGCGGATGGGATTCGAGCTCAACACCATCCAATTGCACCAGACACTCGGGGTGAAACTGGCCCCCCGCGGTGTGAGTGGCTTTCCGCTTCGGCCCGATTTCGGACGGTCGCCCGCGTAGTCGACCTTCATGACCTTTGACAGTTCACGTCGGCAGGTGTTTATGCTCTGGTACTAATCCCACCCATGAGCGCCAAGCCGCACCGAATTGGACCCCCGTGAAGATTGTGATGCCTCGGCTCTTTGCTGCCGGCGCAATATGCATTGCCGCCGCCGCAGTCTTCACCGTTGCGCCTTTCGCAACTGCCGCGGACACCGATCCGACCCCACTCGTGTGGGGATACAGCTATATCACCGTCGATTCCGTCTGGGCAGATCTCACCACCGACTCCACAGGCACCTGGGTCGCCGTGGGTGCGAATGGCAAGCTCGCCACATCGAAGGATGATGGCGTGAACTGGAGCATTCCGGCTCTGCCCACCGCGGTCGCGAAATCCTCATTCTCCTCCGTCACTCAGGCAGACAACACGTGGGTCGTGCTCGACCTCACGGGCAACATCCTCACGAGTAACGACGGCCTCGCTTGGAAGGTTGCCTATACGAGCTCGAACGTCTGGACAGGCGCCGCCTACGGCGAAGGAATCTGGATCGTATTCTCGGAGGCAACCGGCCAGACCTATGCAACGTCGAAGGATCGGGGGGTCACCTGGACTCCCCAGACACTCCCCTATGGATTCGCCATCGATGAGGTCGCATACGGCAATGGCGTCTGGGCAGCTGTCGGTGCCGGGAACGGACGAGTGCAGCGCCACATCGCAACGACGGAGGATGGCACCACCTGGGACTGGGTGAGCAATGCCGCGGCCAACTGGACCGACGTGGAGTTCGGACTCGGCAAGTTCGTCGCCTTATCCGCCCCCGGCGCGATTTCAACGAGCAGCGATGGCCGTACGTGGACAGAAGCCGCCTATCCTCTGCCCGCGCCCACGAGCGGGATCACATGGGCCAGCGTGACCGGAGGCCCTGACGGCTACGTGGCCGTCGGCCATAAGGGGTCCGCCGGCTACAGCGCCTACAGTGCCGACGCAATCACGTGGAAACCCGTGCCAATCATCAACGCAACCTGGCGTTCAGTCCAGGCCGACGACGACGGCTTCATCGCACTCGGCTACTACCCGGGAAGCGGTCAGACAGTGGTCATGCGCGGCGCCCTTGTCGCCCCCAACAGCGCCGGCGGATACGCGAGCAATCCGTGGGTGCAGTCGCTGGCCCGTCCCACGGCCGACGCTCCGTGCCCCGCCGGCTGGGCTCCCACGTGGGCTGAGTGGCCCAATGACCATCTCGGCGGCTACGTCTGCGATCGAACCATCGCCAGTTCCGAAACCCATGGTGGCTGGTTGGTGTTCGTCGGCGGACAGTGGTGGACTCCACCGGACAGCGTCTACTGGAGACGCTCACTCTCGGGCTAGGAGCCTGCGCTCTGTCGCGCTCAGGCGGGTGCATCGACGAGCAGGTGCGAGGCGGTGTCGAGTGACACCTCCGCGTACTCCCCGCCACTGCCGATAAGGATTCCCTCGGCTGCCCGCTGCACGTGAATGCTCGCCCCCGGGTTCGCCCCGACCCGGCGCAGGGTGAGCATGGCCTCGCCGTCGGTCTGGAGGGGTT
>JBMOKH010000103.1:0-7991 GCA_049315365.1 Candidatus Nanopelagicales bacterium
CGTCAGCGCCGATGCGGATGATGCCTCGATCATCGAGGTCTGCGAGGACCTCCTCAGCGACGTTGGGAATGTCGCGGGTGATCTCCTCGGGGCCGAGCTTGGTGTCGCGTGCATCGACTTCATGCTCGTCGATGTGGATCGAGGACAGGACGTCGTCCTGCACCAGGCGCTGGTTGAGGATGATCGCGTCTTCGTAATTGTGGCCCTCCCACGGCATGAAGGCGACGAGGAGGTTCTTGCCGAGCGCCATTTCGCCGAGCTCAGTCGACGGTCCGTCAGCAAGCACCTGACCGGCTTCAACACGCTGGCCCTCGGAGACGATCGGCCGCTGGTTGAAGCAGGTGCCCTGGTTCGAGCGGTGGAACTTCTCGATCCGGTAGGTGGTGTAGGTGCCATCGTCGTTCGCAACGGTGACGAGGTCGGCTGACACCTCGGTGACGCCACCGGCCTGCTTCGCCGTGATGATGTCGCCCGCGTCGTAGGCGGCACGGAACTCCATTCCGGTGCCGACGAGCGGCGCCTCGGACCGCAGCAGCGGGACTGCCTGTCGCTGCATGTTCGAGCCCATGAGCGCGCGGTTCGCGTCGTCGTGCTCGAGGAACGGGATCATCGCCGTCGCGACCGACCAGAGCTGGCGCGGCGAGACATCCATGTAGTCGACGTCGTTGGCGAGGATGTAGTCGACCTCGCCGCCCTTGCGCCGGACGAGGACGCGCGGATCGGTCATGTTGCCATCCGTATCGATCGTGGTGTTCGCCTGGGCGACCACGTGAAGGTCTTCTTCGTCGGCGGTCAGGTAATCGATCTCGTCAGTGACCCGACCGTCGACGACCTTGCGGTACGGCGTCTCGACGAAGCCGAACGCGTTGATGCGCGCATACGTCGCGAGCGAACCGATCAGGCCGATGTTCGGGCCTTCAGGGGTCTCGATCGGGCACATGCGGCCGTAGTGCGACGGGTGAACGTCGCGGACCTCGAAGCCAGCGCGCTCACGCGACAGACCGCCCGGGCCGAGGGCCGAGAGGCGACGCTTGTGGGTCAGGCCCGCCAGCGGATTCGTCTGATCCATGAACTGAGACAGCTGTGAGGTGCCGAAGAACTCCTTGATCGATGCGACGACGGGCCGGATGTTGATGAGGGTCTGCGGGGTGATCGCCTCGACATCCTGGGTCGTCATGCGCTCGCGCACGACGCGCTCCATCCGGGAAAGCCCGGTACGGATCTGGTTTTGAATGAGCTCGCCGACGGTGCGCAGGCGACGGTTACCGAAGTGATCGATGTCGTCGGTCTCGACCCGCACTTCTCCGCGCGGGCCCTCGATGGTCGTGAGGCCGGCGTGCAGTCGCACGAGGTACTCGACAGCCTGGACGATGTCCTCGCGAGTGAGAACGCTCTGGGTCAGCGGAAGGTCAAGGCCGAGCTTCTTATTCACCTTGTAGCGGCCGACCTTGGCCATGTCGTAGCGCTTCGGGTTGAAGTAGAAGTTGTCGAGGAGGTTACGCGCGTTCTCTACGGTCGGCGGTTCGCCCGGACGCAGCTTGCGGTAGATGTCAAGCAGCGCATCCTCTTGGCTGCCGATGTGGTCCTTCTCGAGGGTCGCCATGAAGGTCTCGTACTGGCCGAAACGCTCGGTTATCTCCTCGGTCGTCATGCCGAGTGCCTTGAGCAGAACGGTCACCGGCTGCTTGCGCTTCCGGTCGACGCGAACGGCGACGAGGTCCTTCTTGTCGATCTCGAACTCGAGCCAGGCACCACGGCTCGGGATGATCTTCGCGACGTAGACATCCTTGTCCGTCGTCTTGTCGATTGACCGCTCGAAGTAGGCACCGGGCGACCGCACGAGCTGCGACACCACGACGCGCTCGGTGCCGTTGATGATGAAGGTGCCCTTGTCGGTCATAAGCGGGAAGTCACCCATGAACACTGTCTGGGACTTGATCTCACCAGTCTCGTTGTTCATGAACTCCGCGGTGACGAACAGCGGCGCCGAGTAGGTGAAGTCCTTGTCGCGGCACTGCTCCACCGTGTACTTCGGGGGCTCAAAGCGGTGGTCGCGGAAAGACAGCGACATCGCGCCCGCGAAGTCCTCGATCGGGCTGATCTCCTCGAAGATCTCCGTGAGGCCGGACGACTGCGGAATCTCGGTATTGCCCGTCGCCAGCACCGCCTTGACGCGTGCCTGCCAGTCGGCTCCGCCGAGCAGCCAGTCAAAACTGGCGGTCTGCAGTGCCAGCAAATCTGGCGCGGCGAGTGGCTCGCGGATCTTTGCGAATGAGGCCCGAACGAGGTCCGGGGAGAGTGGCGTGACATGCGACGTGCGCTTGGCGGCCAAGAGAGTTCCTTCCAGGGGCGCTGATGGCTTAGGCGCCGCCCGGAACCATGGCAATCAGCCCGGGCTGTCAACTTCGCTCCATCAAGCCGGCTGCGAAGGCACCGCGGCTAGCGATGCTGCTACTGACGTGATGTGACGACTGGGTGACGACCGGGTTGGGAACCAAGGAGTGAGGGCAGCGCAAAGCAGCAGCATACCCCACGGGCAAACCGCTGTCCAACCCCGCCGCCAATCGACCATCCTCGACTCACCTGGCGGCTTCGACACTTGACAGCGATGCTGGTGTCGGCCTGCTCTGGCTCGTCCTCGTTGGGCGAGTTTCGTATTCGGGATCTGCTAACGCAGGAAAAGAATGACCCGAGAATCTGCGTTGGTCAAGCCGAATGGGCGTGTCGTAACCAACCCGACACAAAAATGGCAAATCCACTTCACAATCCCACCTCCACCCCCCCTCGCCACTTCATCCAGAATCCGGCTCAAACGTCAGATTCTCTGGTCAGTTGGACCGGCATTGGGTCATTCCATCCAGATGCCCTCTCAGATCCTCTGCAGGGCGTTCGGCGCTGGATTCCCCGAATGCAGTTCGGCTGGGCCATCCCGACGCTTCCACGCCGACCGTGGCTGGACGAGATCACCAACAACGCGGTCATCTGACCAACTTCCCGGTCGGTTAGACCGGATTCCGGATGAAATGACGAAAGGGGTGGGTGGTGGGTGGGGCGGACATGAGAGTGGGCGCCCCGTTTCCGGGACGCCCACTCAAGCACGGCCAGTGGCCGCGTTGCCTTACTTGACGGTGACCTTCGCGCCAACTCCCTCGAGGGTCGCCTTGGCGGCCTCTGCGGCCTCCTTGGTGACCTTCTCGAGCACTGCGGTCGGGGCGGCCTCGACGAGATCCTTGGCCTCCTTCAGGCCGAGGTTCGTGAGCGCGCGCACCTCCTTGATGACCGGGATCTTGTTGTCGCCAGCGGCCTCGAGGATGACATCGAACTCATCCTGCTCGGCAGCGGCTTCGCCGCCACCACCGGCGGGGGCTGCCATCGCCATGGCAACCGGGGCTGCGGCGGTGACATCGAAGGTCTCCTCGAAGACCTTCACGAACTCGGAAAGCTCGAGCAGCGTCATTTCCTTGAACGCGTCGAGAAGGGCATCTGTGCTCAACTTCGCCATGGTGGCGTCCTTTCGGGGTTGTACCGGCCGAGGGCGGCCGGAGGGTGATGGGCCTTAGCCCTCGGTGGATTCCTCAACGGCCGCCTCTTCGGCAACCGTCTCAGCGATTTCTTCGGTGGCAATTGCATCCGCTGCAGGCTCCTCGACCGCGAGCTCCTCGACTGCGGCTGCGGGTGCAGCAGCGGCCGGGGCCTGCGACTCGAGCTTGGTCTGCAGCGCGCCGAGGGCGCGGGCCGTCTTCGCCAACGGCGCTGCGAACAGCGCTGCCGCCTGCGACTGCTTGGCCTTCATTGCACCTGCGAGCTTTGCGAGGAGGACCTCACGCGACTCGAGATCGGCGAGCTTTTGGATATCGGCCGCAGCGAGCACGACCCCGTCCATGACCCCACCCTTGATGACCAGGTTGGGGTTTTCCTTCGCGAAATTGCGAATGCCCTTCGCAGCATCGACCGGATCGCCCTTCACGAACGCGATTGCGCTCGGTCCAGCGAGCAGGTCGTCGAGGCCGGTGACACCAGCCTCCTTCGCTGCGATCTTCGTCAAGGTGTTCTTGACGACCGTGTACGAAACCGTGGGACCGAGCGAGCGGCGAAGCTTCTTGAGCTGCGCCACCGTCAGGCCGCGGTATTCGGTGAGCACGGTTGCATTCGAGGTGCGGAATTGCTCGGCGAGGTCGGCGACAGTGTTCGCCTTGTTCGCACCAGCCATGGGGCTCCTTTCAACGGGCCCCGAACAACACAAACGCCCCGGCGCAGGCGCACGGGGCTTCACGGCACAAACGTGCTGCCAAGAGCTTCGTTCACCTACGCGGGCCGCCCGCATTGTGCGGAGCCTTCGACGCACCCTCCAAGGAGTGTGCGCAACCAGCGGTCTTTGGTAGGCCTGACCATAGACGCTCCGCCCCGGCGGCGTCAAAACCGGCAGGAGCGGGGGCCATCAGGCCCAAGACGAGCCCGGCCGGCTCATCCGCGAACTCCCGCGGATGAGCCGACTGAACTTCGGAGGACAGGCGAGGACTAGACATCGTCCTCGGCGGTGAGGTTCTTCACTCGGTTGGGATCAACCGGGATACCCGGGCCCATCGTGGTCGAGAAGGTGGCCTTCTTCACGTAGCGGCCCTTGGCTGCCGAGGGCTTCAACCGGAGGACCTCATCGAGTGCGGCGGCGTAGTTCTCGACGAGCTGGACCTCGTCAAACGAGGCCTTTCCGATCGGGAACTGCAGATTGGAGTGCTTGTCGACGCGGAACTCGATCTTGCCGCCCTTGATGTCAGAGACTGCCTTCGCGACGTCCATCGTCACCGTGCCCGTCTTGGGGTTGGGCATGAGACCGCGAGGGCCGAGGACCTTGCCGAGCGTGCCCACCTTGCCCATGAGGTCAGGCGTGGAGACCGCGGAATCAAAGTCGGTCCACCCGCCCTTGACCTTCTCGATCAGGTCATCGGAGCCGACGAAGTCCGCTCCTGCTGCCCGCGCCTCATCAGCCTTCTCACCATTGGCGAAGACCAGGACCCGTGCGGTCTTGCCGGTTCCGTGGGGAAGGTTGACGGTTCCGCGAACCATCTGATCGGCCTTGCGGGGGTCGACACCGAGGCGCATCGAGACCTCGACGGTCGGGTCGAACTTCGTCGTCACCGACCCCTTCGCGATACGGACGGCCGACAGCGGCGAGTACAGCGCGTCGAAATCGATCTGCTCTGCTGCCTTGAGGTATGCCTTGCTGCGCTTCATTTCTGCTCCTTCGCAGGTCGTGGTTGACGAGCCGCGCTGGCTCTCCCACGTGGTAACTCGGCGGCCAGCCAATCCGGCCCCGAGGTCATGCTTGGCGGACTACGCCGAAACGGTGATGCCCATCTGACGGGCGGTGCCCTCGATGATCTTCATCGCAGCCTCGACATCGTTCGCGTTCAGGTCGGGCATCTTCGTCTCGGCGATCTGGCGAACCTGATCCTTCGTGATCGATCCCGCCTTCACCTTGTGCGGCTCGCCCGAGCCCTTCTCTAGGCCCGCGGCCTTGAGAATCATGCGCGATGCCGGCGGTGTCTTGAGCTCGAAGGTGAACGACCGATCGTCGTAGACCGTGATCTCGACGGGGATGACGTTCCCCTTTTGGCTTTCCGTCGCAGCGTTGTACGCCTTGCAGAATTCCATGATGTTCACACCGTGCTGGCCGAGGGCGGGGCCAACGGGCGGTGCTGGGTTCGCTAAGCCTGCCTTGATCTGCAGTTTGATCAGGCCGGCGACCTTCTTCTTCGGTGCCATGGTGTGCGGGTCCTTCTTCTGGTGTGACCCGAAGGCGGCGCCCTCGGGATTCGAACTAGTTCTTGACCACCTGGCTGAACGCGAGCTCGACAGGTGTCTCACGGCCGAAGATCTCGACCATGCCGGTGATCTTCTGTGCCTCGATGTTGATCTCGGAGATCGAGGCATGGAGGGTGGCGAACGGCCCGTCGACGACGGTCACCGAGTCGCCGACCGCGAAGTCGACCTCGATGGTCGGGAGGTTCGTTCCGAGCGGACCGGTGCCGGTTGCGGCGGCGCCCGCCTTCTTCTCGGGGACAGGCGCGAGAATGCCCACGACCTCATCGAGCGAGAGCGGCGAGGGCTGGTGGCCGTGACCCACGAAACCAGTGACCCCGGGGGTGTGTCGAACGGTGCCCCATGCCTCGTCGGTCATCTCCATGCGTACGAGCACATATCCGGGGAACTTGTTGCGCTTGATCTGCTTGCGCACCCCGCCCTTGATCTCGGTGACCTCCTCGGTCGGGACCTCGACCTGGAAGATGTAGTCCTCCATGTTCAGGGAGCCGATGCGGGACTCGAGGTTGCCCTTGACCTTGTTCTCGTAGCCGGCGTAGGAGTGAATGACGAACCAGTCGCCGGGCGCACTGCGCATCTGCTCGCGGAATGCCACGACGGGGTCGATCTCCTCGACCTCGTCGCCAGCCTCCTCAATCACCTCCACGATGATCTCCTCGACAGCCTCCACGACCGCTTCCTCGACGGCCTCCTCGAGCAGTTCAGCATCGAGGAGTTCCTCGTCGAGCGAGGCGCCTTGCTCCACGGCGTCGAGAGTCGCGTCCGCCGAATCGCCGCCCGAGGACGTCGCGAAGGGATCAACCGCGGGTGAAACGGCGGTGACGTTCTCGTCCTGGTCGGACACGGTGGCCAATCTCCTTCTTCGGGGAAACTCTGGTGTGCGGGTCGAAGCTGGAACTGCGGGTGGATCTTGCGATCGGCCTCACATGCGCCGGATGCGGGTGAGCTATCCGAATACGAAGAGGACGACCCTGGTGAAGACATAGTCAAAGCCGGCGATGATGCTCGCAATGATCGAGACGAAGACGATCACCACGATCGTGTAGGCGATGAGCTCCTTGCGGGTGGGCCAGATGACCTTTCGCAGTTCGACAATGATCTGCCGGATGAACAGGGCCAACCGCCCGAACGGGCCTTTGCGCGGACGCGCACTGCCGCCCGAGGGCTCGTGCGATACGTCGGTATCGGTCATGCCTGCCTTCTTCATCCGGTGTTGCATTGTTCTACCCGAACGTGCTTGTCCTGCTCATACGTGCTTATCCGTCTGGAACGTCCTTGCCGTTCTTGAGCCTTGTTCCGTGCTGCGCAGGGCCGGAGGGACTTGAACCCCCAACCGCCGGTTTTGGAGACCGGTGCTCTACCAGTTGAGCTACGACCCTGTGGAGGTGCGAGCGTCACCCTGTGGGCAGGCTGACGCCAACGTACCAACCGCCCGGAGAGTCTACGGTCCAGCCCACGAAACGGTCCAATCGCGCCCTGGCAGGCGGTCTGCGCAGGGAGGCCCGTCGGCCCTCCTCAACCCTGCTGAAAGGATGGGGGCATGACCTCCCGGATATCTCATCGAATCTCCGCCATCGCCGAATCGGCCACCCTGGCCGTCGATGCCAAGGCCAAGGCCCTCAAGGCCGCAGGCCGCCCGGTCATCGGATTCGGGGCGGGCGAGCCGGACTTCCCTACCCCGGATTACATCGTCGAGGCGGCCATCGCCGCCTGCCGCGAGCCAAAGTGGCACCGCTACACACCCGCCGGCGGCCTGCCGGAACTCAAGGACGCCATCGCCGCGAAAACCCTGCGCGACTCGGGATACCCGGTCAGCGGCGGGCAGGTGCTCGTCACCAACGGCGGTAAGCAGGCCCTGTACAACGCCTTCGCGACCCTGCTCGATCCCGGCGACGAGGTCATCCTCCCGGCCCCCTACTGGACCACCTACCCGGAGTCGATCCGGCTGGCCGGCGGGGTTCCCGTCGAGGTCATGACCGACGAGACCTCGGGTTACCGCGCAACCGTCGAGCAACTCGAAGCCGCGCGCACCCCGCGCACCAAGGTGCTCGTCTTCGTGTCGCCCTCGAATCCGACGGGCGCGGTCTACTCCCCCGCCGAGGTCCAGGCCGTCGGCGAATGGGCGCTGGCGCACGGCATCTGGGTCGTCACCGACGAGATCTACGAGCACC
>JBMOKH010000104.1:0-7932 GCA_049315365.1 Candidatus Nanopelagicales bacterium
CGGGGATCTTGGTCGAACTCGCGGGCCTTGGCCGCGAGCGCGAGATAGGTGCGCATGCACCCTCGTGCGAACTCCCAGATGCCCTCGCCCTGCTCACTGCGGTAGGGCCGGGCGTCAAAGTGCTTGGGTCCGTCGTAGCCACTCGACTCGAGGAGACGGACAAGGAAGAAGTTGTCCTTGATGCCCTCGGAGCCGAAGCGCAGATCCTGGTCGTAACGGCCGATCTTCTGGTCGTTCAGGTCGATGTGGAAGAGCTTGCCCTGCCACAGTGCCTGCGCGACACCCTGGTAGAAGCTCAGGCCCGCCATGGTCTCGTGCGCCACCTCGGGATTGAGGCCGACCATCTCCGGGTGCTCAAGCATCTGGATGAACGCCATCGCGTGGCCGACGGTCGGCAGGAAGGTGTCGCCACGCGGCTCATTCGGCTTCGGCTCGATCGCGAAGCGGAGGTTGTAGCCCTTGTCCTTGGTGTAGCCGCAAAGGAAGTCGAGTGCCTCCTTGAACCGGTCGAGCGCATCCCCCGGCTCCTTGCTGGCAGCGCTCTCGACGCCCTCGCGTCCGCCCCAGAAGACGTAGGTGGGCGCGCCGAGCTCTGCGGCCACGTCGATATTTCGCATCGTCTTTTGAATCGCGACTCTCCGGACCGAGCGGTCATTCGAGGTGAAGGCGCCATCCTTAAACATTGGGTGCCAGAACAGATTCGTGGTCGCCATCGAGCAGACGATGCCCGTCTCGTCGAGGCCCTTCTTGAATCGATCAAGCTCGGCTCGCCGCTGCGACTCCGGCGCCCCGAAGGACATGAGGTCGTCGTCGTGGAAGCTGACTCCCCAGGCGCCGATCTCAGCGAGGCCGCGAATGAAGTCGACTGGGTCAATCGGCGGACGGGTCGCCTCGCCGAACGGGTCGCGCCCAAGATTGCCGATCGTCCACAGGCCGAACGCGAACTTGTGCTCGGGCTTGGGGGTGAGATCGTCTGACACCTTGGTGCTCCTCGAATTGTGGGGTGATCCGTACCTGCGTGCGCGTAACGATCATGGAATGTTGTGTCCAACAACATATGCACCCAGTCTACGGATGCACAAGGGACTTTCGGCCACAATTTGTGCTGTCCGATAACAATTTGGCAACGAACCCGAAACTAGCCGCCGAAGAGGTCCGTGCGTGCCTGTGCGTACGCATCGCGAATGGCAGGCACGGGGGCCGGGTCGAAGTGAATCGTCTGCCCGTCGCGCAGCCCCCGCCAAGCCGGCGGCCGTTCACCACCGGCTAGAACCCACGCGGCCTGCCGAGCAGCGCCGTCGGCCACGTACTCCCCCGGCGGCGGCACGACGACGGGCACGTCGAACAGGGTTGCCGCCACCGCGCCGACCGCAGGATTGACAGCAGCGCCCCCCACGAGGAGGATCCGGGTCGGGCTGACCCCGACACGGACGAGCGCGTCCACGGCATCGGCCAGCCCGCCGAACATGCCCTCGATCGCGGCCCGGGCCATGTTTTGGGGCGTGAGGTTCTCTCGAGTGATGCCATGCAAAGACCCCCGCGCATCGGGCAGGTTAGGCGTTCTCTCGCCATCGAAGTACGGCAGCAGCGAGAGCCCGCCGGATCCTGGCTCTGCCGCAAGCGCAAGCTTGGCGAGGCCGTCGAAGTCCACGCCGAGCAGCACCGCTGTCGACGTGAGCACCCGGGCTGCGTTGAGCGTGCAGACGAGGGGCAGGAAGTTCCCGGTGGCATCGGCGAACCCGGCCACGAGCCCGCTCGCGTCCGACGTCGGCAGGCTCGAGCCGGCGAAGGCGGTGCCTGACGTCCCGAGCGAGACCACGACATCGCCGGGCGCAACGTCCAGCGCGAGGGCCGCACCCATGTTGTCGCCGGTTCCGGCCCCGAGGATGATCCCGGAGCCTGTCTCGCCGATGGCCTCTGACGGGCCCGCAACGCGCGGCAGGCGCGGCACGTGCCCGAGCGCAAGGCGCACGAGGTCCTCGCGGTAGGCGCCATCGGCCGGCGACCAGTACCCGGTGCCTGAAGCCTCACCTCGATCAGTCGTGGCCGATTCGGGACGGCCCGAGAGAAGCCAGGTGAGGTAGTCGTGGGGAAGCATGAGCGACGCGACGCGACGGGCGTTCTCGGGCTCGCTGCGCGCAAGCCAGCGAATCTTCGAGACCGTGAAGGCCGCCACCGGCACGCTGCCCACCGCCTGCGCCCATGCGGCGGGGCCACCAAACTCCTCAACGAGCGCCTGCGCATCGGGCGCCGAACGGGTGTCGTTCCACAGCAGCGCGGGCCGGATGATGTCACCCGCTTCGTCCAGCACCACCATCCCGTGCTGCTGGCCTGCGATCGACATAGCCTCCACGCCCTCGAGCAGCCCGTCCATCGCCGTGTCGAGGGCGCTCACCCAAGCGGCGGGGTCAACCGAGGTGCCGTCCGGATGCGAGGCTCGCGCCTCCCGGACCCACGCCCCTGTCTCGGCGTCACGAACAACAACCTTGACCGACTGCGTCGACGAGTCGACTCCTGCCACAAGTGCCATGGCGAAAGGCTAGACCCCGATCTCGACATCTGCCCCGGGGCCAACACGCCCGGCGGAACAACCTTGACCCTTACGGCAACGAGCGCGAATCCGACGCACTCAGCAAGGCACGTACCTCCTCGCTGCCATCACGCTGCGAGGAGGTCCCGTACCGAGCGTTTCCGGTATCCGAATCAGTCAACCGGGTTCCTCTAGGCCTGCGACAGTCGAACTGTCGGACGAGGTGCGGCTTACCGCTCGCAGGCGAGCCCGTCGCTGTCCCGGTCGATGTACCACCGGTACTCGGGATCCTGGCCACGCGAATAGGGACCGTACCCGGCCGCATTTGCCTCGCCGCAGGTGTCGAATCTCGGATCGAGCCGGCCGCTCGAGGTGCCACCGCCGCTTGCGGAGCTGCTCGTCGAACTCGGCGTCTGGGCATTCGGATTCTCGACCCGCGAGGCCAGTGCAGGCAGGACCATCAGAGGCGGGCAACCGGCCAGGACCCGGGTCAGCGTTGACTTCTCGGCCGGATTCACCGAGAGCCGCCACCGGTACTTGACCCCGATCCAGTACTTCGCATATGCGCAGCGGCTGAGGGGTGGCAGCCATTCGGTCGGGTCGCGATCGGATTTTGACCGGTTCGACGAGGCCGACACGGCGACGAGCGAGTGGACGTAGCCGAGGTCGTTCGCGTAGTCCTCGCGGGTTCCCGCCGACCAGCGCCACGCCCCCGAATCCCAGGCCTCCTTCAGCGGGACCATGTGGTCGACGTCGAAACTGCTCGAATTGGACGTCACCGCGCCGTCGTAGAGCGATCGCCAACGTCCGCCGATGACCCGGCAACCGACGACCGTGCCGCTGACCCGCTCGCTGATGAGCACCTCCTCCCGGGTGTCGCATCCATCACCGCTCGCATCGATCCAATGCCGGAAGAGGTCGCGAGAGTAGCCCGAGTCGACCTCGGAGGAGACCGGCAGTGATGCGAGCACCTTCGCTGCCGGCTGCCGGTTGGCTGCCTCGGCGGGCGGTGCCACGGCGACGGTGCAGCCGAGCGCAGTCGCGAGCACTGCCGCCATGGCTGCGACGATCGGGCTCGCCGTCGGGACACGCCTGCCCGACGAGGAGGGCGTCACGAGAAGATGACGCCCTTGTGGAGGATGAAGCAGCCGTAGGGCTGGTCGTCAAGGGTGTGGACCACCGCGTAGGCCCCCTTCGCCCGCTCGTAGAAGTCAAGGCGTGGGACGACCGAATACTCCATCGAGCGCCCTTCCGACTCGCAGGCCAGCGCGATGAGGGCGTCTTGTGCCGACGTGGTCTTGCTGGGGTCGCCGTCGACCTCCATTCGCTCGAGCGGATGCTCGAGGAAGCTGTCGAGCGGGAACACGCTGAGGATCGCCTGGGCCGCCCGCAGGATCGAGGCCTCACCGAGCCGCACCACCTGCTTGCCGGACGCGGCGGCCGGGTAGTTTCGGTCGACGAGGAGAAGCCGGTCGCCGTGGCCCATGTCGTCGAGGATCTTCAGCAGGTCGCCGCTGAGGAGCGGGTCAATTCCCTTGAGCATGGCTCGATCGTAACGACGGACGGGACGATGTCGCTCCGGCGCGCCTCAGAGGCGTTCGCCGCGACATCGTCCCGCCCGAACAGCCCGACCCGTGGGGTCAGGCCTGCGATCGTGACCGTTACGGCAGATCAGACGACCGTAGTGTCCTCGACCTGCGCAACGAGGTTGCCGTCAGCGTCGTAGACCGACACCGTCTCGTCCTCGAGCACGACATTGCCGTCAGCATCGAGCACATCAATCGTCTCATCGACGATCGAGCCATCAGCACTCGTTGCGACGATGACGTCATCGACGACTGCGCCAACCACGTCGCCATCCTCATCAACCACTACGTCGATCTCGATGTCCTCGCCGACCTCAATGATGTCGTCGCTCATGTTCGTTCCCCTTCTTCCCCTGCACGGTGCTGGAGGAGAAGAACTGTAACCACATCGCGTGAACTGACCCGGTGCCCGTGATGAACACTCGACGATGCGACGTCGGCGGCTAATCGACATAGGGTGCTTCCATGGCCTTGCGACGCTCACGCGCCCTTGCAGCCGCCTTAGTCGGCTGCCTCGCCGCCTCGATCATGGTCATCGGGGCAGCGCAGGCGCGAGCCTCCGAAGTGGCGGTCCTGCCGGGTGGGCCAACCTCGCTCAGCGATCCGGCGCCCGTGCAGCTCGACACGGCGCTGTTCCTTCCCGACCAGACCCCCGCCCCGGCGGTGCTCCTCGCCCATGGATTCGGCGGAAGCAAGGAATCCCTCACCGATCAGGCCCAGCAGCTCGCCGACCGCGGGTTCGTCGTGCTCACCTACTCTGCCCGCGGGTTCGGCACCTCGACCGGTGACATCTCGGTCAACTCCCCGGATTTCGAGGTCGCGGACGCGATTGCTCTCATCGACTACCTCGGCGCGCGAGACGAAGTCGAGCAGGACGCTGCCGGTGACCCGCGGATCGGCGTCGCCGGCGGCTCGTACGGAGGGGCGCTCGCCCTCCTCGCCGGCGGCTATGACACTCGCGTTGATGCCATCGCGGCCGACATCACGTGGAACGACCTCGAGACCTCGCTCTTCGGGCAGAGCGCAATCCGCGATCCGGAGCCGCGCGGTGCCTTCAAGAAGCTCTGGACCGGCTGGTTCTTCAGCGTCGGACTCGTCGATCCGGCCCAGGGGGTGACCGAGTGCGGGCGCTTCTCCCCCGACTGGTGCCGTGCCTACATCGACGCCACGGCGTATGGCGAGCTGACGCCGGCATCCAGCGCCCTCATGCGCGCCTCCTCGCCCGCCACCGTCACGAGCAACATCACCGCGCCCACGCTCCTCGCAGCCGGAGAGGCGGACTCGCTGTTCCCGATCGCCCAGGCGAACGCAACCGCCGAGCAGATCCGCGCGGCCCACCCCCAGACCCCGGTGAAGATGGTGTGGCACGGGGGAGGTCACGACGGCGGCATCAACGAGTCCGCGCGGGTGCAGGGCCTCATGGCCGACTGGTTCGAGACTTATCTCGTCAGCCCGGCCGGCGGCAGCGCGAACACCACGACCACCGCCTTCGAGGCGACCCTCGCCGGCGGTGCCATCTCGACCGAGGACTCGTCATCCGACCCGGTAGTGCTCCAGTCGGCCACCTACCCGGGGATCCGCGGAAGCAGCCAGCTCGACGTCGCACTCGCCGGGCCGCCGCAGCGGATCCTCGCCCCATCCGGCGGAACACCGGCTGCCATCACCGTCCTGCCCGGACTCGGCGGCAGCCTCGGGGGCCTTCTTTCGGTACCGCTTCCCGGCCAGGCCGCGGCCTTCGAGTCGCAAGCCCTCGTCGAGCCCCTCACGATCGTCGGAGCGAGCACCGTCACCCTCGCGATCGCCAGTACCGAGCCGGTCGAGGACGTCACCTTGTTCGCCAGCCTGCGAATCGTGTCGGCCTCCGGCAGGGAGTCCTTCCCCCAGGGCCTGGTAGCGCCAATCCGCCTCGACCGCCTCGACACCTCTCCGGTGAGCCTCACCATCGAGCTCCCCGCGATCGTGGCGGCCGCCGCGGCCGGTGACCGGCTGCGACTTGTGCTCTCCACGACGGACTCGGCCTACCTGCTCCCGAATCGTCCCGCCCTCTACGACATCGCGCTCGCAGGTGCCACGCCCGGAACCGCCACGCTCTCCGTTCCGCTCGCCGACATGCAGCCCGTGCAGAGCGGCGTGGCCGCCTACTGGTGGCTGCTCGGCACCCTTCCGATCATCGGGCTCATCATCGGTCTCCTCGCCTGGAAGCGCCCGCGATCCGCCCGCGACGGCGAACGGGCCGATCTCATCGACGTGCCGCTGGCCATCGAAGGCCTCGGCAAGGTCTACAAGGGCGGCTACCGTGCGGTCGACGACGTCTCGTTCACGGTGCCGCAGGGCGTCGTGCTCGGCCTGCTGGGCCCCAACGGCGCTGGAAAGACCACGACCATGCGCATGATGATGGGCCTCATAAGGCCCACCGAGGGCGAACTGTTCGTGTACGGGCAGCGGGTCGGCGCGGGGTCACCGGTTCTCTCCCGGGTCGGGGCGCTGGTCGAGGGCGCCGGGTTCCTTCCGCACCTGAGCGGGCGCGAGAACCTCGATCTTTACTGGAGGGCTGCCGGCCGCGGCGATGAGGAGTCGTACCTCGACGAGGTGCTGGCGATAGCCGATCTCGGTACCGCCATCGACCGCAAGGTTCGCTCCTACAGCCAAGGCATGCGCCAGCGGCTCGGCATCGCGCAGGCGATGCTCGGCAAGCCTGATCTCCTTGTGCTCGACGAGCCGACGAACGGACTAGACCCGCCGCAGATCCGTGCCATGCGCGATGTGCTGCACGAGTACGTCGAAGGGGGACGCACGGTGATCATCTCCTCCCACATGCTCAGCGAGGTGGAGCAGACCTGCACCGACGTCGTCGTCATGCACCGCGGCCGACTCGTCGCGACCGGCACTGTCGCCGATCTCCTTCGCGGCCGAACCGGCCAGCGGCTCGAGGACGTCTTCCTCGAGATCGTCGGCAGCGACCTCACGGTGGGGCAATCATGAGTACCGGCTACCGCGCGAACGCAACGCTCCCACTGAGGGTCGAACTCATCCGGCAATTGCGGCGTAGGCGAACCCTCATCGCGTACCTCCTCATCGTGGCACTGCCGCTCATCGTGGTGGCTGCCGTGAAGTTCGGCCCCTCCGCTGAGCCGAGCAACAGCGGCAGCGGGCGCCGGTTCGGCGGCGGCAGCCTGGACCTCGTCGGCCTCGCCACGTCGGGCGCCTGGAACTTCACCGTCACGATGATCTTCTTCGCCTCGGGCTTCCTGCTCCTCATCATCGTCGCGCTATTCTGCGGCGATACCGTTGCGAGTGAGGCCTCGTGGTCGACCCTGCGCTACCTGCTGGCGGCACCCGTGCCGAGGCGGCGCCTCCTTCGCCAGAAGCTCATCATCGGGCTCCTTCTCTCACTCGTCGCGATCGTGGCGCTCGTCGTGCTCTCGTACCTCATCGGGCTCATCGCGTTCGGCTCGGGCGCCCTCGCCAGCCCCGCCGGCGGGGTCTTCACCGAGGGCGAGGCCCTGTTCCGGGTCGCCGTCATCACCGGGTTCGTCTTCGTCTCATTGATGTTCGCCGCCGGCATCGCGTTCCTCATGAGCGTCTGGACCGACGTGCCCCTCGGCGCGGTGGGCACCGCCGTCGTGATCGTCATCGTGAGCAACATCCTCGACGCGATCAGCGCCCTCGGGTCGATCCGAGAATGGCTGCCCACCCACTACGCGAACGCCTGGCTCGGGGCGCTGGCGACCGACATCGACTGGACGAGCATGGCCCGGGGTGCGGCCTATTCGATCGTGGCCTTCGCGCTCTGCGTCGGCTACGCCGTCTACCGAT
>JBMOKH010000399.1:0-1799 GCA_049315365.1 Candidatus Nanopelagicales bacterium
TCGACATGCCCTCGTCGGTGAGCACGCTCGACAGCGACTCGAAGTACACCTTCGCCGTCGCCCGCTTCGGCGTGGCTACCACCGGAGTGGCCAGCACGACCCCGAGCGACAGGCTGCGCACCGTGCCATCAGGAGTGAAGCCGTTCGACTGGAGCGTGTGACGGCCATCGGCGATATCGGCCGGCAGCGGCACCGAGCCCTTGAATCCGCCGTTCGCATCGGTCTGGACCGTGCCGAGGAACCGCGGCTCCGAGAACAGGTACAGGTACACTAGCGAGTTCGGCTGGAAGCCCGTGCCCGCCACCGCAGCCGTGCGATCCTGCTCCAGGATCAGCGCCCCGTCAGGGGTCAGCCCCAGCGGCTCGCCCTTCGCGTTGAGCCCCGCGAGCGACATCGTGAACCCCGGACCGCTCACCTCGAGAAGCTTGTCGTCCCTCGCATCCGGCCTCACCGTCACCGACACCTTCTCGCCATTGACGATCAGGACGCCCGTGCCCGGCGCCACTCCGCCAGCCGGGACGCCGTCATTCGCGGTGTTCGTTACCGGCCCGAGCACCGTGGCGGTCGAAGCAGTCGCAGTTGGCGTGGGCGTGGGTGTCGGGGTCGCGGACGCACTCGGCGATGAGTCCTGCGCGGGTGCAGGAGCGGGTGCAGGCGTTGTCGGTGCAGGTGTCGGTGTCGGTGACGGTGACGGTGACGAGAGCGCCCAACGCACGATCACGACGCCTGAACCGCCAGCACCGCCAGCACCAACCGGGTAGGTGATTTCAACTCCATCGAAGATTCTGCCTGCGTAACCGCCACCGCCACCTCCACCAGTGCTCGCGGTTCCGTTGAACGCCTTAGCGGCGCCAGCGTCGTAGAGGCCCCCTCCGGCACCGCCGCCATACCCTGGGCCCGTGTTCTGGGAGTCATTGGTGTTACCTCCAGCACCGCCGCCGCCGTAGTAGGTGACGTTCGTGCTGAACAGGCCAAGGACCGGCTGGTACCCGTTGCCCCCGAACCCCGACCCTGGGTATCTCCCTGACCCCGCCTCCGTCACGACCGTCGCGTCGACGCTCCTCGTGCCGCCGTTGAGCCAGGGCGCCACATAGCTGGCTCCCCCTGCGTTCAACGGGAATGCATTCGTCCCGGTCGGGCTCTGTCCAGCACCAGCCCCGCCGCCGCCGGGGGACTGCTTGCCGCTGGCCGAAAACAACGTCCCCAGCGCAGTGCCACCGTTGGCGCTGGATGTCGCCGTGCCAGAAACCGTCCGGCCCGATCCGCCGCCCTTCGTGCTGCCGGGATTCGAGGTGACTACCGCATCGCCAGCGCCGCCGCCGCTCGCGAGGAGTGCGTCGAACTGGGAAGCCTGGCCAGCGGACCCGGCAGCCGTAACCGCACCGCCGGCTCCGCCCTTGCCAACCTTCACCAGGACGGTCGCAGTGCTGAAGGTGACCGAGCCGACAGACACGCTCCCTCCACCGCCACCATTCCCTGCGAACAACTCCGAGTTGTCGGGGCTTGCCCCGTTCGGCACGGCCTTGCCGCCGCCGCCACCCCCGCCGCCGCCAACCACGATCACGTCGGCAGCGCTGACACTGGTCGGAACGGACCACGTGTACGACGTCTGCGGATCGGTACCGGAGTACGCGAAAGAGGTCTGACAAATGCCGCTACCGATCGATGTTTCGGTCGCCGTGTAGCCCACCCCGCTGAACGATGCGCAGGGATCGACAACCGCTGAGACCTGCGGCATCGACATCAAACCGGCTGCCACCGCCATGCCTGTTGCGCACGCCAATATGGGGATTTGAATT
>JBMOKH010000400.1:0-1787 GCA_049315365.1 Candidatus Nanopelagicales bacterium
GCCTTCCGCATCGCCGAGCAGCTCGTCGAGGAAAACGTCATCACGATGGACGAGGCCCTCCTGCGGGTGACGGGCCAGCAGCTCTCGCAGCTGATGTTCCCGCGCTTCGACAACGGCGGGTCCCACCAGCTGCTGGCGAAGGGGATGAACGCATCGCCGGGCGCAGCAGTCGGGAGGGTCGTCTTCGACTCGGCCACCGCGGTGCAATGGGCGGCGTCGGGCGAGCGAGTCATCCTCGTGCGCCGCGAGACCAACCCCGACGACCTCGAGGGCATGGTCGCGGCCGAGGGAATCCTCACGAGCCGGGGCGGCAAGACCTCGCACGCCGCCGTGGTCGCGCGGGGCATGGGCAAGACCGCTGTCTGCGGCGCCGAGGCACTCAGCGTCGACACGAAGGCCCGTCGAATGACGGCGGGCGATGGCACCGTCGTGAGCGAGGGCGACACCCTGTCGATCGACGGCACCACCGGCGAGGTCTTCCTCGGCGAGGTCCCGGTGAAGCCGAGCCCGGTAGTCCGGTTCTTCGAGGAGGGGCTCGACGCTGCGGTGTCGGACGTCGATGACGAGACGGCCGAGCTGGTGAGGGCGGTCGAGCGCATCATCCGCCACGCCGACGTGAAGCGGCGCCTGAGGGTCCGGGCGAACGCCGACACGCCGGAGGACGCCGCGCGCGGACGCCGGATGGGCGCGGAGGGCATCGGCCTCCTGCGAACCGAGCACATGTTCCTCGGCGAGCGGCGCACGTACGTCGAGCGGCTCATCCTCTCGGAGTCGAAGGAGGAGCGCGCGGAGGCGCTCGAGGCGCTGCTCCCGTTGCAGCGCAAGGACTTCATCCGGATCCTCGAGGCAATGGACGGCCTACCGGTCACGATCCGGCTCATCGACCCGCCCCTGCACGAGTTCCTGCCCGACTTCACCGAGCTCTCGGTCCGAGTGGCGCTGGCCGAGGAGAGGTGCGAGCCGGTCGAGGCGGATCTCCGGCTGCTCCAGGCGGTTCATCGGCTGCACGAGCAGAACCCGATGCTCGGCCTGCGCGGCGTGCGCCTCGGGCTCGTGCTGCCGGGGCTCTTCGCCCTCCAGGTGCGGGCGATCGCGGAGGCGGCGTGCTTCCGGCAGAAGCTCGGCGGCGACCCGCAGGCCGAAATCATGATCCCGCTCGTCGGCTCCATCCAGGAGCTTGAACTGGTGACCGACGAGGCTGCAGGGGTCCTCGCCGAGGTCGCAGCGGCGCACGGGTGCACGCTGCGATTCCCGATCGGCACGATGATCGAGCTACCGCGCGCTGCGCTCACTGCCGACCAGATCGCGGAGGCGGCGGAGTTCTTCTCCTTCGGCACGAACGACCTCACCCAGACGACCTGGGGCTTCAGCCGCGACGATGTCGAGGCGGCCTTCTTCTCGGCCTATCTCGAGAAGGGGGTCTTCGGGGTCTCGCCCTTCGAGTCGATCGACCGCGAGGGCGTAGGCGAACTGGTGCGAATCGCCGTCGAGAAGGGCCGTGCCACCCGGCCCGACCTGCACTGCGGTGTCTGCGGCGAGCATGGCGGCGACCCGGAGTCGGTCCACTTCTTCGAGGAGGTGGGCCTGGACTACGTCTCGTGCTCGCCCTTCCGGGTGCCGGTCGCCCGGCTCGAGGCGGGCCGCGCGATCGTGGCCCGGCAGGCAGCGAGCAGCGACACCCGCTGAGGATCCTACGGACCCCAAGGACCCCAAGGACCCCAAGGACCCCACCAGCCCCACTGGGTGCGGCGAGTGCGCCGACCTCGGACAAACGCACCCCGAATCCC
>JBMOKH010000401.1:0-1787 GCA_049315365.1 Candidatus Nanopelagicales bacterium
GTGGTATGCCGATGGAATGTATCCACCGATGATTCTGGATGAAGAGCTCAATCCTGACGGCACTGTGAAGAAGGCCGGCCAGCAGTACTACATGAAGCCTATGAACTGTCCTTTCCACAATTTGATCTACAAATCACGTGGCCGCTCTTATCGCGAACTTCCGCTACGACTTTTCGAATTTGGAACTGTGTACCGCTACGAAAAGTCAGGTGTTCTTCACGGAATCACCCGTGCACGTGGCTTTACCCAAGATGATGCGCACATTTATTACACCAAAGAACAGATGGTGGGGGAGCTCGATTCACTTCTGACATTTGTTTTGAATTTGCTGCGCGATTATGGATTGAATGAGTTCTACCTTGAGCTATCAACCAAGAATGAAGAAAAATTCGTGGGAGAAGATGCTGATTGGGCTGAAGCGACTGACGCACTTCGAAAGGCAGCAACTGCTCAAAATCTAGAGTTAGTTTTGGATGAAGGCGGCGCAGCTTTTTACGGTCCAAAAATTTCCGTACAAGCAAAAGATGCGATTGGTCGCACCTGGCAGATGTCAACAATTCAAGTGGACTTCCAACTGCCGCAACGTTTTGAACTTGAATACTCTGCAACAGATGGAACATGTCAACGACCTGTCATGATTCATAGAGCGTTGTTTGGATCTATTGAGCGCTTCTTCGGAGTTTTGACTGAGCATTACAGCGGAGCATTTCCACCGTGGTTAGCGCCGGTTCAAGCTATTGGTATTCCAGTTGCTGATACCTTCTCTGATTATCTAGGAGAAGTCATAAAGGCGATGCGCAAAGCAGGAATTCGTGCGGAGCTTGATGCCTCAGATGATCGAATGCAGAAGAAGGTGCGAAATGCACAAATGCAAAAAATTCCATTTATGGTGATTGCTGGCGAAGAAGATCAAAATGCAGGCGCTGTTTCATTCCGCTATCGCAATGGCGAACAAAAGAATGGAATCCCGATTGCCGATGCGATCACTGAGATTAAAAAGGTTGTTGCCGAACGAACACAGGTGTAAGCGATGAGCCATGAAATCAATGGTGTTGGTATGCCTGATAGCTGGCAACGTTTATGGGCTCCGCATCGACTTGATTACTTGCGTGGTGAAAATAGACCATTAGATGGCAATGACATCCCATGCCCATTCTGTGCGATCCCAGAGAGGAGCGATGAAGAGGGATTGATTGTTCACCGAGGTACAAACGCCTACGTTGTTATGAATCTTTATCCTTACAACCCAGGTCATCTGTTGGTGTGTGCTTATCGCCACGTTGCGGACCTAACAGATTTAACGGAAGACGAACGCAATGAAATTTCCGCCCTCACTGCACATGCGATGGTTACAGTTCGTAAAGTTTCGTCTCCAGAAGGATTTAACTTGGGAATGAATCAAGGTGCGATTTCAGGTGCAGGAGTTGCGGCACATATTCATCAGCATGTTGTGCCTCGTTGGAGCGGTGATGCAAACTTCATGCCAATAATTGGCAAAACCAAGGTGCTTCCTCAGTTGTTACAATTAACGCGAGATGAGCTATCGGCTGCTTGGTAGTTAATTGTTCAATTCGTTGATATATGTGTTAACGATGTCAACACCGATTCCTCTTTCAATCCACAGCGGGATAGCGGGAAAAAGTAAACCTGCGGCAAAGGCTTGATCACCACTGGCTTGAACTAACTCGATGTACTCATCTCGAAACTCCTGAACCAGTGTTTGATGTTCTGGATCACTCATTCGCACTGTGTATGGACGTGTTGAATAATCAGTAATATTTAAATCG
>JBMOKH010000402.1:0-1782 GCA_049315365.1 Candidatus Nanopelagicales bacterium
TCTGCGACGTCTCCGGGTCAACGGCCCAGTTCGCGCCCTTCACTCTCACGCTCCTGCATGCCGTGCACCAGGAGTTCCGCCGCGTCCGCTCTTTCGTCTTCATTGACGGCATCGTCGAGGTAAGCGACATTCTCGCGAGCAGTCCGGGGGTGCTCGACCCCCACCATCTCCTTGCCCGCAAGGGCCTCATCGTGAAGGACGGACGCAGCGACTATCGGCGCGCCTTCGCAACGTTCCTCGACACCTGGGGCGACGCTGTCACGGCCAAGACAACCGTCATCATCGCCGGAGACGCGAGATCACATGACCGCGCGCCCGCCACAGTAGAGGTGGCCGAGCTCGAGCACCGGGCCCGCCGGCTGTACTGGCTGAACCCGGAGCCGCGGAGCGAGTGGGATCGCCTCGACTCCCGTGCCGGTGACTACGGACGCCACTGCACCGACGCCTTCGAGGTGTCGACGATACGTGAGCTCATTGCGGCGGTCACGCAGATCGTCTGATCGTCTGATCGTCTGATCTTTCGGCGTACTTCGAAGGGCTCTGACTACGCCGAGGGGCTCAGACCGAGCTGCTCCCGAACCCGCTGGCGATCGGCCTGGTGCTTCAGCACGACGCCGAGGGTCTGCTCGACCACCGCATCGGTGAGCTCCTCGACCCCGAGCGCCTGCATCGCGCGGGCCCAGTCGATGGTCTCCGCAACGCTCGGCGCCTTGCGAAGGTCGATCGCCCGCATGGCACGCACTGCCCTGACCAGCTCGACCGCAAGCTGCTCGGCGACGTCTGGCACCCGAGACATGACGATCGCCAGTTCACGGCGCGCATCGGGATAGTCGACGTGCGCATACAGGCAGCGTCGCTTCAAGGCCTCTGAGAGCTCCCTCGTCGCGTTGGACGTGAGGACGACGAACGGGCGGTGCGTGGCCTCGATCGTTCCGAGCTCGGGCACGGTGACCTGGAAGTCGCTGAGCACCTCGAGCAGGAGGCCCTCCACCTCGACATCGGCCTTGTCTGTCTCATCGACGAGCAGCACGGTCGGCCCCTGCTGCCGGATAGCCGTGAGCAACGGTCGAGAGAGCAGGAACTCCTCGCTGAAGATGTCATCGTGCAGTTCCGACCACGAGTCCGCGCCCGACGTTGCCTGGGCGGACTGGATGCGCAGCAACTGCTTGCGGTAGTTCCATTCATACAGCGCCCGGGCCTCATCGAGGCCCTCGTAGCACTGCAGACGGACGAGCCTGGCGCCCGTTGCGACGGCTACCGCCTTCGCCAGTTCGGTCTTGCCGGTGCCGGCCGGGCCTTCGAGCAGGATCGGCTTGCCAAGAGCGTCCCCGAGGAACACTACCGTCGCCAGCTCTTCATCGACGAGATAGCCGGTGCCGGCGAGACGCGACCTGGCGTCGTCGATGGACGTGAACAGCGGCATGCCTGGCTCCTCGATGGCGGACGGTTGACCCGTCCGCAGCGTAGGGTCCCTTCCGAATGAGGGCAACCGGCCTCTGGCCATGCGGTCGCCAGGCCGCGAAAGTCGTCCTCGCCCAGCGCGACACCGCTCTGACCGAGGAGAAGACTTCGGACTGTCACCCCCAGCCCAAGGAGCAGCCATGCCCATCCACCACGTCGGCCGCGCTTCACGAGCAACCGAGGATCTGTCCGTCAATCCGATGTTCGCCCGCCGAGGGGAAAAGTCCGTCCCGCGGCATCGCCTCCCCGACGACGAGATGCTGCCCGAGACCGCCTACCAGATCGTCCACGACGAGGCGATGCTCGACGGCAATGCGAGGC
>JBMOKH010000105.1:0-7804 GCA_049315365.1 Candidatus Nanopelagicales bacterium
GGACAGTGCCGCCGACCATGGAAAGGGCGTAGGAGCGGGCGAATCCGGACTGATACCGGCGCATGCGCCCGGACGCGCCGCCGACGAGCGCAGCACTCCCGTTCACCAGTCCATCGACCACGCGGCCGTCGAACCAGATAAGCACCCTGGAGAGCCAGTACGAGGGCCGCACGATGAGCCCCTCGTTCACCGCATCGCCGTAGAGATCAGCGCGGGCAGCCCGGGTCAGCAGCGACCCCCGCGGCGCCACGATCGGCACCTCCCGACGCGCGTAGCTGATCCAGCCGATGACCGAGCCGACGATGACGAACGCGAGCGAGATGGCGATGACCGCCGAGGTCGACAGCGGCGAGGGCTCCGTCGAGAACCCGACGACAGGTTCCAGCCAGGTTTCGATATTGCCCCAGAACAGGAGCGCCATGCCGAGGAACGTCGATCCGATGGCCAAGATGATGAGCGGGACCGTCATGACCTTTGGTGACTCGTGCGGGTGGGCATCGTCCTCCCATCGGGCCTTGCCGAAGAACGTCATCGCGACCATTCGGGTCATGTAGAAGCCGGTGATTCCGGCCGCGAGGATCGCAAGGCTACCGATAATCGGGCTGCGCTCGAATGCCGCGTGGATGATCTCGTCCTTGGACCAGAATCCGGAGAATGGCGGGATGCCGATGATGGCCAGGTACCCGGCCATGAAGGTGATGAACGTGACGACCATCGCCGCCCTCAGGGCCCCGTAGCGTCGCATGTTCACGTTGTCGTTCATGCCATGCATGACCGAACCCGCGCCGAGGAAAAGCCCAGCCTTGAAGACTCCGTGGGTGAGGAGGTGGAAGATCGCGAATACGTAGCCGATGGGCCCGAGGCCCACAGCCATCACCATGTAGCCGATCTGGCTCATCGTCGAGCCCGCCAGCGACTTCTTGATGTCGTCCTTGGCTGAACCGATGATCGCGCCCATGAAGATCGTGATGAGGCCCACGACCACTACCGCGGTAGCCGCCCAGACTGCGCGGTCGTAGATCGCATTACTTCGGGCGATGAGGTACACCCCCGCCGTGACCATGGTCGCGGCGTGGATGAGGGCCGAGACCGGAGTGGGCCCTTCCATGGCATCGAGCAGCCATGCCTGCAGGGGGAACTGCGCCGACTTGCCCGCGGCTGCGAGCAGCAGCAGCAGGCCGATCGCGGTGAGGGTTCCTTCGTTCACCTCGCTTGCCTGCCCGAACACGTCATTGAAGGTCACCGACCCGAAGGTGACGAAGATGACCATGATCGCGATGCTGAGTCCGACGTCGCCGACGCGGTTGATGATGAACGCCTTCTTCGCTGCGGCGGCGGCGCTGGGCTTGTGCTGCCAGAACCCGATGAGCAGGTAGCTCGCCAGTCCGACGCCCTCCCATCCGACGTACAGGAGCAGGTAGTTGTTCGCCAACACGAGCAACAGCATCGCCGCGACGAAAAGGTTGAGGTACCCGAAGAACTTGCGCCGGTTCGGGTCGTGCTCCATGTAGCCGAGCGAGTAGACGTGGATGAGCGCCCCGACGATGGTGATGAGGAGCACGAACACCATCGAGAGCTGATCGAGCTGGAAGGCCATGTCTGCCTCGAACTGGCCGGCGAACACCCACGTGAACAGGCTCTGCCCGATCGAGCGCTCCTCGGCACCGCGGCCCATGAGGCCGACGACCATGAGAATGCCGAGAACGGCCGATCCTGTTACGGTAAGAACGGCTAGGTACGGGCCCCACCTGTTCGTCCGCCGCCCGCCGAGCAGGAGCACGGCCGCACCGAACAGGGGCAGCGCAATAAGCAGCCAGATCAGCGAGAACACTCCCTCTGCGGGCATGATCTCCTGAAGCGTGGGTGCGCCTTCCGCCCAGACGACAGCGCCGGCGTTGATCACCGCGCCTCCTCGTTCGTCACGTTCATGTCCTATCCGTTGTCGAGTTGCCCGGATGCTCCCGGGCGGTGTTCTGGTCGCACGATGTTTTCGTTAGTACTTGAGCAGGTTGGGCTCGTCGATCGATGCCGATCTCCGGGTTCGGAAGATGGTGACGATGATGGCGAGCCCGACCACCACCTCGGCCGCTGCGACGACCATCACGAAGAAGGCGACGACCTGGCCGTCAAGGTTGCCGTTCATGCGGGCGAACGCCACGAAGGCGAGGTTCGCTGCATTGAGCATGAGCTCAACGCACATGAACACGATGATCGCGTTGCGCCGCACGAGTACGCCGACCGCGCCGATCGAGAACAGGATCGCGGAAAGGATGACGACGTTGGACGGATTCACTGTGAGTCGACCTCCTTGATCTCGTTGACCTCGTGGTGATCGACGGCGCGGGCATCGCCTCGCGCCTGAAGGGGCCGAGGGATGCTCTCCTCGCTGATCGAGCCATCTGGAAGCAGGGCCGGGGTATCGACCGCATTGTGGCGTGCGTACACGCCCGGCGTCGGGAGGTTGCCCGGATGCACCCCCGAGCGAAAGCGCGCCTTCGACAGTTCCTCCTGCGAGGCCCGGGGTATCCACCGCTCGCGATGGGCGAGCATCATCGCTCCGAGGGCCGCTGTGATGAGCAGGGCCGAGGTCGCCTCGAAGGCGATGAGGTAGTCGGTGAAGATGAGCCGGGCAATGCCCTCGACATTGCCGCCGTCAACGCTGTTCGCCTCGACGAGTCCGACGGTCCCGGCGTTGACGAGTCCGTTGCCCACCCCCACGACGAGCAGGACGGCCAGGCCTAGGCCGAGCACGATCGCCGGGATCCGCTGGCCCTTGAGGGTTTCGATGAGCGAATCGGACGAGTCGACGCCGACGACCATGAGCACGAAGAGGAAGAGCATCATCACCGCGCCCGTGTAGACGATGATCTGCACCATGCCGAGGAATGGCGCCGAATTCGCGATGTAGAGGACCGCGAGGTTGATCATCGTGAACGCGACCCAAAGCGCGCTGTGCACTGCCTTGCGCGAGAGCACGAGCCCGAGCGCGCCGATGACGGCGAAGGTGCCGCTGATCCAGAACACCCAGTCCTCGCCGCTCACGAGGTTGCCTCGCTGACGTCGGCCTCTGACCGGCCGGCCGCCTGCGCCGGAACCGAGCCCTTGACCTTACCCGCGTAGTAATCGGTGTCGGTGAGTCCGGGCACCATCGGGTGCGGAGCGGGCAGCATGCCGGGCAGCATCGGCCCGAGGAGATCGACCTTCTCGTAGATGAGCGAGGCACGGCTCGAGTCGGCAAGCTCGTAGTCGTTCGTCATCGTGAGGGCGCGGGTCGGGCACGCCTCGATGCACAGGCCGCAGAAGATGCAGCGCAGGTAGTTGATCTGGTACACCCGCCCGTAGCGCTCACCCGGGGAGAATCGCTCCTCCTCGCTGTTCGAGGCGCCCTCGACGAAGATGGCATCCGCCGGGCAGGCCCATGCGCACAACTCACATCCAATGCACTTCTCGAGGCCGTCAGCCCACCGATTGAGCTGGTGCCGACCATGGAAGCGCGGCTTCGGCGGGTACTTGTCCCGGTCCTCGGGATACTGCTCGGTGACCACCTTCTTGAACATCGTGAAGAAGGTGACCCCGAAGCCGCGGGCGGCCTGGGGTAGTTCAGCCATCGATGGCCTCCTGGGTGACGTCGCTTCGGTCCTGCACGATGGTGACGCCGGCGCGGGCGCGGCGCGATGTGCCCACCGCCTGCTGGCCCGGCATGGGTGGCACCGGGTAGCCGCCAGCCATCGGGTCGAAGGCGAGGTTCGCCTCGGCCTCCTCCCGGGCCGCCCTGGCCGCCGCGCGGCGGTCGGAGCGGGACTGGAATGCCCACGAGACGATGAGCAGGATCGCGATCGTCGCGGCACCACCGATGAGCAATTCACGGTTCGTGAGGACGACATCGTCACGGAGCACCCGGGCGGTTGCCACGATGAGAATCCACACGATCGAGACTGGAATGAGCACCTTCCAGCCGAACCTCATGAACTGGTCGTAGCGCATGCGTGGCAGGGTCGCGCGCAGCCAGATGAACATGAAGATGAAGACCTGCACCTTGATGAGCCACCACAGCATCGGCCACCAGCCGGTCATGGCGCCGTCCCATAGGGAAAGCGGCCATGGCGCGATGTAGCCGCCGAGGAAGAGCGTCGTGGCGAGTGCGGAGACGGTCACCATGTTGATGTACTCGGCGAGGAAGAAGAGCGCGAACTTCAGGCTCGAGTACTCGGTGTGGAATCCGCCGACGAGTTCACCCTCGGCCTCCGGCAGGTCGAAGGGTGCCCGGTTCGTCTCGCCCACCATTGCGGTGACGTAGATGAGGAAGGACGGAAGCAGGATCACCGCGTACCAGATCGGCTCCTGGGCGATGACGATCGCCGAGGTCGACATCGACCCTGCATAGAGGAACACCGCGACGAAGGACAGTCCCATGGCGATCTCGTACGAGATCATCTGCGCGCTTGAGCGAAGCCCGCCGAGCAGCGGATAGGTGGAGCCCGAGGCCCACCCCGCAAGGACGATTCCGTAGATGCCGATGGAGGCGATCGCAAGGACGTAGAGCACCGACACCGGGAAGTCGGTGAGCTGGAGCGGGGTCTCGACGCCGAAGATGGACACCGTCGGCCCGAAGGGGATGACGGCGAACGCGATGAACGCGGTGGTGGCCGAGATGACCGGGGCGATCCAGTAGACGGCGAGATGCGCCCCCTTCGGGATGATCTCCTCCTTGAGCGCCAACTTGATGCCGTCCATGAGGGACTGGAGGAGTCCAAAGGGGCCGACGCGGTTGGGCCCGACGCGGTGCTGCATGCGCGCGACCACCCGTCGCTCCCACCAGATGGTGAAGAGGGTGAGCAGGACGAGCATGACGAAGATGCCGAGCACCTTCACGATGACGAGCCACCAAGGGTCCAGGCCGAAGGGGCCGAACGTGGGATCGGTCATGACCTTCCTCCTTCGCGTGCCTCGGCCGCGCGGACGCTCACGGCATCGCCGATGCGAACCCCGAGATCCCGGTAGACCGAGCAGCCTGGTGAGTTGAGCGGCAGGACCACGACGCCATCGATGGCCTCGCCGACCTGTACCGGCACTTCGACGCTGCCCTTGGGCCCGGTCACGATCACGGCGGCAGGATTGCCGATCAAGGCCGCGGTGCTGGCGGACATCGCTGCGACGACGGGCCGCGCGGTTGCCGCGAGGAAGGGCTCGCCATCCTGCATGACGCCCGCATCGATGAGCGCACGCCAGGCCACCAGCACGAGTCGGTCGCCATCGTCGGGAGTTATCGCGGCGGCCTGTGCGGGTGCCGCGGCGCGCTGGCCACCCCACGGGCCAAGGGCCCCTAGTTCACGACGGATGCCGGCAACATCGTGCACGCCGAGGCGTCGCTCCATCGTGGTCGCGATCATGCCGAGGACCATCGCGTCGCTCTGCGCAAGGGAGTCGCGGAAGACCTGTCCGAAGGGACGGGGCCTGCCCTCCCAGTCCAGGAAGGTCCCGGACTTCTCGGTAACAACCGCGACGGGGAACACGACATCGGCGCGCTCGGTGATCGCCGAATGGTGGTTCTCGAGGGCGATGACGAAGCCTGCCCCTTCGATGGCTGCCTCGGCGAGGTCATGGTCCGGGTAATCGGCCAGCTCGACCCCGCCCGTGATGAGAGCCGCGAGGCGTCCTTCGCGCGCGGCCATGAGCAACTGCTCGCCGGCGAGGCCGACGTCGGTGGGGAGCTCATCGGCGTCAATGTCCCATGCTGCGGCAACCTCGCTGCGCGCGGCGGGATCAAGGAGCTGGCGACCGCCCGGGAGCAGTCCGGCCAGGGCACCTGCGTCGAGAGCGCCGCGCTCCCCCGCTCGGCGCGGCACCCAGGCGAGCGATGCGCCCGTCTCGGCTGCCAGCGCAGCGACCGCTGAGGGCCCGCCGGCGACTGCCGCGATGCGCTCCCCGACGAGGATGACCGCCCCCGGCTGACCGAGGGCGCTGCGGATGTCGGCGGGAAGGTCCCGGAGCGCCTTGGACTCGCCGCCGGGCAGGGACGCGATGAGCTCACCGCGAACCTTGGAAAGTCCCTTGGTCGCGACGGCCCCGACGCTCACGATCCTCGTTCGACCGGCTCGGGCGGCCTTGCGAAGGCGCAGGAACACAATTGGGGACTCGTCCTCGGGCTCGAGCGCGACGGTCATGACGATCGGCGCCTGCTCGAGTGACTCGTACGTGGTCGTCACCGGGGAGCCGGCGATCACGGCAGCGAGGAACGCGGCCTCCTCGCCTGAGCTCTCGCGGACCCTGAAGTCGATGTTGTCGCTGCCGAGCGCCACCCGGGCGAAGCGTGCGTAGGCGTAGGCATCTTCGAAGGTCGCACGGCCGCCGACGAGGACGCCGGTAGACGAGCCGGCCGCGGCAAGGCCCCGAGCGGCAGCGTCCAGCGCCTCCGGCCAGGATGCCGGGCGCAGTTCACCGTCCTCACGGACCATTGGGCCGGTGATGCGGCCCTCGCGGAGGTAGGGGAAAGCGAACCGTCCCTTGTCGCAGTTCCATTCCTCGTTCACCGCGGGGTCATCCCACGCCAGACGGCGGGTGACGGTGCCCCTGCGGTAGTCGGTGCGAAGGGAGCAGCCCGATGCGCAGTGCTCGCAGGTGGTGGGGACGGACACCAGGTCGAAGGGCCTGGCCCGGAATCGGTAGGCCGCACTCGTGAGCGCCCCGACCGGGCAGATCTGCACGGTATTGCCGGAGAAGTAGGAGTCGAAGGGCTGATCAGCGGCGATGCCGACCTGCTGCTTCGCTCCGCGCTCGAGGAGTTCGAGCATCGGATCGCCGGCGATCTGGTCGGCGAACCGGGTGCAGCGCGCACATGACACGCAGCGCTCCCGGTCGAGGAGGATCTCTGCGCTCACGTTGATCGGCTTGTCGAAGACCCGCTTGTCTCCGTCGAACCGAGACTCGGGGCGCCCGACCGACATCGCCTGGTTTTGCAGCGGACATTCGCCCCCCTTGTCGCACACCGGGCAGTCGAGGGGATGGTTGAGCAGGAGGAACTCGAGCACGCCCTCCTGCGCCTCTCGCGCGACCGGCGAGGACATTTGCGTTCGGATGCTCATGCCGTCGGTGACGACCTGGGCGCAGGCAGGTGCCGGCTTCGGCATGCCCTCGACCTCGATGAGGCACGCACGACAGGCCGCAACCGGGTCGAGGAGCGGGTGGTCGCAGAATCTGGGAATCTCAACGCCCAGAAGCTCTGCCGCCCGGATCGCCAACGTGCCCTTGGGGACCTCAATGGTCACCCCATCGACGGTCACGCTCACCATCTCGACCGCAGCGAGATCGGATCCGGCATTGCTCGTCATCGTCATCGTGTTGCCCCTGCGAAGAGATACGACGCGACCGGGTCGAATTGCTCGTCGGCCGAGGTGTGGGTCGCGGCGAGGAACTCGTCGCGGAAGTACTTCAGGGCCGCCGGGTAAGGGGTGGCGGCAGCATCGCCGAGGGCGCAGAACGAGCGTCCGGCGATCTGCGTGCATACGTGGGCGATCTTCTCGACGTCGGCCTCATGCCCGTGACCGTGCTCGAAGCGCTCGAGCATCCCGGTGATCCAGTAGGTGCCCTCGCGGCAGGGGGTGCACTTGCCGCATGACTCGTGCTTGTAGAACTCAAGCCAGCGGGTCACCGCCTTCACGACGCTCACCGTCTCGTCGAAGACCATCGGCGTGCCTGTCCCGAGCATCGTGCCGGCACCCGCCATGTCCTCGTAGGTGAGCGGCAGGTCGAGGTGCTCCTCGACGAGCATCGGGACCGATGAGCCCCCGGGGATCCAGAACTTCAG
>JBMOKH010000403.1:0-1777 GCA_049315365.1 Candidatus Nanopelagicales bacterium
TGCGCAGCAGCGGGCGTCCGCTACACCCACTCGACCTTTGCCACGAGCGGATTCTCAGATCTCGCTGCCATCGATGACCTCTCGTGGTGGTTCCAGCTTTACGTGTTCACCGACACGGGGCTGAACACCGCGCTCATGGCCAAGGCGGCCGAAGCCGGTGCTTCAGCGATCGTTATGACGGTCGATCTCGCCGTCCTCGGGCAGCGTGACCGAGACCTGCATACCGGGTTCTCGCTACGAGGCCGCGGCACCGTGCCATGTGCCGTCGAGGCAGGCGCCACCGACGCGCGCCTGGCGCCGTTGTGGTCGTCGCTCGATCACGACATGTCATGGGAAACCCTGACGACCGTCGTTGCCAATGCCCCATTGCCTGTCATCGTCAAGGGCCTCGTCCGAGCGGATGACGCACTCAAGGCGTTGGAGCTCGGAGCCGCTGGTGTGATCGTCTCCAATCACGGCGGACGGCAACTCGACACTTCCGTCGCAACCGCACGGGCGCTCCCAGCCGTCGTCGATGCGGTCGCTGGTCGCGGCGCGGTGCTCGTCGATGGCGGAATTCGCACCGGACTCGATGTGGCAAAGGCGATCGCCCTCGGCGCGGATGCCGCACTCGTGGGTCGCGCCCCGCTATGGGGTTTGGGAGTCGGCGGCGAACAGGATGTCGTGGCCGTTCTCCGAATCCTCAGGGAGGAGTTCGAACGCTCCATGACCCTACTCGGCGCTCAGTCGACCGCCGACCTCACTCGAGATCTCCTCTATTGAAGAGCTTTCCGGCCGGTTCGATCCATGCGCACCCCGCATGGTTCGGCTCGGTCATGGGGAGCGCTGGCCTCGCAGTCGTGCTGTCCAACGAGGCGGCGACGTGGCAGGCAGCATGGATCAACGTCATCGCGGCCGCGGTGCTCATCGTGGCAATCGCCTTCGCCGTGGCGCTCATCCCCCGGTATGTCAGGCGAGTATTCCATCCCGAGAGCCTTCGAGCGGAGATCGCCGACCCGTCAACCGGGCCGATGCTCGGTACCTTCCCCGCGGGCATTCTCCTGCTCGCGGGCGCATGCGGTGTTGTCGGCCCGATGCTCGTCGGCACGACAATCGCCCTTTGGATCGACGCCATTCTTCTCACCCTCGGCGCCGCACTCGCCCTGGGCCTGGGCATCATGTGGGCAGTGCTCACCAGCCGGGGAGAAATAGGGCTGGCTTCAGTGCACGGGGGCTGGCTCATCCCCCCGGCCATGAATCTGCTGGTACCGCTGGCAATAACCCCCCTTGTCTTCGCGAATCCAGGCACAGCCTCGGTTCTCGTTCTCGTCGGCTTTGCCTTTCTGGGCATTGGCGCCTTCCTGTTTCTCGCCGTGTTCGCCATGATCGTCGCGAGAGTGGTGATGTGCCCCCCAGCCTCAGCGCTCATGGCACCTAGCCTGTGGGTCCCGCTCGCTCCGGCTGGGTTGCTCGGCGCTTCAACCTTGCGCCTACTCCAGGCAGGGGTGGTGGGCGATCTTTGGGGTCCTCAGGCCATTTGGATTGGCACTGCGATCGCGACGATGGGTATCGCGTTCGGCCTGTGGTGGGCGGCGTTCGCCCTTCTCGAACTCAGGCGACTGCATCGGTCCGGTGGCGTGCCGTTTCACATCGGCTGGTGGAGTTTCGTCTTTCCTACTGCCGCAATGGCGCTATCCATCGGGGCCGTCGGCGATGCCACCGGGTTGATGCCCGTGAAAGTCATGGGGGCCGTCGCTGCATTCGCACTTGTGTGCGTGTGGGCGATGGTGGCGACCCG
>JBMOKH010000106.1:0-7795 GCA_049315365.1 Candidatus Nanopelagicales bacterium
CTCTTCCGCCCGGCGGCAAGGCACTGGCCGGCAACCGGGGACGAGAGGGAGTACCGTGCGGGATCGTGCTCACCACATACCGCGAGGTACTCCGCATCCCGGGTACCCTCCGGTTCTCGTCGGCCGGGTTCATCGCGCGGCTCCCACTGTCGATCATCGGCCTGGGCATCGTCGTGTACATCTCAGGCGTCACCGGCTCGTACGCCGTGGCCGGGCTTCTCGCGGCAGCATTCCAGCTTCCGGCGGCGGGCTGCGCACTGTGGACGAGCAGGCTCGTCGACCGACACGGCCAGCACCGGGTCATCCCCATCCTCGTCACCGTCCACGCCATCGCGCTCATCGCGTTCATCCTCACCGTCGAGTCCGGGCTCCCTGTCGTCGTTCAGGCCTTCGCGGTCGCGGTCGCGGGCGCGAGCCAACCGGCCATCGGCGCCATCGTGCGCGCACGCTGGGCGTACACGATCGGCCGACTCGGCCAGGAATCCTCGCCGATGCTCCGAAGCGCCTTCGCTGTCGAGAGCATCGTCGACGAGCTCATCTTCACGATCGGGCCGCTCCTCGTCGCCACCCTGGCCGTTCGCCTCTCGCTCGCCTCGCCCCTCGTGCTCGCTGCAGCCCTGACGGTGATCGGCGGGCTGCTCCTGTCAGCGCAACGGGCCACCGAGCCACCGGCCTCATCGACCCTGCCCCGCACAACCGAGCACCGCGGCTCCGCCATCAAGCTTCCGGGCCTGCTCCCCGTCGTCCTCGCAGCGATGGGCACCGGCTTCGTCTTCGGATCGTTCGAGGTCTCCGCCATCGCCTTCACCATGCGCGCCGGCACGCCGGCCGCGGGCGGCTACGTCCTGGCGATCTGGGCCCTCGGATCCCTCGTTGGCGGCCTGTGGTTCGGCTCCCGCCACTGGCGAATCCGGCTGCCGACCCAGGCCATGATCTGCTGCCTCGTCCTAGCCCTCGTCCTCATTCCCATGCCGTTCATCAGGTCGGTCCCGGCACTCGCCATCGCGACCTTCATTTCCGGGGCGGCCGTCGCCCCCGCACTCATCTCCGGCTTCTCGCTCGCCGAACGCCTCGTCCCCGCCACTCTCCTCACCGAGGGGCTCACCTGGAGCAACTCGGGGCTGGCCCTCGGGTTCTCCGCGGGCACGGCGCTCGCCGGCATTGCCATCGACAGCTCCGGCACGACGGTGGCCTTCGCACTTCCAATGGCGGGAGCGGCCATCGCCTTCATCGTCATCGCCTCGACCCGGCGGCTTCTCATCGGCTCCGTCCAGCCATACCACGAGGGTCCGCCCGGAGCACCCCTCAACGCCGACCCCATCCCGGGCCCGGCACCCGGGGCCTTTCGCGACGACGCCCGCTGATGTCCCGCGGTTGAACGACTAGACGCGGTACGTTAGGGGCGGCGCGCAAGGGGCGTGCCGTGCTCTCGGTGGCCCCGGGTGCCGAAAATGGCTGGAGATCGTCCTGGAACCGCTGAGCCCCAAGGAGATTCAGGCGCGCGTTCGCGCCGGTTCCTCCGCGGAGGCAGTCGCAGCGGAGACGGGCTGGCCGCTCGACAAGGTGGAGCGCTACGCGGGGCCCCTGCTCGCCGAGCGCGCCTACGTGGCTCAACTCGCACAGGCCGTCGAGGTGAGGCGATCCGGCGGCGCAGTGACCGGTGTCGGCGTCACGCTCGCAGACACCGTGGCGCGGGTGCTATGGGACGAGGGAATGATCCGCGCGTCCGTCGCCTGGGATGCCCGGCGCCGCGATGACGGCAAGTGGATCGTGACGGCCTCATTCACCACCTCCCGCGGGCCGGTCCAAGCCTCGTGGACCTATGACAATGCCGGCCGTAACCTGCACCCCATCGACGAGGCCGCCCGCCGGCTTATGGGGGTCGGCTTCGAGCCGATCGACGACGTGCGCGTTCCAACCCCGGCAATGACGTCGGTCCACGACGTCGAGGATGCAAGCGCCCATGCCGCTCCCAGCGAAGGTCGCCCCCACCTGGTTTCCCTGCCGACCGCACCCGAGCTCGACGCCGATCCCTTCGTCGACCGCGATCCTTTCTTCGACCGCGAAGCCGTCGAGAGCCGGCTCGACCAGGAGGAGCGCCTCCTCGAGCAGGAGCGCCGCGAATACGAGCTTCGCGAACATGAGCTTCGCGAGCACCAGTTGCGCGAGCGCGAGCTTCGCGAGCACGAACTGAGAGAGCACCAGCGGCGCGAGCATGAACTGCGCGAGCACGAACTTCGCGAGCACCAGCGGCGCGAGCAGGAACTTCGCGAGCGCGAGTTCGAGCTGCGCGAACAGCAGGCGCGCGAGCTTCAGGTCCGCGAACAGCAGGCCCGCCAGTCGGCTGCGGAGTCCACGGCATCCCGCGGCACGGCGCACCAGCCAACGGTCGCACTGCCCCGCGAGGAGCCGCCGAACTCAGGCGGCAAGCCGAAGCCCAAGCCGAAATCCCGGCGGGCGAGCGTGCCGAGCTGGGACGAGATTCTCTTCGGGGCGACACGGGGCGACGAGAGCTAGTCGGGTCCTGTGGTGAACGGGAGGGTTTGCGATGACATGTGCTCCTGGCCGGCGGTAGCTGCTGTCCGCCTAGCCCGGTAATGACGGCGGCACAGCACCTCATAGGCCACTGCGCTTGACACTGCGGTCGCGCCGGTATCCCCCACCACCACCTGATCGCCCTCGACGACCATTGACCCTCCGACGGTGCGGGCGTTGTGGGTCGCTCGCGCCCCGCACCAGCACAGTGCCTCGACCTGCAGCACCTGCACTCGGTCCGACAATTCGACCAGCCGTCCCGATCCGGGGAACAGCCTGGTCCTGAAGTCGGTCATGATCCCGAATGCGTAGACATCGATGCGAAGGTCGTCGACGACCGCCGCCAGTTGCTCGACCTGCTCAGCGGAGTAGAACTGCGCCTCATCGCAGATGAGGTAGTCGAGTGCACCCCCTGCCGAGAGCCGGTCGACCACGAACTGGCGGAAGTCGAGTTCGTCGGTCACCTCGATCGCGGGCACTTCAAGACCGAGACGGCTGGACAGGACCGAATTCCCCGCCCGGTCGAGCCGAGTGAAGACAATCCCCCGGCGACCGCGCGAGGAGTGGTTGTGGTCGGTCTGGAGAGCGAGCGTGGACTTTCCGCAGTCCATCGTCCCGGCGTAGAAGACAAGCTCGGCCACGCCGCATCCTCCCATACCGGTTCAGCCCGGGGCCTCACCGCGAAACATCACCGCAGGGATCTCCCACTCAGCCGCGGTGAGAGCGCCGTGCTGGCCGATGAGCGACGATACGCGGGTGTCGCGACGGCTCGTCAATGAGGTGCTCCCCTGCGCCACTGCGACCACATCGCCGATTCGCTCGGCCAGTGCATCGTCCGTGGGCCCGTAGAGACCCTCGGCCACGATCTCGTCCCTCGTGAAGACACGAGCATGCTCGCCGAGGCGCGCTGCCCAACGCGCTGCGACGTCGCCCACGTGCATTGGACGCGCGTAGACATGCCGCACCCGAGGTTCGCCCGCGATCGTCAGGACATCCGCGACGAGATCGGGATGGGATTCGATGGCGATCCGGCTCGAGGGCGGGCAGTTCACCATCCCGTGATCCGCCGTGACGAGCATCGCGGAGTCCCGCGGGAGGATTGACTGAAGGCCGGCGACGAGGCCGTCCGCGCGGCGCACCGCCTCATGCCACGCCTTGCTGCCCACTCCGCTCGCGTGGCCGACACGATCGACCTCTGCCCAGTACACGTAGGTGAGCGTGCGACCGGCCCCGCTCGTCGCTGACTGAAGCGCCTGAACCCGCTGGGGGATGTCCTCGGCGGGCCGGTACTGCGCCCCACGCAGGACAGCCCGCGTGAGGCCGGACTCGCCATAGGCGACCGGTCCGATGCTGGAGACGACGACACCCTGGCGCGCAACGACCTCGAAGATCGTCGGTTCGGGCTGCACCGCGATCGGGGACGTGGCGGCATCCCAGTGGAGAGGAGAGAGCACCTGCTCGGTCTCCGGAAGGAAGAACGATGCACCAACGAGGCCGTGCGCGCCGGGGAGGAGCCCGGTTCCGATCGACCCGAGCGCGGACGGGGTCGTGGTCGGAAAGACGGAGTCGATCGAACGACCGGGGGCCGCTGTCAACGTCGGGGCGTGCTCGCCATGCTCCTGGAGCAGTCGCCAGCCGAGTCCATCGACCAGGCAGATGACGGCATGCTGGACATCGCCGAAGCCGAGGGTGTCGGTGAAACCACGGACTCCGAGTCCAGCGGCCGCCGAGCCCAGGACGTCAACGAGTCCTGCCTGATGCGCCATGCTCCGGGGCTGACGTGCCGCTAGCGCAGTCGCGCTGCGGTTGCCTGCGAGAGTGCTGACGCGAACGCAAGGGCCTGGCCCACGACTTCGGCGCCATCGGCGACCTCCGAGACGCGCACCGACAGGTCGTCGTTGCTCGAGGTCCCGGTATAGCCGTGGTCTGCGTCGCACTGGGGGTCGCCGCACGTAGCCGGTTCGAGGTCGATCCGGCTCACCGCGCCCCAGCCGATCGTGATGACCACCTCGGCGGTACGGCCACCGGGCTCGTGCTTCGCTGGATCGCTCACGACTCGGGTCACGACGACCGAGTCGACGCGCTCGAGCCTCACAGCCTCGGTGGAGGCGGTCGCGAAGGGGACTGGCGTGGTCTCGTCGATCCCGTGCTCGTCAGTGTGGCCGACGATCAGGCGGGTCGGCGTGAGCGCGAGGACGGTGACATGCCGGCGGAGCTCATCGTGGTCGAAGGTCGCCTCATGATGGACGAGGTAGGACTTGAGCGGCTCGCCGGCCAGGGACGTGTTCAGTGCATCGGCCACCAGGTCCGGGTAGTACCCACTGCGCTGGATGTCGCCACGCAACTGCTCGTCAAGCTCCGCCATGCACCCATCCTGTCACCTGCATCGGCGAGGCCGCCGCCTAGCATCGTCCAGTCTCGCCCGGGCAGGGGTCCCTCCTCGTCCCGCACGCCTATCCAAGCGATTACGGTGGAGCCCGTGAACCAATTCATCCGAGTCGCCGACGAGGTCGCCAGCGCTCTCGCGGAGTCCAGGCCCGTGGTCGCGCTCGAGTCAACGATCATCAGCCACGGCCTGCCCAGGCCGGAGAACCTGCGCGTCGCCATTGAGGTCGAGGACATCGTCCGGGCCGGCGGCGCCGTGCCCGCCACCATCGCGATGCTCTCCGGCGTCGTCCACATCGGGCTGTCGCCCGACCTGCTCGAGCAGGTCGCCAATCGCGACGACGTCGTGAAGGTGTCGGTCCGCGACATCGCGACCGTGGCGGCTCGGGGCGGCAACGGCGCGACCACCGTCGCGGCGACGAGCCAGATCGCGGCGCGGGTGGGCATCGAGGTCTTCGCCACCGGCGGGCTCGGAGGCGTCCATCGCGAAGCCCGCGAGAGCTGGGACGAGTCCGCCGACCTCACGACCATGGGCACGACGCCCATGACGATCGTCTGCGCGGGCGTGAAGTCCATCCTCGATGTCGGCGCCACCCTCGAGCGCCTCGAGACCCTGAATGTGGGAGTGCTCGGCTACGGGACGAACGTCTTCCCAGGCTTCTACCTGAGCGACAGCGGCCACGTGGTCGACTGGGCGGTTTCGACCCCGGACGAGGTCGCCGCGATCATGCATGCGCGGCGGGAGTTCGGCATCGAGTCTGCCCTCGTCGTCGCGTATCCCCTCGCCGAGTCCGACCAGCTCGACCCCGACCTGCACGACCGGGTACTGCACGAGGGGTTGCGGCTCGCGTCCGCCAGGAACATCGTCGGCAAGGGCGTCACGCCCTTCCTCCTCGATCATTTCCACCGGGCCACCCATGGCGCGAGCCTCATCGCCAATGAGCGGATCATCGTCCACAACGCGGACCTCGCCGCGCAGATTGCCGTGGCTCGGAGCGCACGCTCCGCATGACCGCACGGCTTCTCCTCCTCGGCGACGTGATGGTCGACGTCACGGCCATCGTCGGCGAGCCGCTCAACCATGCGAGCGACACCCCCGCAAAGGTGAGCATCCAGCCCGGGGGCGCCGCGGCCAACACCGCCCGATGGCTGGCCCATGACGGACGGGACGTCACCCTCATCGGGGCCGTCGGCGACGATCCGTTCGGAGCCCTCGTCGAGGCGGATCTCAAGGCGATCGGGGTGAGAAGTGCGCTGGCGACGATCGACGGATTCGCCACCGGAGCCTGCGTCATCATCGTCGACGAGCGAGGCGAGCGCACGATGCTGCCGGACCCCGGCGCGAACGCCCGACTCACCGTCGAAGACCTGCCCATCTCATCCTTTCGGGCTGGGGACCACTTGCACCTGTCCGGGTACACCCTCCTGAACGCTGCCACTCGCGCCGTCGGGATGAGCGCCCTTCACTTGGCGCACGAGGCAGGCATGACCACCAGCCTCGACCCGGCTTCGGCAGCCCCGCTCTCGCATGATCCGGCCGTGCTTGACCCGGCCCTCCTCGTCATCGACCTGCTCATCGCGAACGACGCCGAGGCATCCATCCTCACCGGTTTGACCGACCCCGACCTCGCCCTCTCGTCGCTCGCTGGACGGGTGCCGACCGTCGTCGTCAAGCGCGGGCATCTCGGCTCGATCGCCCAGCGCTCGGGGGTCCGGCGCAAGACCGATGCCGTCAACGTCACGGTCGTCGACACCACCGGTGCCGGCGACGCATTCGCCGCGGGGTTCCTGCCGTCTTGGATTGCCCGCATGGACCTCGCAGAGTGCCTCGGCCGGGCATCGCTGTCCGCGGCGCGTGCGGTGGCCCGTGTCGGAGCAGGGCCGGGCTACGCCTCCCCGGGACAATAGGCCCACCACCCCCACGGAAGGACCATCATGGCCAGGCGCTCCTCGCGGACCGCATCAGCGTCGCCCGGCGACGGCAGGATCGTCGATATCGACGTCTCCGACGAGATGCGATCCTCCTTCCTCGAGTACGCCTACTCGGTGATCTACGCGCGCGCGCTCCCCGATGCCCGCGATGGACTCAAGCCGGTGCAGCGCCGGATCCTGTTCCAGATGGCGCAGATGGGACTGCGACCCGACCGCGGGCACGTGAAGAGCGCCCGCGTCGTGGGCGAGGTGATGGGCCGGCTCCATCCCCACGGCGACACCGCGATCTACGACGCGCTCGTTCGCATGGCGCAGTCCTTCTCCCTGCGACTGCCCATGGTCGACGGCCATGGCAACTTCGGCTCGCCGGACGACGGACCGGCTGCGATGCGCTACACCGAGGCCCGGCTCGCCGCCGCCGCGCTCAGCATGACCGCGAGCCTCGATGAGGACGTCGTCGATTTCAACCCGAACTACGACGGTCGCGAGACCGAGCCCGCAGTCCTCCCCGCAGCGATCCCCAACCTGCTCGTCAACGGCGCCGCAGGCATCGCCGTCGGCATGGCCACCAACCTCGTCCCGCACAACCTCGGCGAGGTCATCGGCGCAGCGCGTCACCTCGTCAGGCACCCGGACGCCTCGCTCGCTGACGTCATGCGCTTCATCCCGGGGCCGGACCTCCCCGGCGGCGGGGTCATCATCGGCCTCGACGGAGTTCGCGACGCCTACGAGACCGGCCGCGGCACCTTCAAGGTCCGCGCGCGAACCCGGGTCGAGCAGGTCAGCCCACGCCGCAGGGGCATCGTCGTGACCGAGTTGCCGATGAGCGTCGGTCCCGAGAAGGTCACCGAGCGCATCAAGGACCTCGTGCTCAGCAAGAAGCTCCAGGGCATCGCCGACGTCATCGATCTCACCGACGGCGACTCAGGGCTCAACCTCGTCA
>JBMOKH010000107.1:0-7781 GCA_049315365.1 Candidatus Nanopelagicales bacterium
ATGCGGCAAGGAATGGAAGGTACAGTCAAACGCGATCCCCGCCGAAGAAATCCCGATGATGAACGGTTCCCTCGACGGGGCGTCAGGCTAACGTTTTGAGGACGAACTCAACTGTTCGCGTGCTCCTTCACCCACTGCGCCGGCTTACCGAAAAAGAGAGCAATGAACCCAAGGAGCAGGAGGGCGGAAAGACCGGTGGACATGAGGTCAGCAAGTTCTGCATGTACCGGAGTACCACTAGCTGTAGCTGGCGAAAACAGTTGACCCATGACGCCTACAGCGAAGAAGATCGTTCCCGTCAAGCGCACTGCCGGCAAGTACTCACCGCGATAGAGCAAAAAGCCGAACATGAAAATCACTACCGCCGTGATGGTGAAAATGAACTGCGAATTGGCGAGATAGTCGTACACGCTCGCGACATCAGGACCTGAGTCCGATGCGCGAAATCCCATCTCTGCCAAAGCAGTCGCACTCGCCGGATTGGCACTGACCATAAGATCTTCGAGGATCTCAGTCAGCAGGTGCGCCGCTTGGATGAAGCACAGCGTTGCAAGCGCGACGATCTGCCATGGCTTTATTGTCATAGGGTTGACTCCAATGTTTTGCTCGTAGTCATGCCTCGTTGCGAGACGCCTGAAGGTAGCACCCTGCGCTGGGATCGCAACCGGACGAAGTGTCGGCTAGAGACGGTATCCGTGCTCCTACTGCTGCCTGACCGCTAGGGGCCACACCGCCACCAGGCACGTGAGATTCAAGAGCGTGCACAGGGATGCCGGATTCGAGAACGGGCAGGAAGGCTCGGCTCGACTCGCCAGTGACGCCCTGCCCTCTCATCGCCTCGGCATCGGATTTTGCCTCGCTCCCGGGGGATGCAGTCCAGAGGGCTTTTGCTCTGCACCGACTCGGTTCTAGTGCTGGCTTCGACTCTTCAGTGCCCCGACTATCCGCAAGACAATGCCAACACAAATCACTCCGTACACGAGTAGTGAAAATACCCACTTGATCGTTGAGAATGTTGAGGCAAGTACAGCGGTCGACGAAGAAATCGTGCCGTCAGACAGGTACTGGTTTGACAGATTCGCTGATGCCAGAAGAGAAACTAGCCGAGATCGTTGCGCTGTCTACTTGAATCCGCCCACTCACGCCCTCCCCTGCAGACGTAGGTGGCTTTATGGGCGGTCGCGTTAAACGCTGGCGTGTTCGCGCGAAGCCGGTATGCACCCTTCTCCACCGCGTTCTCATCAGCGTCAGCGCTGTGACGTTCCGAGCTTGGGACGATCGGCGTGTATCGAGGGCGGTGGGTCGCGTTCGGTGATCTGCGACCACACCGGGCCATTTGCCTGGACCATCCGTGTCGCCCTCGCGCACGACCTCATCGACGAGCAAGATGCCGCCGAGGTGCTGCAGCGGCTCGAACCGTTAAGCACGTGAACGCCAGTGCCACCGGCCCCGGCAGCCTCACCATCCTCGAGCAGTCCTGAAGTCCTCAGCCAGCAGATCGAAGCGGACCCCAGCTCACGGAGAGCTCTGGCTCTGGCGACTGAGTCAGCCGTTTCAGCTCCGAGCCATCAGGGCGAACCAGGTAGATGTCGTAGTTGCCCTCATGGTTGCTGGCGAAGGCGATCCAGTCGCCGTCCGGTGACCACGCAGGCGTCACGGCGCCGGCCATGGCAGGGAAGATGCCGCCGGGAGTGAAGACGGGTGTGTCGGCCGGGAAGTCCGTGATCTGCTGGAGTCCGGTTCCATCAGCGTTGAGCACCACGAGCTGGCCCACGCCGTTCGTGACCGTTTGGGTCACGATGCGAGTACCGTCGGGTGACCAGCCTCGGCTCTCCCGATCGTTGATGGTGGCGGTGAGGCGCGAGGCTGCACCTCCAGCTACCGGCATCAGCCAGATGTCCTGCTGGTTAGCGGGGTCCGCTTCGTCCTGATCTGTCGCGTATAGCAACTGCGTGCCATCGGGGGAATACTTCGGTCCCACATGCTGGGTAGGTGGATCGGTAAAGGTGAGCTGCCGCACGTCGGAGCCATCGATCGCCATCGTGTAGATCTCGTAGTTGCCATCGGCGTCGCTCGTGAAGGCGACCCGGGCCCCGTCGGGCGAGACATGCGGCACCATCGACCATTGCGCGCCACGGTTCAATTCCTTGGGCTCGCCGCCGCCGACAGGCGCGCTCATGATCGAGGAGCCATCGGAACTCACCTGGGAGTAGACCACCGTCCGGCCATCGGGGGTGAGGGTGCTGTGGGCCTGCACTCCAGCAGCAGACGTGACCTGGCGTTCGCTCGTGCCGTCCGGGTTCATCGCATGGATATTGCCCGTGGTGCCGTCATACCTGCTGAATGTGATGGTCGACGCATCTTCGCTGCCGCAGCCTGCGAGCAGCAGGCCCGCAGCGATTACGGCTGGCAGCACTGCTCGCTTCATCGTGCTCAACTTCCGCTGAATGGGGCTGATGTGGGGATCGCGTACTTCGAGGTGACGTTGCCAATCAGTCGAGGGTTGCTCGGATTGAGTTCGAGCACCGGAGCACCCTTGCGGAAGTCTAGGTCCCGCATGTCTGTGCGCAGGCTCGCCAGGCCACGGGAAAGCTCGAAGTAGTAGACGCGATTCGTGAGGTCAGCAAGGGTGCGGTAATCCGTCTCATCGACAACACCCGGCGTTGAGTAAGGGGAGCCGATCGGATCGGATACATTTCGCGCCACCGACATCAGCGACGCCACGGCCTCCCGATTAGTGCGGGGTGTGGTCTTGCGCAGGAAATCGATGTAGAAGTTGGCGCGGATGAAGCGATCCATGGGGTTCGTGTTCCCGGGCAGCGGAATATCGCGCGTTGCGTTGGCGAAGTCGTACTTCGCCAGCTCGGCCAAGGCGTCGTCGTAAGGTGGGTCATTGGAGAGCACGCGGTACTCCGGGCCGTGATGGATGATGAGCTCTCCACCGATGTACTGCAGGATCGCAGAGTCGCCGGAGGCGTCCTCCACGGCTAGTGAGAGTGGGACGCGCTCCGAACCGCCGTCATCCGTGGGGATGTACACATTGGTCGGTTGGATGCGGGACTGAAGCTCGATCGCCTCAGTGACGGTGGCCGCGTTGTCGAGCACGTACTGCGGCCACATCGCTGCCTGGATGCCCCCCTTGGAGGCATCACGGGGGCCGTAGTCCGTGGCATTGAGCCACAGCCCGTGCACGGCGAGGCCCCGCTCGTTCATGCCGTCCGGAGTGCCCGCATTGAGCGCGGTCACGACCAGGCTGCCGAAGCGTGAGGTCCACCTCGCAGGGTTCTCGGTGACGACCTGTCGCCCCGCGAACTGGCCCCCGTCGCGCTCCATGCCCCGGGGCAGGACCACGAGTCGGGGCTTGGATGATCCGATCCAGTCCATGCTCCGGCTGGCCATCACCGCGATCCCGTTGTCATTCCAAAGGATGCGGGTGCACGCGTTCGCCACGGCCGGGGAAATCAATGTCATAGCTGTGATCGCGGCGGCGAGGAGCCCCGCCCATCGAGTGATCTTCACGGAGGGACCTCGATCTCATGGAGGGTTGTTGCGTGGATATTGGAGGCATTATAGGTGTGACGCGGTGCGGAGTTGCCCGTGATACTCCGCGCTGATGAGGTGAACGCGCCGTCGACGGACGCGACCTACGATCGTTTGAAGCTTCCACCGTCGTAGACGAAGGATGCGGTGCGCCCGGCGGCGAACAGCACCGCGCTCGTCGGTGCGTTCATGGCGCGCCTGGTTCCGGGCGCCAGCTGGGTGGCGCCCACGGGGCCAAGGCTTGTGGACCCATTGACGATGACGCGACTGAGGAGGCCCCTGAGGTTCACGGATGCACTGTTGTTCACCAGGTTCACTGTGCCGGGGGTGCCTGAGCCAGACGTGGACAGCGTGTTGTCGATGCCAAGAACGACTGACTGACCCCGGTCTACTGGGGCGACCCACGCAACAGACGGCCCCGTGCGGGCATGCTGCCCGTCACGGCACCAGCCTGCCAGGTTTCGTCACGCGCGGAAGATGCCAGTCGCGGCGAATCGCGATCATGCGAATGGCGAACACCAGCCCAACGGCCGTCCAGACGCAGACCTGCGTGTCCACCCCCAAACCCTCCAGCATCGCGAACCAAGCCGCCCCCGCGAGGCCTGCGACAGCGTAGATCTGCCCGACGAGCACCTGCGGCTTCGTCCCCGTGAGGATGTCGCGGATCACCCCTCCCCCGACCCCGGTCAGCACGCCCAGCAGCACCGCCATGAACGGCTGCAGGTTTGCATCCAGGCCGATCTGGGTCCCGATGATCACGAAGGCGCTGAGGCCCGCCGCATCCGCGACGAGGATCGGCGTCGACGACGTGAGGTCGGTGTCCGGCCAGATCCGCAGGACCGCGACCAGCACGACCGCCGTCGCCCCGGCCACCAGGACCGGCCAACTGTTCTCCAGCCAGCCCACGGGCAGGTTGCCGAGGAGGACGTCCCTGATCGTCCCGCCGCCGACCGCCACGACGACCGCTAGCACCAACGCTCCCAGCCAGTCCATGCTCGCCCGCGCGGCAGCCATGACCCCGGACACGGCGAACGTGATCGTGCCCAGGACCTCGAGCACCAGGAACGGCGTGCTCAACGTCGCATCACCAGACACCGCGCATCCCTTCGTTCGCGCGTCCTGTCCTGGCGAGCTGACGCGACCTGCGGGCAACTGAAGCGATGCCCGCCCCTGAAGTCAACTTCGGCGACCCGTCGCCTTGTCAATGGGCCATCGCTCGAGTCGACGCGTCAAACCGCTCGGCGATTCAGGGAACCCAATGGCGCTACCATCCGTCATACCCTCGAACGCTGTCAAAAGCACGGCATCACGGATGACTGGAGATGCCATGCGCACTCGACTCGGACTGCTCATCGTCGGACTGGCACTCGTCGGCGCGGGCGTTGCCGGGTGCTCGTCAACGACATCTGGCACGTCGGGAGCTGTTCAGGACGACGCGACCACGTCACCGTCAGGGGTTACTGCCGCACCTGCGTCCTCCTGCGCCGAAGGTGGCGCATGCGCGATCGGCGACATCGGCCCCGGCAATGGGATTGTCTTCTACGTCGCGTCGACACCATTCTTTAGCGCTGCTCCCTGCGGCACCTCATGCACCTACCTTGAGGCCCAGACATCCGATGCCGGTCTCGTGCCGTACTGCGTCGGGCCCGGCGCGACCGCGTCGATTCCCAACTCGAACGCCGCGGCAATCGGCGCGGGCTTCCAGAACACGATGTCGATCACTGCGACCAGCGAGTGCAGTTCGGGCGCCGGATTCACGGCCATGGCGCCCAACGGCGGTCTGACGGACTGGTACCTCCCCTCCTTGAGTGAGGGGATGGCGCTGTATGAGAATTACGCAGCGGTCGGAGGGCTTGAGGGCACGTACTGGACCTCCACGCAGGCCAACACCAAGCAGGCCAGTTACGTCAGCGACACCACCAACACGGGGCTGACAGATCCAAAGAGCCTTGACATGAACGTGCGAGCGATACGCGCCTTCTAGCGCCATTCGGGTTTGCCCACTCGCGGACGCGCACCCCTGCGAATGGCGAGTTCATCTACGCGCCCACCGATACGCAATCAGGAGTCGGTGGGCGCAATGAGGAACACGCTGAGGAGCAATCTGGCCTTTGCCAAGAGACCCGAACCTCATCCCACTGAGCGCGGCCGTCGCGTTCATGCTGCGTCACCGACCGACGAACGCAGTTGGCAGAACGGTTCTCGGTCACTGCAGCCGGGAAGATGAGAGCCCAAGCGGAGTCCCCGCGCCAACCTCGGGTTGACAAGGCGGCCGCTCAACGGAGTTTTCGGTACGGAACTCCGCCCCTGGCTGCCTTCACGTCGAGCAGGCCGATCACGCCTCGTCCATCGCATAGCGCACCATCTCCGGAGTGATCGGGCGCGCATGGGGCCGCACATCGATTGCGGGCAGGCAGGTGGACGCCGGCGTTGAGTTCCGTTCGGCGAGCCCGAGCCGGGCAACGTCGGAGACGACGGCCCACGCTCAGGAATCCCACTCGCTTAAGCTGAGCCGACCCACGCCGCTTGAAATAGGCTGGAGTGGCGGCGCATCAGGGCGATCAAACGAGCGTCGCTGCCGGGGCGGCCGCTGCTCACGGGGGATGGAGCGCTGGCACTGCTCCAGCAGCGACCACTTCACCCTACGCTGCGTCGCGACCCGCTGGCTAGGGTGCAGCTCGGCACGCTGCCACCGGATTCCTGACGCGACTCCAGAGATGTGGCTGGGCCGCCACGAGGTCGTCCCAGACGGCTGCGGGCACCGGAGCGCACGAATGCACGGACCCGGCAGGGAATCGAACGAGGATGGTGCGGATCGCATCGTGGCTGTCCGCCGCATCCACATTGTCGGACTCGATGACGATCAGGGCGCTAACGCCCATACCGGGCGATACAACCGATGTCATCACATCAAGTCGGCCTGCAACGAAGATTCAAGTGAGACCGCGCCGCCGACCGCACTCTTCGCCCAACATCGAATCTCTTGGCAGCCCGGTCAGTCTTGTTGGCAGCCCGGTCAGTCTTGCGCCGGCGGCGTCTTCGGCAAGGCGCAGCGGGGGCACCCGAGGCCGCTCGCGTTGACCTTGGCTCGCGTCATCACGACCTCCTCCCCGCACGACACGCAGGCGCACCGCCATTTCAACTTCGTTCCCCGGTACGGCTCCAGCGGCTCGAGGCCCGCAGCACGCATGACTTCGGCCGCGAACTCATGGCTGAAGCGGCGCTTCGCAGCCCCTCTCTTCCGGCCGCAGTCGACGCAGCCCCGGCCCTGCTGCCCCAAGCAGTACATCGAGACGACGACCTCGCCGCACGTTAGGCATTCGCACCGCCACTTGGTCACGCTGGTCGTGTACGGCTCAAGGGGGCGAAGGCCGACCCCCAACATCACCCGGACCGCCGTCTCCGGGTCGACCCTCAGGGCGGCAAGAGCGTCCGCCCGCCCGCAGAAGGCACAACCGCCCTGGCCGCGCTTGACGGTCCTGTGCTCCGGATAGACAACCCGACCGCAGCGACCGCAGCGGCATTTCCACCGGCCGGCACTGCCCGGATAGGGGGCAAGTGGCTCGACCCCGGCAGCGCGCATCACCGCCGCCGCCTCATCCGGGTCCAGCATTCTTCCCACTCGAAAATTTTGCCACCGTTTTCAGGAACGCGCACGGCGTAACTGACCGCCCGCCGGCCCGCGAGCGGTCCGCAGGCTGTCGCGACGCGGGCGGCAGGCGCGTTCAATCGCTGGCGGGGCGTGAGGCCTTCATGCCGAAGTCGCCGAGTCAGGCGATCGTCGAAGAGGGCGCGACGCCAGTGGCTCCAAGCGATGCTAGGTAGGCCTCCACTGATGACCGAAGGCGCGACGGATGGTCTTCAGCGTCCGCGAGCGACATGAGCCGCGCGGCGAGATTCTGATCGGCCGGCGAGAGGAGCGCACGGTAGCGGGCATCGAGGGCGAATGACAGGTCGCTCGAGGCCTGCATGGCGATCCAGTCGAGCAGCACGTCAACATCGCGCGCCGACTCGCGCACCCCGAGTTCCGCATCTCCCTCGACCACTGTGAAGGCCCGATCGAGCAACCGCACCCGCGCCGGGTCCGACGTAGTGAGGACAACCGTTCCCGCCCGCACCTCGCCGGCCCGCTCGCCCTGCGGCGTGCTCACCTGCTGCGTTTGCGCGATGAGCGCACGGAACTCCTCCGCCGCATGGACGAGGGTCGAATCGCTCATCGACGTGCCGACGGCAAGGAGGTG
>JBMOKH010000108.1:0-7773 GCA_049315365.1 Candidatus Nanopelagicales bacterium
GAGGATGCGATGTCGACCACTGCACGGGATTCAGGCGCTGGCGCGTACTCGAAGGTCATTCGTGTGTCCTGTCAGTCGATCGTGACGTAGTCGGGGCCCGAGTAGTGGCCGGACGCCATGCGCTGGCGCTGCTGGAGCAGGTCGTTGAGCAGGGTCGAGGCGCCGAACCTGAAAAGGTCCGGGGTGAGCCAGCGATCGCCGACGGTCTCGTTCACGATGACGAGGTACTTGATGGCGTCCTTGCTCGTGCGGATGCCGCCGGCGGCCTTCACGCCGATGAGTCGGCCGGTCATCGCCTCGAAGTCGCGGACCGCCTCGAGCATGACGAGGGTCACCGGGGGTGTCGCTGCGGGCACGACCTTTCCGGTCGAGGTCTTGATGAAGTCGGCCCCGGCGAGCATCGCGAGCCAGCTGGCTCGGCGCACGTTGTCGAGGGTGCGAAGCTCGCCGGTCTCGAGGATGACCTTCAGGTGCGCCCCACCGCACGCATCCTTGACCGCGACGATCTCGTCGAACACCCGCTGGTACTCGCCGGAGAGGAAGGCCCCGCGGTCGATGACCATGTCGATCTCGTCGGCGCCGGCGGCCACTGCCTCACGGGTGTCGAGGAGCTTGACGGCGAGGCTGGCGCGTCCGCTCGGAAAGGCGGTCGCGACAGCCGCGACGTGGACCCTGTCGCCGACCACCGACCGAGCCGTGGCCACGAGGTCGCCGTAGACGCACACGGCGGCCACCGGTGGCGCGCTGGGATCGGTGGGGTCGGGGCGCAGGGCCTTCGCGCACATGGCCTGCACCTTGCCCGGCGAATCCATGCCCTCGAGGGTCGTGAGGTCGACCATGCGGATCGCGAGGTCGATCGCCCAGGCCTTGGACGCGGCCTTGACCGATCGCGTGCCGAGAGCTGCCGCCCGGCCGGCGGCCCCGACCTCGTCGACCCCGGGCAGTCCGTGGAGGAACTGCCGGAGCGATGCAGCGGAGGTGGTGGCCCCCGCGAGGGCGGCCGGGAAGGTGACCGTCATATGGGTCACTCTAGCCACGGGGCGACGGCGTCACGCAGGGCTTCCATCCGTCGCGTGGCCGATGCCCGAGCCGTTTCGAGGCCGGTGCCGTTCGGATACTCGATGACCTCGAGGTAGCACTTGATCTTCGGCTCGGTCCCGCTCGGCCGGACGATGATGCGGGCGCCGCCCGCGAGGGAGAACCGCAGGCCGTCTGTGGGTGGGAGGCCGTCGGCTGGCCGCTCGAGGTCGTCCATGCCCAGCACTTCGATGCCGGCGATGCTTGCCGGCGGGCTGGTGCGGAGGCGATGCATGATGCCGGTGATCCGTCCGAGGTCGCTCACCCGGACGGAGACCTGCGACGTCGCGTGGACGCCGTGCTCGCGGTCGAGGTCGTCGAGGACGTCGGTGAGCGAGCGGCCGCGCTCCTTGAGCGCAGACGCCATCTCGATGACGAGGAGGGCAGCGGAGATGCCGTCCTTGTCGCGCACGTGCAGGGGGTCGACGCAGTAGCCGAGCGCCTCCTCGTACCCGTATTCGAGGCCGGGTACCCGGGCGATCCACTTGAACCCCGTCAGGGTCTGGGTGCTTGCCAGGCCGTGCGCGGCGGCGATCGCGTCGAGCATCGACGACGAGACGAGCGACCGGGCGAAGACACCGCTCGTCGTGCCGCGCTCGATCATCCACCAGCCGAGCAGGGAGCCGACCTCGTCGCCGGTGAGCATGCGCCACTGGGCTGGGGTCCCGGGCGGCTCGGTCGGGCCGGACTTCAGGGGCTCTGGAACCGCGACCGCGCATCGATCCGCGTCGGGATCATTCGCGATGACGAGATCGGCGGACGCCCGCTTCGCCTCCGCGATCGCGAGGTCGATGGCGCCGGGCTCCTCGGGATTGGGGAACGCGACCGTCGGAAAGTCGGGGTCGGGCTCGAACTGGGCATCGACGCGGATCGCGACCGGGAACCCGGCCCGGTCGAGCACGCGCTCGAAGGGCTCGCCGCCGACTCCGTGGAGCGGGGTGTAGACGACACGGGCCTGGCGCGGCGAGTGCCGGCCGACAAGGGTCGCGACCTGCGCCACGTAGTCGTCGAGGACGTCGTCGCCCAGGGTCGTCCAGTCGTCACCGAGCGGAATGGACGACAGGGGCCGGCCTGCGACGGACGCGATGAGGGCGCTGATCTCGGCATCCGCGGGCGGGACGATCTGCGAGCCCTCGCCGAGGTACACCTTGTAGCCGTTGTCCTGCGGCGGATTGTGGCTCGCCGTGACCATGACGCCCGCTGCGCAGCCCAGATGGCGGACCGCGTAAGCGAGCACCGGGGTCGGCAGCGGCCGGGGCAGGAGGAGCGGGGTGAGCCCGGCACCGGCGAAGACCATCGCCGAGTCGCGCGCGAAGACGTCGGAGTTGTGGCGGGCATCGAAGCCGATCGCCACGGCGCCGCCACCCCGTTCGCGCAGGTACTCGGCTAGGCCGGCCGCCGCCTGCATGACGACGACCCGGTTCATGCGGTTGGGCCCGGGGCCTAGGCGCCCGCGAAGGCCGGCGGTGCCGAACTCGAGGCGGGAGCCGAAGGCGTCGGCGAGCTCTGCCTCAGCGGCCGGGTCGTGCGCCCGTGCTGCGTCGATGGTGTCGAGCAGCTCGGTGCGGGTGCGGTCGTCCGGATCCTCATCCGCCCAGGCAAGCGCCCGCGCGATGAGACCATCGCCCAAGAGTGGACCCCCGTCGCCGGTCATCAGACGTCCCGAAGCACCCGGGCCAGGAGATCGCCCATGCGAGCGGCAGCCGCCTGCCCCGCCTCGAGCACCTCGACGTGGTTCAGCGCCTTGCCGCTCATCCCGGCCGCGAGATTCGTCACGAGCGACAGGCCGAGGATCTCCATGCCGAGGGACCGCGCGACGATCGCCTCTTGGGCCGTGCTCATGCCGACGAGGGTCCCGCCGATGCTTCGCACCATCGTGATCTCGGCGGGGGTCTCGTACATCGGCCCATGGAACTGGGCGTAGACGCCTTCCGGCAGGGAGGGCTCGAGCTGGCGGCAGAGCGCGCGCAGGCGCGGCGAGTACAGGTCGGTCAGGTCGACGAAGTGGGCCCCGTGGAGCGGCGACACGCCGGTGAGATTGATGTGGTCGCTGATGAGGACGGGGGTGCCGGGCGACCATGCCGGGTCAAGGCCGCCGCATCCATTCGTGAGGACCATCGTCGTGCAGCCGGCAGCGGCCGCCGTGCGAACCGCGTGGGTCACGGCATCGACTCCGCGCTCCTCGTACAGGTGCGTCCGGCCGAGGAAAACGAGCACCCGCCTGCCGCCCGCGTCGATGCTGCGAACCCGACCGGCGTGGCCTTCGACGGCTGGCGGCGCGAAGTGGGGCAGGTCGGTCACCGGGAGGTCGGCGACGGTGATGCCGAGCAGGTCTGCGGCCGGGACCCATCCGGATCCGAGCACGACCGCGATGTCATGTCGCTCGACTCCGGTGAGCGATGCGAGGGCGGCTGCGGACTCGGCGGCCCTGGACTGGGCGGCGATCGTGAAGGGATGGTTGGTCACCGGATGAACCTACTGCCCGGGGGGCCCTCAATTCAGAAGATGCGACCGGGCGAATGCGATCCCTCAGGGATTTGTGCTACTCGGCGGCGATGTGCAGGCGCCGCGCCGCCTCGGCGATCGAGCCGGACAGGCTCGGGTACACGGTGAAGGTGAGCGCGAGCTGGTCGACGGTGAGCCGTTGGTCGACCGCGACGGTGAGCGCGTGGATGAGCTCGCTCGCGTGCGGGCCGACGACCACCGCACCGGCCACGATGCGCGTGCCCCGGCGGCAGATGATCTTCACGAAGCCGACGTCGATGTCCTGCATTTTGGCCCGCGCATTGGTCGCGAGGGGGAGGAGCACGACGTCACCGCGGAACGTCCCGTCGTCGAGGTCCTTTTGGGTGAGCCCGACCGTGGCGATCTCCGGATCGGTGAAGACGGTGCTCGACACCATCGTCCGATCGAGGGGGGTGACGGCATCGCCGAGCGCGTGCCACATCGCGATCCGGCCCTGCATGGCGGCAACGGAGGCGAGCATGAGCACCCCGGTGCAGTCGCCCGCTGCGTAGATGCCGCGCTCGGAGGTCCGCGAGACGCGGTCGACCGTGATGAACCCCGCGCTGTCGGTGGCGACCCCGGCCTCGGCCAGCCCGAGTTCGTCGGTGTTCGGCAGGGATCCGACGGCCATGAGCACATGGGATCCCGCGACGACTCGCCCGTCCGAGAGGGTGACCTCGACCCCCGAAGGCGTCCGGGCCGCGCTCACCGCCAGAGACTGCCCGATGATCTCCAGCCCCCGGCGTGCGTAGACCTCCTCGAGGACGCGCGCAGCATCGGGATCCTCGCCGGGCAGCACGCGATCACGCGACGACACGAGCGCGACATTGCTCCCCAGAGCGTGGTAGGCGCTCGCGAACTCCGCTCCGGTCACGCCGGATCCGACGACGATGAGGCGGTCGGGCAGTGCCGGCAGGTCGTAGAGCTGCTCCCAGGTGAGGATGCGCTCGCCATCGGGCATGGCATCGGGCAGGGTGCGGGGCCTCGCGCCCGTGGCGATGAGGATGGTCTCCGCGGGGATCTCGCGATCCGACTCGCCCGAGGCGCTCACGACGACGGCCTGCGGTCCGCGCAGCCGTGCCCTGCCGCGAAGGACCGTGGCGCCCTCCCGGACGAGGCGCTCGCGGATGTCGTCGCTCTGCGCGCGGGCGAGCTCGTTGACGCGGCTGTTGACGGTGGCGAGGTCGACCGAGATCGAGGCATCGCGTGACTCGCTGCCGTTGATGAGGATGCCGAGGGCGTGGCTCTCCCTGGTGCGGGTGATGACGTCGGCGGTTGCGATGAGGGTCTTGCTCGGCACGCAATCGGTGAGGACGGCCGAGCCGCCGATGCCGTCGCGTTCGATGAGTGTCACCTCCGCGCCGAGCTGCCGGGCGACGAGGGCTGCCTCGTAGCCTGCGGGGCCACCACCGATCACCACCACTTCAGTCACGTCCCTCATCCTTTCGCATCCCGCGCGCATTTCCCACGCTGGTCCGGGGTCTGCGCTCATCCGAGCCAAACGGTGCTCGCAGGCCTACTGTGGCCCCATGACGCTCTACGCCGCGTACGGGTCGAACCTGAATCCGCATCACATGGCCCAGCGGGCACCGGCCTCGCCGGTGTTCGGCATCGGCTGGCTGCCGGGCTGGCGTCTGACCTTCGGCGGGGAGGACGTCGGATGGGACGGCGCCCTTGCGACCGTCGTCGAGGATCCGGCGGACCGGGTGTTTGTCATGCTCTACGACGTGCCGCATCAGGACGAGATCGCGCTCGATGCCTGGGAGGGCACGGACCTGGGCCTGTGGACGAAGATCCGGGCCAGGATTCACACGATGGACGGCGAGCCGCTCGCGTGGATGTACGTCCTCGACGCCTACGAGGGCGGGTACCCGTCGAAGCACTACCTCGGCGTCATCGCGGACGCCGCAGAGGCGGCCGGGGCGCCGCGTGACTACGTAGAACGACTGCGAGAGCACCCCTACCGCGCGGCAATCGAGGACTGACCCCCACTCCCGGCATTTCATCCAGTATCCGGTCCAAATGACGAAAAAGTGTCCGATATGCCGGAATTTCTGGTCACTTCATCCGTGAGGCAGTAGGGGACGGACGTCAAAAGTCGCCGCCGCCGCCGAAGTCCCCGCCCCCGAAGTCCCCGCCGCCGAAGTCGCCGCCCCCGCCGCCGCCGAACCCCCAGCCATCTGAGCCTCCGCCACCGATGCCAGCAGAATCGACGCCGCTCGCGCCGGACGTGATCCCCGGCATCGACCACATGCTGCTGATCATCGTTCCCATCATGACCGCCGTCATGACGTTGCCGAAGGGTGAGTAGTAGCCCTGGGCATACGGCGCATACTGCGGGCCGGCCTGCCAGTAGGGCTGGCGGCCCGCCGGGCCATCGACCTCGCGTGCCGCAGGGCTGCCGCCCGTCTCGACATCGGTGCGGCAGGCTGCGCACATCGGCACCTCGCGGGTCGTGAGACCGGGGGCCTGCCACTCGACATCGCCAACGCTCGGGCCGTGGCGCGGATCGACGAAGCATGGTGCCCGGCGCTCGGGGAGGGGGCGACCGTCCGCGCGGGCCTCGAGGCAGGCCACGGCGAATCGACCGTCCTCGAGAGAGCCGGTAATTGCTGCCGCATCTCCCGGCGTGCGCATGGTGACGACGGACATCTTGGCGGACTCATAGTCGTCGAGGGCTCGTTGCAGATCGTCGCGACCGGCCTCGTCCAGGGTGTTGCTCCTCAGGTCGAACCTCGCGAGCCGCTCTCCGTACTCGGTGACGTCCTCATCGATGGCGCGCCGGACCTGAGCCAGTTGCAGGGCCTGTCGGCGACGTCGTCGAATGACGACGATGACGAGGACGACCATCGCTCCGACGAACAGGACCAGAAGGAACGTGGTCTCCCCCGCACCGCCGCCCTCATTCGACGATGTCGGGGACGCGCCATTGAATTCGGCATCGGCGAGGCCCACGAATTCGGTGAGGACCGCTGCGAGACCGTTGTCCTTCTGGGCGCGGAACGCGGCGGTGGCGAGGCCCGAAACGCTTCCGGTAGTGGATCCGGCGCGCAAGTCGTTGCCGACGACCACCCCGTAGATGCCGCCGATGCCGACCGCGTCCTTCAGGTCGACGAGGACGGCGCCGGGATCAGCCCCCGCAGATGACGGGAGAACGGCAATGAAGATCGGCAGGCCGGTGGCTGATATCCGGCTGGAAAGTGCCGCGGCGTCGGCCGATGTGAGTGGCAGCTCGGCCATCGGATCGACATAGACCGAGGCTCCGCCGCGCAGCTCGGCGGCGGCTGAATCGATGGATCCTGCAGCGCGGGCCATCGGTGCGCTGAAGGCGACTCCCAGCACGAAGATTGAGGCAAGGAGCATGGAGGCGGTGACTCGTGTGACGGGCATGGAATCCACCGTACGCCCTCAGTGGCCGTTGGGCTGAAGCGCGCTGCCTCGCCCCGCCGCGACAGGGCTTGCGCTGGCCGCTGCCTAGCCCTTGATCTCGCACAGGACGGTGCCGGAGGAGACCGTCGCGCCCTTCTCCGCAGTGAGGCCCGTGACGGTGCCGGCCTTGTGCGCGATGAGCGGCTGCTCCATCTTCATCGCTTCGAGGACGACGATGAGATCGCCGACGGCGACGAGATCGCCCTCGCTCACCTCGACCTTCACGATCGTGCCCTGCATCGGGGCGGTGAGCGAGTCGCCGGAGGCTGCGCCAGCGGCCTTCTTCGCCGACCGCTTGGCCGGGCCTGCACCCTTCGCCGGCGCGGAGGTGCCTGCCCCGAGACCCGCGGGCATCGTGACAGCGACCCGCTTGCCGTTGACCTCGAGCACGATGGTCTCGCGCTCGTGGTCGTCCTCGTCCTGGGAAGCAGTGCCGGCGTAGGCAGGTATCTGATTGTCGAACTCGGTCTCGATCCAGCGGGTGTGGACTGTGAAGGCCTCGCCCGGGCTCTCGGGAGCGAATGCGGGGTCGCGCACGACCGCCCGGTGGAAGGTGAGCGCGGTGGCGATGCCATCGACCTCGAACTCGTCGAGGGCTCGCCGCGAACGCTCTAGGGCCTCGGCGCGATCGCGGCCCGTGACGATGAGCTTGGCGAGGAGCGAGTCGAAGTTGCCCCCGATGACGTCGCCGGCCCGGAAGCCCGAGTCGACGCGGATACCCGGCCCGCTCGGCGGCTTCCAGGTGCTCAGCACGCCGGGCGC
>JBMOKH010000404.1:0-1767 GCA_049315365.1 Candidatus Nanopelagicales bacterium
CCGATGATTGGGCCGACTGCGGCAACGCCGCCACCCACTCCAGACCACAGGGCGATGGCTTTCACCTGGGCCCCGCCCCGGTAAAGGGATCCGATGAGTGAGAGCGTGGTCGGGAACAGCAGCGCGGCCGACAGCCCGCAGAGGAACCGGCTCAGGGTGAGGAACTCGGCGTTCGGCGCCCAGGCCGCCATCATCGAGGTGGGGATGGTGAGGATGCCGCCGAGGATGAACATGAGCTTGCGTCCGTAGCGATCGCCGACCGACCCGAGGTACAGGACGGTTGACGCGAGGCCGAGCGCGAAGGCGTCGGCGATGTTGGAGAGCTGATCCTGGGACGCCCCGAGATCCCGGCCGATGGTCGGCAGGGCGACGTTGGCGATGCCGAGGTTGATGTTCGCCACGATCGCGCCGGTGACGAGGGCGAGCAGCACAAGGGAACTACGGGATGGCCGGTTGTCGGCGATGGTGGCCGGGCGCCCGGCGGAATCGGTGCTCACGCAGGGACGTTAGCAGCCATAAGACCGCGTCGTACTACCGTTTGCCTTGTGACTGATGAGGATGCAGTGCTCGCCGCATGTGCTGCGGTGTTGGCCGATGGCGATGTCGTGACGGATCCGGACCGCCTGCCCACCTACAAGCAGGACCGCTCGACGGGGTCAGAGGTGGGTGAGCCGTTTGCCGTCGTCTTCCCGCGCACGACGGAGCAGGTCTCTGCGGTGATGAAGGCCGCTCATAAGCATCGTGTTCCGGTCGTGCCACGTGGGGCGGGCTCAGGGCTTTCGGGGGGCTCGAATGCGATCGACGGCTCCCTCATCGTGTGCGTCGAGAAGATGAACAAGGTGCTGGAGGTCGATGTTGCGAACGGCTACGTCGAGACCGAGCCGGGCATCTTCAATACCGACCTGCGCGATCACGTGGCCGGCCATGGCCTTTGGTATGCACCCGACCCGGCGAGCAAGGACTTCTGCTCGATCGGCGGCAACGTCAGCACGAATGCCGGCGGCCTTTGCTGCGTGAAGTACGGGGTCACGCGCGATGCCGTGCTCGGCCTCGAGGTCGTGCTCGCCGATGGACGCATTACCCGGCTCGGCCGCCGAACGGTCAAGGGCGTCGCGGGCTATGACCTCGCCGGCCTCATGGTTGGCAGCGAGGGCACGCTCGGCATCGTCACCATGGCGCGCCTCCGGCTTCGTCCGCTCCCTCCGCCCCCGACCACGGCGGTCGCTGTCTTCCCTGATCTGTTCTCCGCCGGCAAGGCTGTTGAAGGGATCATGAACCGGCTCACGCCGAGCATGCTCGAGGTCATGGACCGCACGACGATCACGGCGGTCGAGAACTGGCGACCGATGGGGCTCGACACGTCGGCCGAGGCGCTGCTTATCGCGCAATCCGACCTTCCTGGCGCCACTGGCAGCGCTGAGGCGGATTTGCTCCTTGAGATCTGCGAGCGGGCAGGTTCGACAGAGGTCTACCGGTCGGAGGATCCGGAGCAGGGCGAGATGCTTCTCGGTGCCAGACGCATGGCGATCACGGCGCTCGAAGCCATGGGCGACTGGTTGCTCGACGACATCGCGGTGCCGAGGTCAGAACTTGCCCGGGCCATGCAAATGATCACCGAGGTGTCGGCCCGCAATGACGTCGTCATCGGGACCTTCGGCCATGCCGGCGATGGCAACCTGCATCCGACCATCGTTGTTCCGCGCGGCGACGACGCGGCGTACGTGCGGGCCATGGTCGCGTTCGATGAGATCGTCGGTATCGCCCTGC
>JBMOKH010000109.1:0-7712 GCA_049315365.1 Candidatus Nanopelagicales bacterium
ACCCCGCCTGCCAGCAAGACGATGCCGCCGGCGAGGCGATTGCCGGTGAGGAGCGCGATGGCGAACCCGGCGACGAGCGACAGGGCCGCGACGACGGCAACGGTGATGCGCATGCACGAAGGCTAGTGCGGCGCCTCAGGCCGGATCATGAGTCCGGCTACAGGATCTCGTCCGCGAGGTTCGACAGGTCCGACCTGACATCCCACAACTCCGGGAAGAACTTGCGGTCCCGCAGGCCGCCGATCACCTCGACGGGCGTGCCCTGGGTGCCCCGAACATTGAAGCCGATCGTCCGCTCGACCACCCGGAAGTGCCGGTCGCGCCAGGCCATGAACGCCTCATCGATATCGAAGAGCATCTCGGCCAGCTGGTAGAGGTCCTCGTGTGCCTCGTAGCCGGTGAAGAGGTCGATGAGTGCGAGATCGCGCTCATCGAGCATGGAGAAGAAGGCGTTGCCGAGTTCGGGGACTACGGCCCTGATCCCGCGAAACCCCGGGGAGTCGAAGCCGGAGCCGTGCCCGAGGGCCTTGCGGACCTGCTGGTAGTCCCACGGGGTCATCTGCTCGAGCATGTCGAGTTGGATGGTCGCGTAGCCGATGCACATCCGAACCCGGGTGAGGAGTCGAAGGGCTGGCTGCACGCGTCCGGCTTGCAGCAACGCCAGGGACTCGGTCACCTCCGAGATGGCGAGCTTGAGCCAGAGCTCAGAGGACTGATGGGTGACGGTGAAGAGCAGCTCATCGCGGTGCAGCCACTCCTTCGGTCCCTTCTGCAGCACGAGGAGCTCATCGGTGCGGATGTAGCGCTCGTAATCGCTGCCGCCCTGGCCCTCGAGGACCTGCTGTGCTCCGTGGCTCATCGGTGCCTCCGCTCATTCCGCGGCGCACCTGCCAGCGCCGACGCAGAAGTATCCCGTGCCAAGGGCGCAAGCGGAATGAGAAAACCACACCAAATCCGGGGTCCGACCTTACGCTTCGAATGGGTTTAGAGAGATTCCCTTTCGAAACGCAAGTCGGACACCCGAGGCGTTAGGCGGTGCGGGCCGCATGCACCTCGGCATCGCGGACAACCTGCTCGAGCACGGTGAGCGAGGCGGTGAGCTTGCCGTTCCAGCGCTCGGCCCGGACGCACCACATGACCGTGTCGGCCGCCTCGAGCACGCCATCGCGCAGTTCCTTGGCCCCGTTGGAGCCCAGACGGCTCACGACGCGCTCAGCCGCGCTCACCCACCGCTCAGCCAGCTGCAGGTGCTGTATCTGCTTGTCGAGGTCGACGACCACGTTGCGGGCGTCCGGGGTGTCCAGGGTGATCTCGTGGAGCTCGCGCATGACGCGCTCGGCGGCCCGGAGCAGCTCCGCGGTCGTGGCCTCGTGCATGTGGGATCGCCGCACGTCGACGATGAGCTGCTCGCAATCGGCCTTCGCGGCCGATTTAGCGGCGAAAAACCTGTCTGACCTGCGATGGGGGACTTCCTTCGCCGCGAGACGGGCGAGGCGGGTGGGACCGGTGGACTGCTGTGACATATTCGCTCCTTCGTTATCGATGGATGATGCGAACGCCCTACACCTCCTTTGTACTCCCATCCGCGGCGTTTTGGCGGGTTGACACAGGTTCCGGACGTGGTTTACCCGCGGGTGCCACGAAATCGTTTTGGCCCTAGGGTCAGGTGTCCGTTCATCTGACTGCGCTGGGAGCCCGCAACGTGCCTTCGTCCAACATCCGTGTCGGCCTTCTCGCCTACGGTGCCATCGGCCACGAGCACAACCTCGCGGTCCAGGCCACCGATGGGCTCGTCCTCGCGGCCGTCTGCGACACGAATCCCGAGCGAGTCGCCGCAGCCCTCGAACTCGCGCCCGAGGCGACCCCCTTCGAGGATGCGAGCGCCATGCTCGACTCAGGGACCATCGACCTCGTCGTCGTCTCGACCCCTCCCGACAGCCACTTCTCCTGGGCCAAGGCCGCCCTCCAGCGCGGCATCCATGTCATCCTCGAAAAGCCCATGGCACTGACGGCGGAGCAATGCGACGAGCTCATGGCGCTCGCGGATTCCAGCGGGCGGCTCCTCGTCGTATACCAGAACCGCCGCTACGACCGCGACTTCGCCACCCTCGCCGCGCTCATCGCCTCCGGGGCGATCGGCGAGGTCTTCCAGTACGACAGCTTCGTCGGCGGCTACTCCAAGCCCTGCACCTACTGGCACTCAGATGCCGCCGTCTCCGGCGGGGCGATCTTCGACTGGGGCAGCCACTTCCTCGACCAGGTCCTCGCGGTCATGCCCGGCGAGGTGGCCCATGTGAGCGGGGTGAACCACAAGCGCCAGTGGACCCACGTCACGAATGCCGACCATGCGCAGGTGACGATCACCTTCACCGATGGCACGCAGGCGACCTTCGTCAACTCCGATCTCGCTGCCGCGCGCAAGCCCAAGTTCTACGTCCTGGGCACGACCGGGGCAATCGTCGGCGACTGGGACCCGTCGGCCGAGCCCGCCGTCGCCGACCTCCCGGCGATCCTCACGCTCCACCGCCCTGACGGGTCAAGCCAGCGCATACCGCTCGACGACGTCCCGGCGCACGCCTTCCATGCTTCGGTCGTCGAGTTCCTTGCGAACGGGGTGCCCATGGCGGTCTCGGCCAGCCAGTCCCGCGACGTCGTCGCCATCATGCAGGCCGCCGAGGCTTCGGCCCTCGAGAACGGCCTGCCCGTCGTCCCCCAGCTCCTCAGGTAGCCGGTGCCGATCAGATGGGGCTTCCTAGGCGCCGGCTGGATAGCCGCGCGGGCCATGGCCCCAGCGGTCCACGCCGCGCAGGGTGCACGGCTCCACGCCGTCGCGAGCCGCAGCCCTGAGCGATCGGCAGGCCTCGAGCCCGGCATCGTCCATCCTTCCTACGACCGCCTCATCGAGGACCCGTCGGTGGATGCCGTCTACATCTGCCTGGCCAATGACCAGCATCTCGAATGGGCGATCAGGGCCCTCGCGGCCGGCAAGCACGTCCTGTGCGAGAAGCCTCTCGGGCTCAACGCGGTCGAGGCACGTCAAATGGCCGAGGCGGCTGCGCTCGCCGATCGGCTTCTCGTCGAGGCCGTCTGGACCCGCTGGCACCCCCGTTTCCGCCGGCTCGCCGAACTCGCCGGATCCGGCGCGCTCGGCGAGATCGCGGCCATCGACTCCGCCTTCACCTTTCCCGGCCAGATCGACGGCAACTACCGTGCCGATCCGCGCAAGGGCGGCGGCGCCCTCCTCGATACCGGCGGCTACCAGGTGCACGCCTGGGCCGCATTGACCGGCGGGGCACACCTCGTCGACGTGGAGCATGTGAGCTCGTCGACCGGAACTTCAGGGATCGACCTCACGACAGAGGTCACCGCCGTCGTCGACGGCGTCGTCCGCGCGACGGCCCTGAGCTCCTTTGAGCAAGCCGAGGCCCAGCACCTGCGTGTCCTCGGGTCGGTCGACGTCGCCGCCACGGGCATCGGGCCGGCGTTCACCGCCTGGCGCGAGAAGACCACGCTCATCATCGGCGGCCGCGAGGAGTCCTTCGCCCCGGTCGACGCCTACCAGGTCATGGTTGAGCACGTCAGCGAGCGCATCGAGGGCCGCGATGCCTGGGTCGTGCCGTTGGGCGATTCGGTCCGTGTCGCCGAGGTCCTCGACGCAATCCGCAGCGCCACGCAGCATCCTTGATTCACCCGTACCGTGACGAAAGATGACGCTCTGCCTAGACGGTCACCTTCGACCCGTGCAGCATGCCGCGCAGCCCTGCCATGCGAACCGCCTCATGGCGGCCGGCCACCCCGAAATAGCGGTAGATGACCATCGTCTCCTGGCGGACCGTCGATTCGCTGTAGCCGACCTGCCGTGAGATCTGCGGGTTCGTCATCCCCTTGGCGAGCAGTTCGAGGATGCGGGCCTGCCGCTCGGTGAGGTCGGGCCGGGCGGCCGCCTGCGGCTCGGCCGGCGGGACGGCCCATCCACCGGCGCGCTCCGCGAGCGGAATGATCCCCACCTGCGGGCCATCGGGCCGATCACCCACAGGAGCGCTCATCGCGTGCGATGCCCGACCCATGTCGCCGAAGAGCATGCTCAGGTAGAGCGCGACGACGGCTGATACCCCATTCAGCTCGGCGTGCAGCATGTCGATGCTCGGGGACCCGCTGAGGAAGATCTGGACGGCGCCAACCCGCTCCCCCGGCAGGCTGAGCGGCCATACGACGATCGAGTCACTCGTCGTCATCTCGGAGTCCAGCCACGGGTAGCGGTCGGTGATCTCCTTCCGGGAGGAGACGATGAGCGGCTCCCCGGCGCGAACCGCATCGGTCATCGGCGAGGTGTCCCAGAGCGACAGGGTGGCGAAGGACTCAAGGAGCGTGGGTGGGATGCCGAAGGACCCGACGGCGTGGAGCAGGCCGTCCTGGCCGAACAGGCTGATGACGGCGGCCCGAGCTCGGTGATCCGGCATGAGGTTGAGGACGAGGTGCTGGGCGATGTGATCGCAGCTCGGGCGGGTCATGAGCAGTTGGACGACCCCCATGAGAGCGCGGGAATCCATGAGATCGCCCTTGCGTCGCCGGGGAGCGGCCTGCGGTGCATCGGCAATGATGTCGCGGCTGATCTCGGTTGCCTCGATGGTGGAAACGTCTGCCTCGCAAGGGTCATGTCGGTCATTGGCCGGGTGTGGACACAAGGCCAATGGTCCCTGAGCGGCGGTGCCCGATGCGTCGGCGAGCCGGTCATTCGGACCAGTCTTGGCCGGTCTATGCCCGAGCAGCGGGCGAGACCGGATCAGGCGACGAGAACGACCGCAATCACGTCGACCACGACCGCGCCGATGAGGGCGGTGAACATGCCCGACCGCCTCCTGGATCGAGACCCGATCAGCACGGCGCCCGCATAGGCAATGACGAGGCATGCGGCGATGAGCGAGTTCGATCGCGCCGCAACCAAGGCGAGGACCGCCGTGCCGGCGGCCAGCAACGTCCAGCACACGAGAACCGAGCGCCGGCGCCCGAGCCGAACCGCTAGGCCGCCCATGCCGGCATCGGTGTCTGACTGGAGGTCGGGAAGTGCATTCGCCAGGTGCGCGCTGACACCGATGATCGCGAAGCAGACCGATGACCACAACGTCGGCGGCTGCCCGTCGAGCCCGTATGTCACGAAGCCCGGAACCGCGCCGAACGCCAGTGCATAGGGCAGCCACGACCACGCGGTTCGGGAGAGCCGAAGGTTGTAGAGCCAGGCCATGGCTAGGGAGAAGACGTGAAAACTCCCCCCCACCGGGCCGGCAACGGTCCAGCTGAGGGCGGACGAGACGACGAGCGCGGTCAGCGCGACTGACCACAAGGCGCGAGCAGTGACCTGCGCTCCGACGGTGGGCTTGGAAGTTCGGCCGGACGCGGCGTCGAGGCTTGCGTCGTGGGCGTCATTGCTCCAGCCGACCGACAGTTGCCCGATGAGAACCGTTACGAGCAGGACGGCGATCCCCGGGAGGTGCCAGCCGGCGCTCCACGCGAATGCGGTGATAACGACCGTGACCGCCACGGTCGGGCCGGGATGGCAGGCGCGGACCAAGCCCGCCAGCACTCGCATGAGAAGGCGCGGACCGGGTCAGGCGCCGACGTGGTCGAGGACCAGCGCCACGAATCTGGCCGGATCATCGACATGCGGCTCATGCTTGGCGCCGGGGAAGGCCACGAAGCGACTCCCCTCGAGCAGCGAATGGGCGTGGGCGCCGTGCGCCATCGGGATCATCGGATCACGATCGCCCCACACGATGAGGACCCGGTCGCCCTCGATGAGGTAGAGCTTCTCGAGCGCCGACACCCGCTGGCCCCGCACGCCGACGACACTGCGCAAGGTGGCGAGGAAGGCGTCCCGCCGCTCGTCGTCGCCGAGCCGGCTCACGGTGCGCAGCGCGCTCGGGCTGAGTGCATGGGGCTCGAAACCGGCCCGCGCGAGGACGCGGCCGACCCGGTTCGCCCCGGCGATGGTCCTGCGGTTGATGGCAACCTTGAGGGCGAGGGCCGCTCCCGGCAGTGCACCCGCCCGGAGCCCGACGAATGCCTCCTCGCCCAGACCTCCGCTGGAGACGAGCACGAGGCGGTCGACGCGCTCGGGGAACTGGTAGGCGAACTGGAGGGAGATGCCGCCCCCGAGGGAGTGCCCGACGAGGTGGACGCTCTCGTGACCGAGGAGGTCGAGCAGGTCGCGCAGGGTGCTCGCCATCGCTCCGAGGCTGTAGTCGCCCGACTCCTTGGAGGATTCGCCGTGACCGGGCAGGTCCACCGCGATGACCGAGGCGTCCTGCGCTGCGAGGCGGTCGAAGACCGGCTGCCACGTGTCAGCGCTTGACCCGATGCCGTGGACGAGCAGGAGCGGGATGCCGACTCCCCGGTGCTCGCGATACGCGACGGTTCGCCCGTGCAGGTTCACGCTCTCGCGCGCGGGCACTGTCTGTGCTCCCGCGCCTGCCATTGCCGTGTGGCCCATGATCGACTCCCCGCCTCCTGGACGCATGCTTTGCCTCGTCCTTCGCAACTTAACCTACGCAAGCGTAACCTACGCATCCGTAGGTTACGCGCACGGGTGACTCGTGAGGCGAATCCGAATGACCGGCCCGGACGCACGAACGACGGCATCACGTGTCAGCCGGACGAAATCCCCAGGCTCCAAGGACACCGCCACCGGCTCCAGGACCTCCCATCGGCACCCGAATGCGCAGAGAAACAACGCCCCTCCCCCGAAGGACTCCACCGCCAGCGAGGCGCGCGCATCGACTACGTCGACCGATCCAGACCAGACACCGCGGCGGCACATGACGTTGAGGTCGCGAGTCGGCCCCCGCGGGATCGTGCAGGTCACGTCCGCCTCACCGGCGAACCCGACCGGGACGAACGGTTCGAGCGGCCGTCTCAGCCCATCGATTGCCAGCACCATTGCCTCGCCCTCGACCAGCATGATCGTGCGATCGATGCCGGGAAATGCCGAGAACGCGCAATCCTTGGCGACCTCGGCGACGCTGATCCGCCAGTCAAACGAGTCGATCCCCGAATCCACCGGCGCCGACGCGACCTGCCGCGTGGTACCCGCACCGTTCGCCCATGGTGTCTCGCGGAGATCGGCATGACGGATGACCTCAAACCCGGTCATGTCAGCCCTCCCGGACCCGAGCCCACACCCTTGCGAGCACCTCCTGCAGTTCGCCGGCCACATCCAGCGACGCATGGCGCCCACCGGACACGACAAGCCGCCCGTCGACGACCACGGAGTCGATATCGCTCGCGAATGCCGAGGTAACCACCTGCGCAGGGTTACTCCCGGCGGTGCGCACGGTGTCAGTGCGGACGGCGACGAGATCGGCACGCTGCCCGAGGGCGATGCGGCCGGCATCTGCCCAGCCGAGCGATTCGTGCCCGTGCACGGTCAGTGCATCGACGAGCGATGCAGGCGTGAACCGGCCCCTCTCGTGGTGGCGGAGCCGCTCGTGCATCTCAAGGCCCCGGGCCTCCTCGAGCAGGTCGATGACGGCGTTTTGGTCTGACCCCAGGCAAACCGGTGATCCGCCGTTCGCCAGTTCCATGGCCGGGCCGATGCCGTCGGCCAGGTCTCGTTCGGTTGTCGGGCAGAAGCATGTGGACGTGCGGGTCGCGCCGAGCAGGCCGATATCCGCCGCGCTCAGGTGGGTGGCATGCACGACGGTCGACATCGGGCCGAG
>JBMOKH010000405.1:0-1757 GCA_049315365.1 Candidatus Nanopelagicales bacterium
GACGCGCTGGGGGACCTGCGCGACCTGTGGCGGGGGGTCGTCCTGATCGACTACGCGATCGACCCCGGTGCGCGGGCACTGCTCGCTGCCGACCCTGGCCTGCGAAGGTGCATGATCGAAGTGTGCCGGGAGTCGGCGAGCAACGCGATCCGCCACGGCGGTGCCGGCGAGGTCGTGATCACGATGACCGGCGAGGCGGGCCGGGTCGAGGTGCGGGTCACGGACGACGGGCAGGGGGTCGCCCCAGACGCGGTCGCCGGGCTCGGGTCGTCGATGCTGGACGACACCTGCATGCGATGGGAGCTCGGCGACGTCTCGGGTGGCGGGGCCGAGCTGGTAGCAACCCTCGTCTGAGGCCCGCCTGCGACGTTGGCGCCTGCGCCCGTTATCGGAGTCCTTGACGCAGAACCGCAAAACGTACCCTTTTCGGAACACTTCGGCCTCGCCGCTCATCAGACGTGCAACCATGGCCACGTGTTGGGGAGTGATCGGAGCGTGCTCGTCGTCGACCTCGGGCCGGGAGTCAATGGCTTCGACGTCGCGGATGGATTCCGCGCGGCCGGGCTCCCCGAGCCAGGATGACGCTTGCATCGCGACTTAACCGAGCCCGGACCTTGGTCGGAGGCACGAGCGGCCTGTCGAACCCGGTGATCATCGGATTCGCCATTGAGGGTTTTGTCATCACGTTCATGTTCGGCAGGGGCCTTCTCCAGGCTCAGTGGCTGCCGACCCTTGCGGTGGCGGCATGCTCGCTCGCCGCGTCCTGCGGGCTCCTTCTCGTGATGCGCCGCGTCGCCGTCGGGCTCGGGTGGGGGCGCCCCCGGCTTGGCCTGGTGATCGGCAGCCTCGTGGCGGCGAGCGTCATTCGACCGTTCGTGACCGTTTCCATGTTCTCGGGTCTGCCAGCCGCCGTAAGTTTCGGCGCGGAGTCCGTCGGGAGGGTGACCGCTGCCGTCGTTGTGTCGGTGGCAGTCTCGATCGGTCTGGCCGCCGTCGTGCAGCTCGGGCGCGAACGGGGCGAGCTCACCGCATCGCTGCTCGCCGACCAGGCCCGGCTCCTGGCCCTTGCCGAGACGATGGAGCAGGACATCGTCCGCGCCGATGCCGATCTGCGGGCCAAGGCGAGCCAGCTCCTCGAGCCGACGATCGCCGAGGTCAAAGGCCTGCTCGACGGGGAGCTCTCGGAGGCGGAGGCCGCTCGGATCGCGGAACGGATTCGTCAGTCGGTCAATGATGTTGTGCGCCCCGTCTCAAGGGAGCTCGCAGTCGCGCCCTCGGTGACGCTCGCCGACCTCCAGCCGATGGAGCCCGCGCGGCTCGACCTGCTCAGGGACCGGATGGACGTCCCCGCGGCCATGCGCCCCGGGTGGGTCTCGGTGCTCACCTGGATCATCATCATTGCGCCCGTGCTGCTGCTCTTGGGCCTTGGCAGCGGCGCATGGATCACGGTGCTGGCGGCTACCTTGGTCTTCTACGCTGCCCTGGTCGTCCTTCGGGCTGCGTGGCCGCCGTCCCTGCGATCGATGCGGATCGCGCCGGGGCTCGCCGCCCTGTTCGCCGTCTACCTGGTGGGGAACTTCGTCATCTACGGGGTGGTCACCAATTCGGGCACGTTCGCGGGCGCCCTGCCCGCATGGGCCCTCACCCCGCCGGCCATCCTGATCCGGGTTGCCTTCGCGATGATCATCGTGGTGCTTGCCATGCTTGATGAGCACGGGCAGCGCACCCGGGCCAGCCTCGCCGAGCTCAACGTCGAG
>JBMOKH010000406.1:0-1751 GCA_049315365.1 Candidatus Nanopelagicales bacterium
CTAGGAGCAGGGGGTCGCCGGCGAACGCTTACTCGACGCTGTGCTGGGGAGCGCGCTCGCGATGCGCGGCACGCCCCCCCAGCGTTGGTCAGCCTGCTGCGCAGCCGGAGAGGTACAGGTCGGCTGGGATCGTTGCGTCGGCGGGGGCCGCGGTTGCCGCGGGATCGCTGCCGCAGACCTTCGCCTTGTCCTGCGGGACCCAGAACTGGCCCTCGGCCTGGAAGATGAACGAGGTTGCGACACCCTGCGGGGCATTGGCATCGGTCGAGCCGGTGCCGAGGGTGCCGGTGGCCACGGCCCAGCCCTCAGAGCACTGGAGGTTTTCCATCGTGAAGACGTTGTCCGGGCCGAGCGCCTCGGCTGACTGCTGGGCGGCGGCCCCGACTGCTGCATCGGTGCACTCGGTCATGCCGCCGACCATGGAGGGGCTAGCAGACTCGGCCGTGGGTGTGCTCGACGAGCAAGCGGCGAGAGCGGACGTGGCCATCGCCGCAAAGGCGATGGCGAGGCTGATGCGGGCGGAGTTCTTCATGGGGTCCTCTCAAGAGCCCAGTGCGGGCGCGACTGTCGTGTGATTCTAGATCGTGCCGTGGGTTCATTGCGCGGCAGCAGTGGATGCCCATCGCGGACATCGGGAGAATCCGACTGGAGGAGCCCACGGTGGCGGGCGCTCAGGAGAGGGCGAGCATCGCTCCGAGGACGATGAGCCCGAGGACGAAGACGATGACTGCGACGACGATGCCGAGCGCGAGAATCGCAAGGCCAGTGAGAGCAAACGTGACGGTGGTGAGGAGGAGGCCGCCCCCGGCCTTGAGGGCAATGCGGGACTGGGCGCTCGTGTAGTTGCGGCTCTCCGCTCGGATCGTGGCGGCGAGCCCGCACAGGGTGCCGGCGGCAATGACCGCACCCGAAGCCACGAACCACGCCAGGGGGAAGGTGGCGCCGTTGTCGGCGAGGCCGGGCCCACCGTCATGCGTTGTGGTGATCTGGCTCACGCTGATGACGGTGAGTATCGCGGTGGCAGCACTGCCGAATACGACGAGCCAGACCCCTATCCAGCCGAGGATGTCGCGCGGGGCCGTGCCCCAGCGGTTTGCCCGGACGGGGAGGCCCGACCAGCGGGCACCGTCCCAGTACTGGACCATGCTGGCCGTCCCGCTCTCGGGCGGGTACCAGCCGGAGGTTCGGTCGGCAGGCTCGGGGCCGGAAGGCGGGTTTGGTGAGGGGTTGCTCATTGACTGCCTCCGTCGAGGTTTGCTGGCCCGAGCCTAACCGCCTACCGGCTTCATCCTGTCGGCGAAGCGGGCGAAGATCGTCGGGGCGAGTCTCAAGGCCAAGGGCGTGAAGGGCCGCTATTACGAGAGCGGGCGGGGCCGTGCCACGCAGGGCGGTAGCAAGGCACGCCGCACCGAGATCGTCATCGCGTACACCATCAAGCGCTAGCGGGGGATAAGCGCCTTGATGTCGGCGGCCATCGCCTCGGGCTTCGTCTTCGGCGCGTAGCGCCGAACCGTCGTCCCATCGGGCGACACGAGAAACTTCGTGAAGTTCCACTTGACCATGGAGCCGAGCAGTCCGCCCGATCGCTCCTTGACGAACCGGAAGACTGGGTGGGTGTCCTTGCCGTTGACATCGACCTTGGTCGACAGCGGGAACGTGACGCCGTGGTTCACCTTGCAGAACTCCTCGATATCGGAGTCGCTGCCGGGCTCCTGATGGGCGAACTGATCGCACGGAAAGCCGAGCACGAC
>JBMOKH010000110.1:0-7673 GCA_049315365.1 Candidatus Nanopelagicales bacterium
CGTCGAAGGCGCCCTCGCTCGTGCCCGCGGCACTCGTCGTGCCTCGGGTGTTGAAACGCAGGACGGCGATGTCGGCCAACGCCGGGAGTCGCCAGGACATCTTGCGAAGGACGTGACTGTCCATCATGCCGCCGTGGGTCGGCAGCGGGTGAACGCAGATGATCGTCGCGACCGGCGGGCTCTCATCGGGAAGGGCAAGCTCGCCGACGAGGGTCAAGCCGTCGCTCGTGCGCAGGTGCAGCGGCTCGCGCCGCGCTGGGAGCACCGAGTTCGCGACGATCCGCTCTTCATCCGCCATCAGTACCGAGGTCCCCTCGACGACTTCTGGGTTCGCGGGCCACGGTGGCCGCGCGCCTGCCAGCACGGGGTGTGCCAGTGGCGTCGATCCTCGACATTGCCGTAGTCATCGGCCGGGAAGGCAACAACGTGGGGCGTCGCCGGACGGATCTCCTGGTCGCAGCCCGGGCAGCGGTAGGTCTTCGTCGCCCCCGCGCCGGTCACCCGGCGCACGACCCACTCGCCATCGGCATGCTCCTCGGTGCTCTGCGGGCCGTACGCGCCCGGTCCGCGGTCCGATTCCGGCGGATCCGGTTGCCTTCGATTCTTGCGTCCCATGTCCGCCTCCCTCGTCCGCGACGCTCAGGCGTAGGTGCGAAAGCCGCGGCCGGTCTTGCGGCCGAGGTAGCCCGCGGTGACGAGGTGCTCGAGCCGCGGGGCCGGGGCGAATCCGGGCTCGCGGAACTCCAGGTAGAGGGTCCGCTGGATGGCAAGCGAGACATCGAGGCCCACTGCGTCGAGGAGCTCGAACGGCCCCATCGGGTAGCCGCAGCCACGCTTCATCGCGAGGTCGATGTCGTCGGTGCTCGCGTAGTTCGCCTCGACCATCCGAACGGCGTCGTTGAGGTAGGGGAAGAGGAGGGCGTTCACGATGAAGCCAGCGCGGTCGACGCACTGCACCGGGTGCTTGCCGAGACGCTTCGCAAGGGCGACGGCGGTGGCGGCAACATCCGGGGCCGTCGCGACGGTGCTCACGACCTCGACGAGTTGCATGATGGGCGCGGGATTGAAGAAGTGCAGGCCGATGACGTCCTGCGGCCGCTTCGTCGCGGCCGCGAGGTCGATGACCGGCAGGCTCGAGGTCGTCGTCGCGAGGATCGCGCCCGGCCGGCAGATCTCGTCGAGGTTCTCGAACATCGCCGTCTTCACCCCGATGTCCTCGACCAATGCCTCAACGACGAGGTCGACGCTCGCGAGATCGTCGAGCCGCGTTGTGCCGGTGATGCGGGCGAGGGCGGCGTCGCGGTCGGACTCGTCAAGCTTGCCTCGCTGAACGGCCTTCTCGAGCGACTTCTCGAGTGCTCGGCGCACCGACTCGACCTTCTGATCGGACCGCGCCTGGTAGACGCACTCAATGCCCGCGCGCGCGAAGACCTCGATGATCCCGGCCGCCATCGTGCCCGAGCCGATGACGCCGACCGACTCGATCGACCGCAGGGACTCACCGGCGCTCGAGGCAGCGGGGGTCTGCGCGTCGGCGACGACGACGGGCGACTGCGGTGCCTCGTAGGTGTAGAAGCCCCGGCCCGACTTGCGGCCACGGAGCCCGGCCGTGGACATCTGCTTGAGGATCGGGCTCGGCGCGTGCAGGCGATCGCGGCCCTGCTTGTACATCGTGTCGAGGATCTCGTAGGCGGTGTCGAGGCCGATGAGGTCGAGGAGGGCAAGGGGCCCCATCGGCAGGCCGCAGCCGAGCCTCATCGCGTCGTCGATGTCCTCGCGGCTCGCGTACTTCTGCTCGAACATCGCGACCGCATGGTTGAGGTAGCCGAAGAGCAGCGCGTTGGCGATGAAGCCGGCCTTGTCTCCGACGACCACCGGTTGCTTGCCCAGTGCTGTCGCGAAGGAGACCATCCGGTCGACGACCTCATCGGACGACACCACTGTCCGCACGACCTCGACGAAGGCCTGGACGGGAGCGGGATTGAAGAAGTGCAGGCCGACCACCTGGGCCGGCCGCGCCGTCGCGACCGAGATATCGGTGACCGAGAGCGAGGAGGTGTTCGTCGCGAGAATCGCGTGCGCCGGGACGATGGCGTCGAGTGCGGCGAAGAGCTCTCGCTTGAGCTCGAGGCGCTCGGGCACTGCCTCGACCACGAGGTCGACACCCGAGAGGTCGTTGAGGTCGGTCGAGAAGGACAGGCGGCCGAGGAGCGCGGCCTGCTCGGCCTCGGTCATCTTGCCGCGCTTCACCGCGCGGGCGGTCGAGCCGGACATCCGCTCCTGCGCCTTAGCGAGCGCCTCGGCTGACATCTCGATCGCGACGACATCGATGCCGCTGCGGGCGATCACCTCGGCGATGCCGCTGCCCATCGTGCCGAGTCCGATCACGCCCACCTGCCGCACGGCATCCACTGTCCCAGTCATGGGCGAAGTCTCCCACCTCCGCGAGTGCGGCGATTCCGCGGCACCCCGGGCTAGAACAGCCGCAGCGTCGGGTCGTCCGTCCCCTTGAGCGCGTCATAGTCGAGCAGGAAGCACCGGATGCCCCGGTCGGTGGCGAGCACCCGGGCCTGCGGCTTGATCTCCTGGGCTGCGAACACGCCTGCGACCGGCGCGAGGATCGGGTCGCGGTTGAGCAGCTCGAGGTAGCGGGTGAGCTGCTCCACCCCGTCGATTTCGCCGCGGCGCTTGATCTCGACGGCGAAGGTCGCCCCGGTGCCGTCCTTGCACAGCAGGTCGACCGGCCCGATGGCCGTCGGGAACTCGCGGCGCACGAGCGACCAGTTCTCGCCGAGGATGCCCACGTGGGTCGCGAGGAGGTGCTGCAGGTGCGCCTCGACGCCGTCCTTCTGCAGGCCCGGGTCGATGCCGAGCGCGTGGTCGCTCTCAGACAGGGTCTCGTGGATCGTGATGATCAGTTGCTCGCCCGCCTTGTTCTCCACAACCCACGTTGCCTCGTCCGTATCCAGCTCGGCCGGCCCCACCTTCGTGACGCACGGCGGGCTCATCCAGTTGAGCGGCTTGTAGGAGCCGCCGTCGGAGTGGATGAGCACCGACCCGTCGGCCTTGACCATGATCACGCGAGTCGCCTCGGGCAGGTGCGCCGTCAGCCGCCCTACGTAGTTGACCGTGCAGCGGGCCACGACGATTCTCACCCCGGAACCGTACCGGGCCGCGTGTAAGGGTCGCGCGAATCGGCAGGAGGGGGCACGATACGGGGGTGAGCGCCTGGAACTCCTACTCATACGTCTTCGGCCCGTTTGCCGCGTTCGGCGGCATCGCGGTCATGGTGTTCATCCTGCGGTGGTCGTCGCGCCGCGGCGCCTCGCTCGTCGCGCCCCCGGCCAAGCCCGGGCCCGACTCGGAGTACGGGCTCCTCGTGCCGGTGGCGTCCCCGCCCAACTACGTCGAAGGCGAGATGCTCAGGCGCCGGCTCGAGTCGGCGGGGCTGCGCGCGACGCTCGCCCAGACCCTCGACGGCCCGCGGGTGATGGTGTGGCCGGCGGACGAGGAGCGGGCGCGGGTGCTCCTGAAGTCCGCGCGCTCCTAGGAGACGAGCGGGGCGATGAGCCCCGGCTTTTCTCGGGTGCCGAACAGGGGCACGGTCACGACGTCGAACGGCAACGACCAAGCGTGCGGCATGAACGACGGCAGGAGTTCTGCGCCGTAGCCCATGGCGAGATCCCAGTGCACCTGCGCGAGCAGCGCGTCGCGGGATGCCTTCGGGTTGACCGCCAGCACATGCTCGGTGAAGGCCAGCTCGGCCGCATCGTGCTCGGCGCGGAACTCCGGCTCGCGCCATCCGACGCGGACCTGCTCGAGCGCCAGCGCCCGGCCCAGGGCATGTTCCGGGCGCATGAACTCCCGCCAGCTCACCGCCTCGGCGATCCCGGCGCCGAACTCCGCTGTGAGCTGGGCAAACCAGTCGAGGTTCGTGCGGAGCGCATACTCGGTGCGCCAGCGGACCGCCCCCATGAACAGCTCGATCTTGTTGCGGTAGCGCGAGTAGACGAGGCCCTGTGTCACGCCGACCCGGGCGACGATCCGGGCGAGGGTCGCGGCCGCGTAGCCGCTCTCGGCGACCTCGAGGATCGTGCCCTCGAGGAGGGCATCATGGTCGTCATGCACCGGGCCGGCCGGATCGAGCCGCATCTGGCCCGCGTCCACTTCGGGCAGGCTCTGGGGCTCTGCAGGGTCGGCCAGGGCGGCGGCGAGCGCGGTGGCCAGCGGGGAGATGCCGAGCTCTGCGGCCATCGGCCGGCGGTAGGCAAGGAGGAGGCCGAGACCGGTGGCGACGAGGTAGGTGCCCTGGGCCGCCTGCGAATCGGATGTGCCCTGGCCCGGGAAGCACCGCGTGCCGAGCCGCTCACGAAGGTCGGCCGAGATCGCCTCGCGCAGGGCCGGGTCGAATACCCCCGCGCAGAGCAACTCGGCAGCCACCACCAGTTGCTCGGAGGGCCGTGCCATCCGCAGGAGCTCGGGCAGGCCGTGGGCTTCGCCATTGGATCCAGCGGGCCGTGACCCGGCGACGAGACCGCCTTGTTCCGCGCCTGCGGCAGGGAGCATCGCGTCGGTCAGCGATGTGAGCGCATCGCCCAGGGCACCGGCCGGTCCGTCATGCCACACGCCGATCGCGAGGTCCGATCGGGTGTCGAAGCGGTCGTTCACGGCCCGGCTCGTCATGCCCGCTCGCTTAGCCACCGCGAGGACCGATGCCGCATCCCATCCCTGCTCCGCCACGAGCGCCATCGCGGCGTCGAGGAGTCGCCGGTCCGTCGCTGCCGCCCGCCCTGAGCGGGCACGCCTGCTCCGGCCAACCGGCGCGGGGGCCGTGCTCGCTATGGGGATCGGGTTGGGCATGTGCTGTTCACTCGTTCTGCTGGAGGGTAGCCGCGATGATACTCGCGCCGAAGCCGGGCGCGGGGTGTTGCGCAAGGCCGCACGTGCCGTGTCCACTCACGGCGCAGTGCAGCCGGTCCGTGGATACAGGGCAGCGAATCCGGCGAGGTCGCGGGCGCTGAAGCCCGGCTTGCGGCCTGAACGGAGGACGATGCCCAGTTCGGGCCCCATCTCGACATTCGTGATGCTGGCCGTTGGCGCCATCACGGACTCGAGTTCTGTCGAGTGGCCGAACCCGAGGGCGTGCATGACCTCGTGCACGACGAGCCAGCCGCGGCCGTCGCCGATGTCGTGACTGCCGTCGCCCGCTGGGACGGCGCGCCGCTTGAACCCCGCCCAGCGATCCCGGGTCATCTCGCTGCCGATCGCGAAGGTGACGCCGGACCGCCAGGCCGCTGCCTGCGCGCCCGGCTCGTGCCCGTCGAGGGACCCCCAGTCGAACTTGATGTCCGGGGCTGTGGCCGGCTCCGCCTGCATGAAGGTCAGACCCGTGTGGCCGCCGAGGATCACGAAGGCGGCGGCGATATCGGTCGCGAGGGTTCTGGAATCCTCGGGCTCATCGGCGCGGTCGTAAGCCCACGTGATGGTCGAGCAAGGCGGGTAGGCAGCACTTCCCTGAGGGGCAACGACTCCGGCCACCGGCACTGAGTCGGGCAGGGGACCCGTATGGGCAGACGCGGCCGGAATGCCGGCGACCATCACGGCCGCGGCCGTGATGGTCGCGGCTATGGTCGCCATTCGGCTCGACATTCGCATCGGCACACTCCCTGCCCGTCGTGAACTCATAGGATCAATAGCGAATCTTCCCATATTTTGAATAGTGAAGTTCGCCGTTTTAATGAATTCCGTTGGCTGGGAGGTGACTCGCAGTCAGATCACGCTCAGCCCTCCGCACGGGTGATGTCGGCACCGAGCGACTGGAGGGCCGGTATGAACCCGGCGTAGCCGCGGTCGATGTGCGACACCCCATACACCGTGGTCGTGCCCTCGGCGACGAGCCCGGCGAGCACGAGCCCCGCCCCCGCCCTAATGTCGGTCGCCTCGACGGGCGCCGCCGAGAGCGTGGGCCGGCCGCGCACGAGCGCGTGGTGGCCGTCGGTGCGGACATTCGCCCCGAGCCGCGCCAGCTCCTGGACGAACCTGAACCGCGCCTCGAACAGGTTCTCGGTCACGAGGGCCGCACCATCCGAGATCGCGTTGAGGGCGATGAACTGGGGCTGCAGGTCCGTGGGAAAGCCCGGATACGGCAGGGTGACGATGTCGACGGCGCGAGGCCTGCGGTCCATCTCGACCCGGAACCCGTCGTCGAGGACGGTCACCACGGCGCCCGCGGTCTGGAGCTTGTCGAGCGCGATATTTAGGTGCTCGGCGTTGGCCCGGCGCACGATGATGTCGCCCTGAGTGATGGCTGCGGCCACCGCCCAGGTCCCGGCGACGATGCGATCGCCGACCGTCGTGTGCTCGACGGCCGCGAGGTCGTCAACCCCGTCGATGGTGAGAGTCGAGGTGCCGATGCCGTCGATGATCGCGCCCATCGCAGTGAGCATCGTGCAGATGTCGACGATCTCGGGCTCGCGGGCGGCGTTGTCGATGACGGTCGTGCCGCTCGCGGTCACGGCCGCCATGAGGATGGTCTCGGTCGCCCCGACACTCGGGAAGTCCAGCCAGATCGAGGCGCCGCGCAGCCGCCCGGACGACGCCGCGAGCAGGTAGCCATGCTCGTTGACGACATCGGCGCCCATCCGCTGCAGGCCGTCGATGTGCATGTCGAGCCCGCGGGAGCCGATGTTGTCGCCCCCCGGGAGCGCGACGTCGGCAGCGCGGCAGCGGGCGAGGAGCGGGCCGAGCACGCAGATCGAGGCCCGCATGCGCCGCACCAGGTCATAGTCGGCGCGGTGCTCGAGATCCTCCGGCACGGTGATGTCGACTGTGCCCGCGCGGTGGCGGTGATCGACTGTGCAGCCGAGGCGGCGGAGCAGCTCGGCCATGATCTCGACGTCGAGGATGTCGGGGACGGCCCGCAGGGTCGTCGTGCCGACCGCGAGGAGCGATGCGGCCATGAGCTTCAGGACGGAGTTCTTCGCGCCGGTCACCGCGACCTCGCCGGATAGTCGCGTGCCCCCGACGACGTTGAAGACCTCCACGGGTCGAATCGTACGAGCGTCCGGCCGAATGCCCAACACAGCCGACTCCAGACCACTCCGACCCGCCCACTGCCCCCAGCGCAACTGACCCCGAATCCGGGCCGCCTGAACGAATCAGTCCCCCGAAGGGGTCAATTCATTCATGCGACCCGGATTCGGGGCCGGCTGAAAGGTGGTTCAGGAGTTGCTTTCCCCGGCGTCAGCAGCCGGATTGATAGCGGACGGTGACGTTCACCCGGCGCGCCGTCGCGCCGGGCCCGGCGATGCCGTCGCCTCGGATGACGTATGCCCCGGTTAGCCCCTGCGCGCGCAGGTAGGACGCGACGTTCCGCGCCCGCTGCGTCGACAGCGACTGGTCATTGGCGTTGGTGCCAGCCTCCTGGACGAATCCGACGACCACCGTGCGGACCCCGGCCCTCTTCGCCTTCTTGACAAGCGAATTCAGGGTCGTCTTGCCCGCCGGCGAGATCACCGGCGACATCGCGTCGAAGAACACCTGCGACTGCGCCGTCTTCGTCACCACCGTCCGCGTGGGCGTCACCTGGATCCCCAGTGACAGGCTCCGCACCGCTCCTGACGTCGCGAAACCGTTCACCTGCAGCGTCTGCGCCCCGGCCTTGACCCCCACCG
>JBMOKH010000407.1:0-1742 GCA_049315365.1 Candidatus Nanopelagicales bacterium
ATTGGCTCACCTCCCCCGAATCCGGTTGGGACAGGGCGAGCGATACCCCGCCGCCACCCCTGCCCGACGAGGTCGTCGAGAAGACCCGTGCCAAGTACGTCGAGGCGTACGAACGACTCACCGGCGAGACCTTCAGGTGACCACCTGGCTCGTCACCGGCGGCGCCGGCTACATCGGGGCGCATGTCGTGCGCGTCCTCGCCGCGAGCGGGCGCAAGGTTGTCGTGCTCGATGACTTCTCCAGCGGCCTTGAGCGCAAGGTGCCCGAGGGCGTGCCGATCGTCCGCGCATCGGTCGCAGATCGCGAGGCGGTTGCGGCGGCACTGATCGAACATCAGGTCGATGGCGTCATCCATCTGGCCGCGAAGAAGGCCGCCGGTGAGTCCGTCGATATCCCGCTGCATTACTACCGCGAGAACGTCGTCGGCATGCTCAGCCTGCTCGAGGCCATGCACGATTCCGGTGTCAGGTGCTTCGTCTACTCCTCCTCGGCCGCGGTCTACGGCACGCCCCTCGCCAATCCGATCGGAGAGGATGCGCCCCTCGTCCCCGATTCGCCCTACGGCGAGACGAAGGTTGTTGGTGAGTGGATGACCCATGATCAGGGCATCGCGGCAAGGCTTTCGTGGGTGGCGCTGCGCTACTTCAATGTGGCCGGGGCGGCCAGTGACGATCTCGGCGACAACAGCGTGAACAACCTCGTGCCCATGGTCTTTCGGGCCCTCGCCGAAGGTGAGCGACCGAGGATCTTCGGCGATGACTACCCGACCCCCGACGGCACCTGCATCCGCGACTACATCCACGTCGCCGACCTCGCCGAGGCGCACGTGGCGGCCGCAGCCCACTGTGAGACACACGAGAGTGCCGTCGCGTTGAACGTCGGCCGAGGGGTCGGATCCTCCGTCCGCGAGGTCATGGACATGGTTTCCGAGGTCATCGGGACGGACGTTGATCCGCTCACGGTCAGCCGGCGGGCCGGTGATCCTCCCGCCTCGACCGCTGCAACCCTGCAGATCTACCAGACCCTCGGTTGGTCGGCGGGTCGCGATCTACGAGACATGGTCTCGTCGGCGTGGTCGGCGTGGCAGGCGCACCCACCGCACCGAGGGTCAAGAAACCGATAATCGGACTTTCATGGATTACCGTGGAAACACGGTAGTGCTCGGAGCCGATATGCGTGAGAGTGGTAAAGGTTGCCCTAGGTATTCTCGCGTACAAGGGGTCAGCACACCCTGTGGATGGAGTTGGGAATGATGAAAAGACGCACGATTCGTAGTTGGGCCGTGGTGCCCGCACTCGCCGGCATGCTCATCCTGTCGGCCTGCGGTTCGGGCGCGGCGCCGGCTGCCATCGTGCTGCCGAGCAGCAACGGCCAGCCCGCCGCCGACGGCTCGGGCGGCTACATGCTTCCCGACTGCACCGGGGTCGATCCCGCAAACTGCGTCTACGACGGCTTCGACCCGGCCGTCAACGGCTTCAGTTTTGCGAACTGGGCGGCTGTCGGCACCGTTGATGCCACCTCGCTCGTCGCACTGTTCGGCGAGGATGCCGTGTGCGCGGAGACCACCGATGCTGGGTGCGTGCTCTTCCCAGCCGCCGAGCAGTGGGCCGCCCAGGTCAATGAGGCGATGATCGGGGGTCGCTGCGAGGGCATGGCCGTCATGGCGCAGCGCCTCTTCGCGAATTCTGCGTCACTCATCGACCTCGATCCCGCCGCGACATCGACCTTCGCCCTCTCAAAGG
>JBMOKH010000408.1:0-1727 GCA_049315365.1 Candidatus Nanopelagicales bacterium
CGAGCCGAGGATCGCACCGACGATGCGCCGGACGAGATTGCGGTACCGAAGGTCATCCCGATGGGCGATGGACGGCTACTTCGGGCATGATCGACCTAGTCCCTTGCGGCCTGCGTGATCTGGCGAAGAGTCTCGGCAATCGCAGGCAATTGAGAAGTGGATAATCCACGCGTCACGTGCCGCTCTGACCTGTTGAATTCCGGGAACAGCCCTTTCATGAGCTTTTTCCCGGCGGGTGTTAGTTCAACGGTGACAAGGCGTCCATCGCGTTCGCCGCGCTTGCGATTGACGAGGCCACGGCGCTCGAGCGTGGTGAGCACTCCACTGAGCGTTGCCTTCGAGACGCCCGCCTCGGAGGCGATCTCCCGGGTCTCGGCCGTCTCCCAGATCCACGCCACCCAGAGCACGACGAAGGCAGTCCATGTGAGGTTCGACTTGGCGAGCACCGTGCGTTCCATGTGATTGCGTGCGGCGTTAGCGGCGCGGAAGAGGTTCGCGGTGACGGCCATGGCCTCGAAATCGAGGTCCATCCCGGCGAGACGCGTCGCGACCTGGCTCTCGGTCTCGTCAAGCGTGTGCTGCCCGGGCATATGGCCCCCTTGTAGGTGGATGTCGGGCTAAGTGTGGCAAGACTTCACATCGAACACCACGAGGTTCTATGGTACGCAGATAGTTTGGACCCGAACGATTGTGAGTTCCGGAGGAATCATGAACACGATGACCGATGTGACCCTCGCCGATATCAGCCTGTTCGCCGATGGCGCCCCGTGGAAGGTCTTCGAGGATCTCAGGCGAAATTCGCCAATCCACTGGAATGTCGAGGAGGAGCCGAACGCAGGTTTCTGGTCGGTAACCCGGTACAACGACATTGTCGAGGTGTTGCGCGATACCGATACCTACTCCAGCGAGCTTGGCGCCGCAAATCTCGAGGAGCTCGATTCGCGCCAGCTCGAGATTCGCAAATCGATTTTGGAAACGGATGGGGCACGTCACCGAACGCTCCGCCGGATGCTGCAGCCGCAGTTCACACCGCGAGCCCTAGCCGGGTACGAGACATTCCTCCGAGGGATCACCGCGACAACCCTCGACAGGGCGCTTGTGCAAAGCGAGTTCGACTTCGTCGCCGATGTCGCAGCGGACTTCCCGATCCGAGTGCTGGCGCAGCTCCTTGATGTGCCGGAGTCAGACATCCCGAGCCTCATCAAATGGGGAAATAAGCTCATCGGCAACACTGACCCCGAGCATGCGGAGGTCCTCCTCGGGAGTCCCGAGAGCGAGATGTACCGCGATCTTCCGTTCCGGTCGCCAGCGGCGCTCGAGGTGTTCAAATACGGCTACGAACTCGCTTGGAGCCGCAGGGGCGGAACCGGAACCGATCTGGTTTCGGTGCTTGTGAACACTGAGCCGTCTGATGGCATCCCGATCGACGCTCGAGACTTCCGAAACTATTTCCTCCTCCTCGTCATCGCAGGAAATGAGACAACGCGTCACACGATCACGCACACCATGAACAACCTCATGGCCAACCCCGATCAAATCGCAATCCTCCGCGCGAATCCAGAACTCATCCCATGGGCGGTCGAGGAGTTCTTGCGCATGGCGAGCCCGGTGCACCACTTCAGGCGCACGGCCCGGCACAACACGGTGCTCAACGGTCAGGAGATCGCGGCCGGTGACAAGGTGGTCGTCTGGTTCGGCTCAGGTAATCGCGACGAGGAGATCTTCGC
>JBMOKH010000409.1:0-1726 GCA_049315365.1 Candidatus Nanopelagicales bacterium
CGCTGCTCGGCACGGACCAGGTGTTCAGGCCCGAGCTCCACCTGCCGCTTCGACCCCACCCGGGCCAGGCCCAAAGCGCCGCGAACATGCTCGCCCACCTAGGCGGCTCGGGGATCGTGGCATCGCACCGGGTCGACGATGTCCGGGTCCAGGATGCCTACTCCTTGCGCTGCGCGCCGCAGGTGGCAGGCGCCGTCCGCGACACCATCACGCATGCTCGCCTCGTCGCGGGCAGGGAGCTCGCCGCGACGATCGACAACCCGGTCGTGCTCGGCGATGGCACGGTCTCGAGCAACGGGAACTTCCACGGGGCGCCCGTCGGTTACGTGCTCGACTTCCTCGCGATCGCCGCCGCGGACCTCGGCTCGATCTCCGAGCGCCGCACCGACCGAATGCTCGACCGGCACCGGTCGCACGGGCTCCCGCCATTCCTCGCCGACGATCCCGGAGTCGACTCAGGGCTCATGATCGCCCAGTACACCCAGGCAGCGCTCGTCTCGGAGAACAAGCGGCTCGCCGTCCCCGCGAGCGTCGATTCGATCCCCAGCTCGGCCATGCAGGAGGATCACGTGTCCATGGGCTGGCACGCCGCGAGGAAGCTGCGTCTGTCCGTCGCGAACCTCACCCGCATCCTGGCAATCGAGCTCGTCGCCGCGGCGAGGGCAATCGACCTGCGCGCGCCGCTCGAGCCATCGTCCTCGAGCGCTGACGTCATCCGCCGGCTTCGCGCCACCGTGCCCGGGCCGGGTCCCGACAGGTTCCTCGCACCCGAGCTCGAGGCCGCTGAACGCTTCGTTCACGCCATGACGTTCGCGTAGGCCGGCCATGCCAAGCGCCGTCGTCCTCTCCCACCACGACATTGCCCATGAGCTCGGGCACCTCGGGCCCTGGCTCGACGAACGCGGCTTCGTCGTCCAGCGGTCGTATCGCGGTGACATGCTCGTCATGCCCGACGCCGACCTCCTCATCGTCATGGGCTCCCCCACCTCGGTTGCGACGGGCTACCGGCTCGCGCCCGCCGATGACGAGATCTCCATGGTGCGCGAGTGGGTCGCGACCGGAAGGCCATACCTCGGCCTGTGCTTCGGCGCGCAGGTGCTCGCGCAGGCCCTCGGCGGCGAGGTCAACCGGCTCGACCGCACCTTCCGCGGCTATGTTGACTGCGCCGATGTTGATTGCGCCGATCGCACGACGGGCCTTGCGGGCGAGGTCGGCTTCGGGGGTCCCTGGGTCGTGTGGCACGACGACGCCATCACCGCACCGCCCGGTGCCGAGGTCTTCGCCCGGCTCCCCCACGCCGACCTCGCGTTTCGCGCCGGCAATGCCTGGGGCCTGCAGCCCCATATCGAGGTCACCCCGGAGTCACTCGAACGGATGGCGATCGCACTCGGCGCCGACGAGCCTGCGTACGCGCCGCTCGTCGAGGCCCTCGCCGCCGACGAGTCAGGGGATTCCCCGGCTCGGGCGCGGGTGGCTCAGTTCCTCGACGCCGCCTTCGGCACGATCAGGTAGGCAACGGCCGCGGTGACGGCCGCCACGAGGAGGACGGACGCCCACGATCCGATGATCGCGCCGAGGGGATGCGATACCGCGAACGCGGCCGCGTAGACGAGGCCGACGACCGCCGTGCGCCACGGCCCGGCCATCCGCAGGAGCTGAATCGCGCACCAGACCCCGCCTGCCAGCAAGACGATGCCGCCGGCGAGGCGATTGCCGGTGAGGAGCG
>JBMOKH010000410.1:0-1722 GCA_049315365.1 Candidatus Nanopelagicales bacterium
ACTCCGGTGCGCGTCGAGATCGGCTACTTCGTGCAGGGTGCCTTCGCCATGAGCAGCGGCACGCGAGCGAGTTCTGCAGGGGTGATGTTCGCCCCGTCGTTCGCATTCCGCCACGGCCGCGTGCAGCCAGAGCGTGCAGCGAAGTCCACCACCTCGTTCTATGTCGATGGCCGACCCCTCGACGCCCTGAGCGTCGGTGGCAGCGAGCACTTCACCCTCCCCCGCCTCGACCCATCGCTGATCGACGTCGGCGTCTACCTCGGCTGGGCAGGCAATCGCACCAAGGCAGCAGCGCGGGCCGGCGCGGTGCTCAACGCGGCCGCATCGATTCCAGGGGCCCGCTCGCTGCTCACGGCCATCACGGCGCGGGCCACGTCGGGCCCCACCGGCAGGGGCCCGGATGAGCAGCAACGCCGGGGCGGCATCTCGATCGCCGTCGCCCGGGCCTTCGACGAAACCGGCACCCTCGTCGCCGAAACACGGGTGGATGGCCCGACCCCCTACGAACTCACCGCCGACCTCCTCACATGGGCGGCCGCGAGGCTCGCGGCGCAGAGGCCCGCGGCAGCGGGCGCCCTCGGTCCGGTCGATGCCTTCGGCCTCGACGCACTCGTCGAGGGCTGCCAGGCAGTGGGCCTCGCCCAGGTCGGCTAACCCAGGGCGCTGCGCAAGCCTCCCGCGTGAAGCCGACTTGCCCGTGAATGCCTTGTCAGGCAATCGCCCACAGCGGCTAGGGTCGCTTCGTGCGGCAGGAGGAATGGCAGCGGCGGGCGACCGAGCACGCTGAGCGGGTTCGACCATGGGTCGACGCCCGGCTCGCGCGGCGGGCAGCAGGCCGCAAGCACGCAGTCGATGACTTCCTCTTCGACTACTACCCGTTCTCCCCCGCCAAGCTCTCCGCCTGGCACCCCGGCTACGGGGTGGTGCTCGAGGGTCCCGAAGCCCGCAGCTACCTCGCTCACCCCAGCTACATCGAGGCGTCGGACGGAGTCACGGCTGACCCGTCCCGACTGGCCAGCAAGCGCCCACGGCTGAACCTCGCGATCCGCATCCTTTCGGGCACCAAGTCCCGTCCGGCAATGACCGGTTGCTTTGGGCTGCACGAGTGGGCCATGGTCTACGGCCTCACCCAAGGCGAGGTCCGCCACGAAGACCTGCCCCTTCGGGTCAGCCCAGACACGATCGCCGCCACGGTCGACGAGATCGGGTTGCGTTGCACGCACATCGACGCCTTCAGATTCTTTACCCCCCCGGCCGTCCCACTCAACGGCCTGGAACCGACCCGCGCCACGCAGCCCGATCTCGAGCAGCCGGGGTGCCTGCACGCATCGATGGACCTCTACAAGTACGCGTTCTGGTTCTCCCCCTTTGTTTCCAGTGAACTCGTGACCGACTGCTTCGAGTTGGCGAGAACTGCCCGACAGGTCGATATGGCGGCTTCGCCCTACGACTGCGGCGATTTGGGACTCCATCCAATTCGTGTCGAATCTGCTGAGGGACGCCAGCAATACGCTGCTGCGCAAAAGGAGTTGATGGATCAATCCGCCCCTCTGCGTGCTCGCTTGGAGGCAGTTCTCGTTGAATTGAGAGTCTCCTCGGAAGAGATCAGCGAAGCATCCGGCCCAAGTGGGCGTCGATAACAAACCATCAGCGAGCGGGGATCCACAGGTCTCATTAGTACCAACTGTTTTTCGGGGCTAATGTCAGACCCCTCTCCTAGTG
>JBMOKH010000411.1:0-1717 GCA_049315365.1 Candidatus Nanopelagicales bacterium
GCGTCGGTCATGTCTTGCTCCGGGTCATGTGCAGGGCTGGGTCATGTGCAGGGCTGGGTCATGTGCAGGGCTGGGTCATGGGAATCGTCGGTTCAGGCCGATGTGAGCGGTTCGCCGGCGAACCAGCGCTCGATGCGGGCCCTGCTGCGGTAGTCGACCGGCTCGAGGAGGAATCCGGTCGGGGATCGCACGTAGGTGAAGGAGCCATAGCCCTCATCGGGAGAAAGCTGGCTGCACTCCAGGGCCCAGCCCTTCGCGAGCAGGGAGTTGGTGAGGGCCGGCACATCGGCCCAGACGCCTGCATGGTGCAGGCCGGGGGAACCGGCAGCATCCCAGATCGAGCCCGGGGATCCTTGGAGCAGTTCTACGTACTGCGGCCCCTGCTGGGAGTAGGCGAAGGTGAGGGGGATGGTGGTGGCGCCGTGCTCGGGGGTCCACATGCGCTGGGCATCGCGCACGACCACCTCGGTCCAGGTGAGGCCCAGGCTCGCGCCGAGATCGGCCATCGATGCTTGGATATCGGTGACGAGATACCCCACGTGGTACATCGAGGAGCTGTAGCTGAAGTCCTCGGGCAGTGCTGCTACCGCTTCGGTCATGGAGCTCCCTCTCGGCGCTGGGGTCAGCCGTCCGGTACTGCTGACGGGGTGACGGTATCGGAAAACTTTCTTTACTGGAACTCGTTGAACTCTAGGATTATTCGACAAATCGGGCAGATTCACGGGGTACCTGCGCGGATGTATCGGTGATGTGCTTTAGTGGGACGTCCTAGTACTCTTTCATGACGCGCATCGGCCCGGGAGTTCACGAATGCCAACGCCACCGCTGCACGTCCCTGTGAACCCGGTGCGGTTCGTCACGGCCGCCAGCATCTTCGATGGCCACGACGCGGCGATCAACATCATGCGCAGGCTCCTGCAGTCACAGGGCGTCGAGGTCGTGCACCTCGGGCACGACCGCAGTGTCGAGGAGGTCGTGACGGCTGCCCTCCAAGAGGACGTCCAGGGCGTCGCCATCTCGTCCTACCAGGGCGGCCATGTCGAGTACTTCACCTACCTCGTCGAGCGGCTCGCCGAGCGGGGCGCAGGCCATGTCAAGGTGTTCGGTGGCGGCGGCGGCGTCATCGTCCCGGAGGAGATCGCAGAGCTCGGCTCTCGCGGCGTTCATATCTTCAGCCCCCAGGACGGCCAGCGACTCGGTCTGCCAGGGATGATCAATCAGCTCGTCACCGAGTGCGACGTCGACCTCGCCGTGGGCGGGGCTGATCTCGAGGCCCTGCGGGCCGGCTCACCGGCCGCGCTCGCGCGCGCGATCACCGTCCTCGAGCAGGGGAGCAGCCCGGCGCTCGCCGAAGGGGTTCGTGCGGCCGCATCCGGCACCACGACACCGGTTCTCGGCATCACGGGCACCGGCGGGTCCGGCAAGTCCTCGCTCACCGACGAGCTCGTCCGTCGCCTTCGCCGCGATAGCCAGGACAAGCTGCGCATCGCCGTCCTCGCAATCGACCCGACCCGCCGCCGCGGCGGCGGTGCGCTTCTCGGCGACCGCATCCGGATGAACAGCATCGACCCCGATGTCGTGTTCTTCCGGTCGCTGGCGACCCGTGACTCGGGTCATCAGGTCCCAGAAGCCCTCGATGACGTGATCGCCGCCTGCAAGGCTGCCGGGTTCGACCTCGTCATCGTCGAGACCCCGGGCATCGGCCAGGGCGACGCGG
>JBMOKH010000111.1:0-7504 GCA_049315365.1 Candidatus Nanopelagicales bacterium
ATCGAGCCAGGCGCCGCGGACGAGCCCGTAGAACGCCCGTCCTTGCGAGGCCATATCGAGATAGGCGACTTGGCCGGCGATCTCGACCGGATGGTGGGTCCAGGGCGAGTACGCGGCGACACCGAGGCGGATGCGGTTCGTGCAGGCGGCCATCGTCGCAAGGACCATGGCTGGCGGCTGGAACATGAGGTCGCCGAAGACGGTGATCGCATCGAAACCCGCTGCCTCAGCCACCGTCGCGATCTGCGTGTACTCGGCGGCGTTAAACCGGCCGGCGAGGCCGATACCGACTTGTCCCGGGGCGCCCGGCTCGCGCATTCCGGTCATGTGAGGTCGGTGGTGCGGAGTTCGACTTCACCGATACGGTCGATTCGCATGATGAGACCCTCCTCCGGATCAGGGCAGCATACGAGCGTGTCCTGCTCGAGCCAGTCGCCATCAGGAAGCCTGCGCATCTTGCCGGCCAGCAGGGGGAAAACCGCCTGCATTGCCCAGAAGCAGAAATGCTTCCCCTCCGGAACACTCAACTGGTCACTGTTGTGCACCTCAAAGTAGTCGCCCACGGACATGCCGCACACGGATCGGCCGCGAATCTCGTGAACGCTCACGCGCAGGTTGTACAGACGCATGGTGTCGTCGGACACTGATTCCTCCTTCAATCGTTCTGCTGATGCATGGGTTTCATTGCTCAGGTGTTCGAGACGTAGTCCGTCGGGTCAAACATCGCGTAGGCGTCACGCATGGATTCAAGCGAACCCGGCCATGCCGCCTTGTTGTGGCCGGTGTCGTCCTGCGAATAGTTGAGGCAGCCACCGCTAACCGTCGGCCCTTTGTCGAGGATCATGTCCGCATCCGCCTTCCAGCCCTCCTCAGCATCCTCGCCCACCTCGAGCGCGACGAGGCCGTGATCACGCATGTGGGCGAGCGCGCCGATGATGTAAGGCGCCGCCGCCTGGCCGGGGAACAGCCCATTCCAAATCTGCCCGTTCGGCGCCGCTCCGCCTACGAGGAAGAGATTAGGACAGCCTGAAACTGAAATCGCCTTGTATGCGCGCAGATGGCCCTGCTGGCGCGCGGCAACCGTCTGGCCGTCACGACGCCGCACTCGGTCAAGGATGTGGCCGCCGAAGTAGAAGCCGGTCGCCAGGACAACCGCGTCCACGTCGAACCGATCCCCATCTGATGTCGTGACGAACTCGGGTCCCATCGATGCAACGGCGCTCGGCACAAGGCAGACGTTCGGCGCATTCAAGGAGCCGTAGTAGTCGTCACTGACCAGTGGGCGCTTGCATCCGACCGGGTGATCCGGCGTCAGGAGGGTTCGAATCTCCGGCTCTGCGATCTGCTCGTGAAGGTAATCACGTGATAGTTGCTCGTACTCCTTAGCGGCGGCCCCATCGAGCCCTAGGAAGATGGCCGACCAATTGCGCTCCTCCTCGTCCTGCGCCGCGACCCGCCGCGTCTCGCGCTCCGCCGGGGTTCGCACAAGCATGTCGATCTCCTCCGCGGACAACCGACGGTTCTGCTTCGGGAACACCCAGGTCGGTGTCCGCTGGAACTGGATGACCTCCGCGGCACGCGGCGCCAGCGCGGGGACGATCTGAATCGCTGAGGAGCCAGAGCCCACGACCGCCACCCGGTCCCCGGCCCCGGTGTAACCGTCCGGCCACATCGACGAGTGGAAAATTCGACCGCCGAACGAGTCCATTCCCGAGATTTCCGGGATGACGGGCTCTTCAAGGAACCCGGTGGCCAGGATGAGGACGCCTGCCGCCACCGGGCCGTGTGTCGACTCGACGTTCCAGCATTGCTCATCAACAGACCAGCGTGCGTCCAGTAGTTCCGTGTCGAACATCGCCCGCTTGTACAGGTCGTTTCGGCGTGCGACGTCGCGCAGGTAGTCGAGGAGTTCCGGCTGACTGACGAAAAGCGAGGACCAGCGCGGATTCCGGTCGAACTCGAACTGGTAGACCGACGATGGGCTGTCGACCTCGCAGCCGGGATAGGTGTTCTGCAACCATGCTCCACCGAAGTCGGCGTGCTTGGTCATGATGGTGATGTCGGCATGACCGGCTCTGGCCAGCAAGGCCGCCACGGCGATCGCGTTGCCGCCGGAGCCGACGATGAGGATCTCGACACGATGGACCGGTGCGGCAGGTACCGCACCGGTCCATTCCGTGCTCATTGCTTCGTGAATGCCGTTTCCCTCACGTGGCCGGGACGTCCGCGTTGAGGCTCGGTCTCATCGCCGCGAGGATCGGACCGATCACCACGCAGATGACGATAACTCCGATCGCGGTGTAGGCAAGTCCCTGACTGGCAACGAGAACGGTCATGTTCATGAGCGTCGTCACCACAGCGGCCCCCAAGGCGATGGCTCCGAGGAGCGGCAGGACCGTCGTGCGCATGCGACTCACTCCGCGCGAGTCCCGGCTGAAGAACACGAGCACGCCGATGCAGGTGAGGAACATGAGGAGAAGGAACCCGAGGGTCGAGACGCCGACCGTCACCGTGAGGATATGGTCGAACGGCGTGTAGCCAAGGCCCGCGAAGATTGCGAGCAGCACGGCGATGACGATCGTCTGCACGACCGCAGCGATGTGCGGGGAATTCTGCGTGGAGTGCGTGCGACCAAGTGCCTTTGGCATGAGGTTCTTGTGTGACAGCGTGTACAGGTAGCGGTTGATGACATTGTGGAATGCGACCACGCACGCAAAGAAGCTCGTGATGAGCAGCCACTGCACGACCTGCTCGCTGAGCGGGCCGACGTACGCGCCGAAGCTCGCACTGAGCAGGGCACCGGGGTTCTCCTCCGCCTTCGCGACGATGTTGCTGTCGCCCCACGCGCTCACCATGGCCCAGCAGACGACCGCGTAGAAGATGCCGACGATCGCCAGCGCGCCGTAGGTGGCGCGGCCGATCGTGCGATCGGGGTCTTTGGCTTCACTGCGGAAAATTGCGGTGGCCTCGAATCCAAGGAAACCGGAGATGCCGAACATGAGGCCGAGTGCAGGGGCCCCCTGGAGCCAAGCGGAAGGCGTGAATGCCGCGGTCGAGAGGCCCTCCGAGGAACCTCCCTGAACAACGACAGCGATGACGAGGACCATGCAGATGCCGATCTCGAGCACGACGAGCAGCGCGAGGAGTTTTCCGGAGAGGTCGATCCTGCGATAACCCAGGAACAGCACGATCAACAGGAAGATGCCGGTCCATGCCCACCACGGCACGTCTGGGCCACCGACGGACACGATCTGGCCCTGAAAGACTGCGCCGAGCACCGCTATGACCGCAATCTCAACGCAGATGTACGTGAGCATCGCGATATAGGCGGCCGAAAGGCCGAGGCCACGACCGAGGCTCATGGTGATGTATGAGTAGAACGCTCCCGCTTCCTTGACGAAGGGCGTCATTGCGTTGAAGCCAACAACGAAGAGCGCGAGGATGATGCCCGCAATGACGTACATGGCCGGGAAGGCCGCGCCATTGCCGACAATGATCGCGACGGGTGCGACTCCGCCGATGGTGCTAAGCGGCGCCGCCGCTGCCACCACCATGACGATGACGCCGAAGACGCCCAATTTGCCCTTCAACTTGCCGGTCACATCCATGTGCGTGGTCTCTCCTACGCTGGCCATGAATCCACCTTCCTGTTAATGCACTATCGACCAATGCCACCCGCGATCGGATTAAAGCACCGGGGTGATGCATCGGAAAGTCCTTTGCCAGCATTGGGTAGCGATCGTCTTGCTCACCGAAACAGATGTGTGCGGCATGAGGACATGGCAGCCTGAAACGGGCGCTTGTCCGGACGAGATGTCCACGTGCGAGGTACCCGACGAAGGTCGCTGGCAGCCGGTCAGATCGCTCGGGAGCTCTCGATCATCTCCTTGGTCATGAGGAGGGAGCGAGTGAACCGCGGGATGTCCGTGCGCTGCAGGGTCCCGGTGACCGAGAGCCCAGCGATGAGCCTGCCGCTCGACTCGTAGAGGGGGACTGCGATGCTCGAAAAGCCTTGCATGACCTCCTCGTACTCAACCGCATGACCGTCGGCGCGAACGCGATCGATCTGCGCACGCAGCCGCACGGGTGACGCGGCGGAGTTCGGGGTGAGCCGGGTCAGCCCACCGCGCACCACCGTCTCGAATAGTTCCGGTGGGCCGAAGGCCATGAACACCTTGCCGGTCGCCGAGCAGTGCAGCGGCACGTGGCCGCCAAGCTTCGAGAGGGATGGCGCCTGCCCGTATGAGTTCACCCGCTCGACAAAGACGATCTCCGCGCCTTGGAGAACGGTGAGCAGGATTGTCTGCCTCGTCGCCGAGTGGAGGGCGTGCATGAATGGGAGGAGGGACTCGCGCAGCGCTCGCGTGCGCGGGACCCGCGCCCCGATCTCGAACAGCCGCATGCCGAGCCGGTAGGACGCACCGGCACGCTCGAGGAAGCCGAGTTCGAGCAGCTCCTGCGCGAGGCGATGGACGGAGGCCTTCGGCACGCCTGTTCGACGAGAAAGATGCGAAAGCGTGAGCTCGTCATCATCGACGCTGAAGGCCTGCAGGATGAGTGCCACCTTGCCGAGCACGCTGTTCGGCGCATGCGTCTCAGCGCACTCCACCGAGTGCAGCTCGATCAGGCCAGGGATACCCGCGGCTGGAACCATTGGACTTTCAGTCGTAATCGTCATTACAGCTCCTCTCCAGCCAGCAGGTAGTCAGGACTCGAGGCCGATGAAGACGCCCTTAGGTTCGGTGAACTCGTCGATCGCGAAAGCGCCCATCTCACGTCCCCAGCCACTGAGACCGAATCCTCCCCACGGCGCGCCTGGATCGATGAGCGGCAGCAGGTTCACGAACACCGTGCCCGCTCGCAGCCGCTTGGCCATCGTGTGCGCGAGGACGAGGTCCTTCGTCCAGACAACCGCGGCAAGTCCATAGTCACTAGCATTCGCACGGTCGATCGCCTCATCCTCGTCATCGAAGGGCAGAATCGAGATGACGGGCCCGAAGACCTCCTCCTGCGCAATGCGCATGTGGTCCTCGACGTTCGTGAGGACCGTGGGCTCGAGGAAGTGGCCGAGTTCCAGACCATCCCCCGCGAGGACGCGGCCGCCGTAGACGAGATCGGCACCCTCGGCCCGGGCGCCCTCGATGTATGACAGGACGCGATCCACCTGGCCACGCGTAATGAGCGGCCCCAACTCGGTGTCCTCATTCATCGCATGTCCGACGCGCATCTGCTTCGCCGCCTCGGCGATCCGCTCAGCGAACTCGTCCGCGCGACTGCGATGGACGAAGGTGCGCGTGTAGGCGCCACAGGCCTGGCCGCTGTTGAAGAGCGCACCACGAAGATTGCCGAGAATTGCCTGGTCCATGTCGGCCGAGGCAGTGACGATGCTTGGCGCCTTTCCCCCGAGCTCAAGGCTCACCCGCTTCAGGGTCGGCGCGACATCGGCGACGATCTGGCAGCCGACTTCGGTGGATCCGGTAAACGAGACCTTGTCGACACCACGATGACGGACGAGCGCCTGCCCGATCTCGGGGCCCCCGAGCAGAACCTGGACGACCTCCCCGGGAATGCCTGCCTCGCGGCAGATCTCAACCAGCCGCCAGGTCGACCAGACCGCCTGCTCCGCGGGCTTGAGGATCGCGGTGTTCCCGGTGGCGAGCGCTGGCGCGAGCTTCCATGCTGCGATCGCAAGCGGCACGTTCCACGGCGTGATGAGCGCGCACACGCCTATCGGCTCGCGTGTCGTGTAGTGCAACGTGTTCGGGATGGAGACCTGCGACAGGCGCCCCTCGATCTTCGTCGCGAATCCCGCGTAGTAACGGAACACCTGGGCCGCCAGCGGCACGTTCACCCCGCGCGACATGGCCAGCGGCATGCCAGCATCGTTCGCATCCATGAGCGCGAGCTCGTCCGCATGCTCCTCGATAAGCGTCGATACGCGCCATAGCAGCCTCCCGCGATGGTCCGGGGTGATGTCGCGCCACTCGGGCATCTCCATCCCGCGTCGGGCGTTGGCTACCGCGTCATCGACGTCGGCGAGCGAGGCGTGGGCGAACGTGAACAACTCGGATCCATCAGATGGGTTGCGAGACACCTCGTGCTCACGCGACTGCGCTGTCGCGGACTCTTGGCCGATCAGTGACGTCAGGATCACGAGGGCACCTCATTCATATCGTCTTCGCAGTCGTGGTCCTTCGCCGGTGCCGCTTGGCGGGGGCGCGTCATGACAGGCCCCACAGCGGCGCCCGCGGTGAACCGAGATCGATGTCGATCGCCTTGAAGGTGCTGTACTCGTCGAGGGTCTCCACGGAAAGCTCCCGCCCGAAGCCACTGTTTCCAATGCCACCCATAGGCATGCCGGCAGGCAGGTCGAACCACTTGTTCACCCAGACGATACCGGCACGCAACTGACTCGCGATTCCGTGCGCACGTTCGAGGTCACGCGTCCAAACCCCTGCAGCAAGGCCGTATTCCGTCGCATTCACGCGCTGGACGGCATCCTCGTATGAGGTGAACGGCTCGAGCACGGTCACCGGTCCGAACACCTCCTCCTGCGCGATGCGCGAGGAGCCCGTGCGATCCTCGAGCAGCGTCGGGCGTTGGAAGAATCCGCCGGCCAGGTGCTCGGGGAGATCGAGGGGCGCGTCGCCCGTGACGAATCCGACGCCATCCTCGCGGGCACGATCGAGGTGGGCCGTCACCATGGCGAGCTGGCGAGCAGAGACCATCGGGCCGAGCTCCGTCGCCGGGTCCTTCGCGTCGCCGATCCGAATCTGCGACGCCTGCTCGGCGAATCGCGAGCGGAACTCGTCATAGACATCGACGTGGACGAGGAGCCGCGATGCAGCGATGCAGGCCTCACCGTTGGCGAGAAAGATCCCGAGCAGCGCATCCTGCACCGCCCGACCGATGTCGGCGTCTTCCGCGACGATGAGCCCGCTCTTTCCGCCAAGTTCCATGAGTGCCGGGGTGATCGTCTGCGCCGCACTTGCGAGGATCGCCCGGGCTGTCGCCGGTCCTCCCGTGAACGTGATCATGTCGATGCCGGGGTTCGCGACCAGGAACTGCCCCGCCTTCGTCCCCGTCACGACGTTCAACACACCCGGGGGCAGCAGGTCCTCGATCATGCGCAGGAAGGTGAGAACGCTCGCCGAGGCGTACTCCGACGGCTTCACCACCACCGTGCAGCCGACAGCGAGCGCCGGCGCGATCTTGTTCGCAAGCGTGATGAGCGGGGAGTTCCAAGAAAGGACGGCCGCGACCACGCCGACCGGCTCGCGATGCGTATAGACGAGGGACTTCGGGTCGGAAACCGGGACGGTGGCGCCGCGATGCGAGCGGATGGCGCCCGAGAAGAAGCGGTAGATCGCGGCCGAGGCGGGGATGTCGGCGATGGCTGCCTCGCGGATCGGCCGCCCATTCTCGGTGGCGAGCAGCAGGGGGATCTCGATGTCCGTGGACTCGATGCGCTCCGCAATCCGCCAGAGGGCCTCCTGCCGGACTT
>JBMOKH010000112.1:0-7495 GCA_049315365.1 Candidatus Nanopelagicales bacterium
AGGACAACTCGTGGAACGAGGAATCAGACAGTGAACAGCGGCACGCCGGCGACTCGACTTGCAGACGCTGTCGTCACGCTGAACCATCGTTGCGACTCAGGGTCACTCAACAGGTCGCGTGCCCGCTCGAAGAGGCGGGGTGAATCCATCGCGGCCTACAGCACGACATGGGTGTCACGAAGCAGCCAATCAACGGCTCCCCTCGAAGGAATCGCCGATATCACCTGCACCCATCGAGTCGAAGTCGTCGGGAACCTCAATCACCCCGGCAAGAACACCGATCCGCCGCTGCGCCGGCTCATCAGGCGCATCGATCGGAACCACCTTCACCATCGGCCGACCGTGGTTTGCAATGACAAGGGCCTCCCCACGGGCTGCCCCGTCCCAGGAGCAGCCGGTTACGAGCCTGGTGAGGATGCCCTCGAAGCAGTCTCGGTCCGGGATCCGTGGCCGGTGGCATCCCAGCGGGTGGATGTCTGGTGGGCGGGCGGGCAGGTGGCCTTCGATGGCGCGCCAGACCGCTTCCACGGCGCGGGGTTCCATTGCGAGCATGACGTCCTCCGTTTGCTAGCCTCGGCAGCGAAACATGAAGTACTGCTACTTCAAGTATTGCTACTTCAAGCCTGGAGGTGTGGGATGGCAGGCCGTCCGAATGCGCGTGTCCCGAAGGCCGCCATCGACCGAAGGCGCGCGGTGATCGCAGCCGCGATCGCGGCACTGGGCCCGCCGCTGCCCGGCAGCCTGGTCGAGCGACGGACCACGTGCGGCAACAAGGGCTGCCGGTGCCACGCCGACCCGCCCCAACTCCACGGGCCCTACCTGACCTGGACCCGCAAGGTCGACAACAAGACCGTCACCCGGACCCTGGACACTGCCCAAGCCGACGCCATACGCCCACTGCTCGACAACGCCAGACGACTACGCGAACTCACATCCGAACTCGAGACCCTCACCCTTCAACAACTCAGGGACGACCCCGCTCAGCCGGACCCCTGAGCGACCTATCCGCGCGCGCTCTTATAGGGCGACTCTTCTTTATTTTCGATGAGTGAATTACGATATTTAAATGAAATCAATGACATGCATTCAACTCGGTGGTGCCTGCGAACAAGTTTTTTCTGGTGAAACCTTTGATGAGCTTGCCAAGGGGCGCCCCATGGAGAAGATTCTTCGATCCGGCTCATGAGGACCACCTCGGCCCTCGTTATGGGATCTAGTCCCGTTTCAGGTCGGTGACTACACCACCAGCAACACGCACGATGTCCGCAGGTGCAGCACCAAAGTTGTCGTTCCACGTTCCCGCAGCAGCCCACACTTCGTCGTATTGCAACAAGTCCGGATCAACGAACACACGCAGTTGAGTTGTATGACCAAAGGGAGGCACGCCTCCGATCGCGAAGCTCGTTGCGGCCCGCACATCATCGGCACTCGCCTTGCCGATGACGGCGACCTCGAGGATGGCGGCGAGCATCTGTGTGTCGACGCGGTGCCCACCGGACGCGATGACGAGGACGGGTGCGCCGTCGGCGAGGAAGATGAGCGAACTGGCGATCTGGCCGACCTCGATGCCGAGGGCGTCGGCGGCCTCCTTCGCGGTGCGGGCGCTGTCGTCGAGCCGCCTGACCTCGCCGCTGGCCCCGAGAAGTGCGAGCCGCTCGCGTACTCGGATGACTGACTGCTGTTCCATCGGCTCGCTCATCGGCCGAGGGTACCGGAGTCGGAAACCGGCGCACTCGACTGCCGGGCGACGAGCTGCGGCTGGAACTGCACGCGCTGATGAGCATGCGAGCGGGGATCCTCGCATTCGCTGATGACGAGTCTGGCGGCCGCATGCCCGAGTTCGTACTTGGGCTGGCGGACGGAGGTGAGGGGGACCGCGGCGCTCGCGGCGAACTCGATGTCGTCGTAGCCGATGACGGAGATGTCATCGGGGATCCGGAGCCCAGCGCGGTTGAGGGCCCGAATCGCCCCGAGCGCGAGGAGGTCGTTTGCGCAGACGAGGGCGGTGAATTCCATTCCCTGCGAAAGCGCCGCTTCCATGGCCATCTCGCCTGATGAAGTGGTCATGTGCTTGGCCGCGAGCCGTTGCACCGATGCGCCTGCGCTGCGCACTGCGTTCATCAGGCCCAGTTCGCGATCCGCGACCTGGGGGATGTCGGCGGGGCCTGCGAGCCAGACGAGCCTACGGTGGCCGAGCTCGAGGGCGTGCTCGGCGGCGAGGGCTCCGCCCATCCGGTCGTCCACCGAGGCGCTGCACACATCCTGGGCGGGGGCCTCGTTGTCGAGCAGGGTCACCGCCACGCCGTTGCCCAGCAGTCGTCCAAGCGGCTTGAGGCTCTTGCGAGCCGGGGTGATGAGGATGCCGCCGACTCGCTGGGACTCGAGGACCGCGAGATAGCGGTCCTCCCGCTCCGCCTGGGCATCGGAATTGCACAGGATCACGACGTAGCCGGCCTCGAGGGCAGCATCCTCGACGCCCCGGGCAACTTCGGTGAAGAACGGGTTTGCGATATCGGGCACCACGAGTCCGAGGACGCGCGCGTGACGCGCCCGCAACTGGCGCGCAGGCGCATTCGGAATGAATTCCAACTCGCGAATCGCGCGGTGGACGCGAGCGGCGGTGGCGGGGGCGACGAGTTCCGGGTGATTCAGGACGTTCGAGACGGTGCCGAGCGAAACCGATGCGAGGGTCGCGACATCCTTCATGCTCGACCCCACGTTGTCACCGCCCTCGGATCGCCCCGTGTCTATTCGCCTCGGGCAGATCGTACGGTGGTAAATGAAACGTATCAAGTGTCAGGACATGAATTTTTGGAAAATGATTGACAGAGGACAAGTCACCCCATACGTTTCAGCGAACATCAATTGAAACCTTTCAATCAGATTGGGTCGCATTGGCCGGGAACCTGCTGTCCGTCGAGGGCGCCTACAAGCGCTTCGGCGGCGTTCACGCGCTGGCCGGGGCCTCGCTCCAGGTGAACGAGGGCGAGATCGTCGGCCTCCTCGGCGAAAATGGCGCGGGCAAGTCGACCCTCGTCAAGACTCTCGCCGGCCTGCACTCCCTCGATGCGGGGACGATCACCCTCCAGGGACGACCCTTCTCCCAGGGCAATCCCCGCTCCGCCCGCGAGCAGGGCATTGCCGTGATCTACCAGGAGCCATCACTGTTCCCGGACCTCTCTCTCGCCGAGAACGTGTTCGTCGGACGGCAGCCGACTACCGGGGGGCGCGTCGACTGGCGGGGCATGGTGTCCCAGACCCAGGGCCTGTTCGACGGACTCGGCATCGACCTCAACCCGCTGCGCCCGGCCCGCGGGCTCTCGATCGCGGACCAGCAGATGGTCGAGATCGTCAAGGCGCTGTCGATCGACGCCTCCCTCATCATCATGGACGAACCCAGCGCGGCGCTCTCCTCGGCCGAGGTGGCGCAGCTCATGACCGTCGCCCGCAGGCTCAAGGACCAGGGACGGGGGGTCGTCTACATCAGCCATCGGCTGGACGAGGTCCAGGAGCTCTGCGACTCGGTGACCGTCATGCGCGACGGCGCGACCGTCGCTACCGCGGCAGTGGTGCAGATCGACACGACGCAGATCGTGCGCTGGATGGTCGGCCGGGAGATCACTGAGATGTTCCCGAAGTTCGACGCGGAAGTCGGCGATGTCGTGCTCTCGGTCAAGGGCCTTACCCGAGCAGGCGTCTTCCACGACATCTCATTCGACGTTCGCCGGGGCGAGATCGTCGCGCTCGCAGGTCTCGTGGGGGCCGGCCGCTCGGAGGTCGTTCGAGCGATATTCGGCATCGACCACCATGACTCCGGGACCGTCACCGTCTCGGGGAGCGAGCTCCGCAATGGGTCGCCGAGCGCGGCCATGAACGCAGGCGTGGCCCTCGTCCCGGAGGATCGCCGGCTGCAGGGCCTGTTCATGCCCGCCGCGATCTCGCGCAACATAGCCATGACCGTGCTCGCGCGGCTGAGGTCTCGGCTGCTGCTGCGCGGCATTTCCGAGCGGCGAGTGGCGACAGACTGGGCTGGCCGGCTCCAACTGAAGTACGCGAACATCGAGGACCCGGTCGAGCGACTGTCCGGCGGAAACCAGCAGAAGGTGGTGCTGGCCAAGTGGCTTGCGACCGATCCGGAGCTGCTCATCGTCGATGAGCCGACGCGCGGCATCGACGTCGGGACTAAGGCCGAGGTACACCGCCTCCTCTCCGAGCAGGCCGTTCGCGGCCTTGCCGTCCTCATGGTCTCCTCAGACCTCCCCGAGGTGCTCGGCATGGCCGATCGCGTTCTCGTCATGCGCGAGGGACGACTCGTGGCCGAGATCGCGAGAGCAGATGCCACGCAGGAGTCGGTCATGACCGCGGCGACGATCTCCGGAGCCGTGGCATGAACGGGCGCAACGTCGCAGCGACAGCGCTGAAGGCTCGCGAGTTCCCGATCCTCGTCGCCCTGGCGGCGGTCGTTGTCATCACCGGTCTTGTCAATCCCACGTTCGCCTCGAGCGAGGGCATCAGCGCCATCCTCATCGAGTCCTCGGTCATCGGACTGCTCGCGGCTTCGCAGTCGATGCTCATCATCATGCGGCAGATCGACCTCTCGGTCGGATCCACGACCGGTCTCGTCGCCTTCCTCGTCGGGCAGAACGCGGCGGCGAACATCGGGGTGCCGTTCGCCGTGTCGGTCGGTGTCGGTCTCGCAGTCGGCCTCGCGGTGGGGGTCGTGAACGGATTCCTCGTCGCATATCTGGGCCTGCCCTCACTGGTCGTCACCATCGCCATGCTCTACGTCGTCCGGGGCGTCTTCAGCCATCTCGCGGGCGGCGAGACCATCACGGCGGAGCAGGTGCCGGCGCCATTGGTCGAGCTCGGCTCAGGCTCCCTTCTCGGAGTCCCGTACCTGTTCATCTGCGCACTCATTGGTGCCATCTCGGTGACACTGCTCCTGCGCTACTCCCGGTGGGGCCGCGACCTCTACGCGATCGGCTCCAATCCGGAGGCTGCGCTCCGGGTGGGCATACCGGTGGCCAGACGAACCTTCGTGGCATTCGCACTGAGCGGGATCTTCACCGGAGTCGCAGGGCTCCTGCTGCTCGGACGTTTCTCGTTCGCCGACGCGACCAGCGGCCTGGGCATCGAGCTCTACGTCATCGCTGCTTGCGTGATCGGCGGGGTCGCTATCGCGGGCGGGGTCGGAACAGCAGTCGGGGCCCTCATCGGCGCAGTGCTCCTCCAGACGATCACGTTCGCCCTCGGCGCACTGGGCGTCTCGCAGTTCTGGCAGCAGGCGGTAGCGGGAGCACTCCTCGTCCTCGCGATCACCTTCGACCGTGTCGTCGCGGTGCGCAGCGCACGTCGCGTGGTCCGCCCAGTGGAGGTTCTCGCATGATGGCGTTGCAGCGGCTGCGATTGACGGCATGGGACCGAGGGATCGTCCTCCTCCTCATCCTCACCCTCCTCTTTGGAGGGATGTTCAGCGAGCTGTTCATGACCGGCGACAACCTCAACTTCGTCATCTCGGATGTCTCCGAGGTCCTGCTTATCGCCTTTCCCATGGCACTGCTCATCATCGTCCGGGACATCGACCTTTCAGTGGCCTCGTCGCTGACTCTCGCATCGGCGGTCATCGGCATCACATACGAGGCGACGCTCTCGATGCCGATCGCGGTCGTCGCCGGGCTCGCCACCGGATCCCTGTGCGGACTCGTCAACGGCCTACTCGTCACGAAGCTCGGCCTGTCGTCCCTGGCGGTGACGATCGGCACCCTGGCGCTGTACCGGGGACTGTGCTTCGTGCTGCTCGGCGACATGCCGATCTCGAGCTTCCCGATGGAGTGGACCGACCTCGCCTTCTACCCGATCGGCAGCACCTTCCTGCCGTGGTCCGTCGTGCTCCTCGCGCTGTTCGGTGCCCTGTTCTGGTACCTGCTGCACGGCACCCGATTCGGCCGCTGGTGCTATGCGATCGGACAGGGCGAGGAGGCGGCCGCCTACTCCGGGATCCCGGTCGATCGAGTCCGGCTCCTCCTGTTCGTCATGACCGGCTTCATGGCGGGGCTGGCCGGGCTCGTGTACACGCTGCGCTTCGCATCGGCATCACCCGACGGTGCGATGGGGTACGAGCTCATCGTCATCGCGGCGGTTCTCTTCGGTGGGGTGGCCATCGCCGGGGGCATCGGAACGATGTGGGGCGTCATGGCTGCGGTCCTCGTCTGGGGCGCGAGCCGGTCACTCCTGCAACTGGCCGGTTTCGATGCCAATGCGCTCGTGATCGTCAGCGGGCTGCTCCTTCTCGTCTCCGTCGCAATTCCGCAGTTGATCTCGCGCCTGCGCGAGCAACTCGGTCACAGGTCTCCTCGTGGTGGCAATCCCACCCGAGGCGAAGCCTCGCTGCCTTCAGGCAATGAGGTTGTTCATCCAAGCCCCGCGGGCGCGGGACATGATCAAGGGAGCAACTGAGGATGGTCAAAACATCACTCGCCACGAAGGCGGTGGCAGTCACGCTCGGCGTGCTGGTCATTGCCGGGCTCACGGCGATGCCTGCGCAGGCAGCGCCGAAGTCTGGGCTGAAGATCGCCATCATTCCGAAGGCGATCAACAACGGGTACTTCACCGCATGGAACAAGGGCGCGCAGAAGGCGTGCAAGGAGATCAGCGCCACCTGCAAGTACATGGGCCCGACAACGGCCACCGGTCCGGCTCAGGTCGCCTTCATCAATCAGGCCATCCAGCAGGGCTACAACGCGATCGTCATCTCTGCGGCAGACCAGAACGCCATCACCCCCGCCCTGAAGAAGGCAATCGCTCGAAAGATCTGCATTGTCACCTCTGATGCCGATATCACCGACACGAAGTCGCGCACGGTTGCCGTGCTTCCTGCCTCCTCCGAGCGTATCGGCGCCGCCGAGGTCGACTGGATCGCGGCGCAGATCGGCAACAAGGGCAAGGTCGCGGTGCTCTCAGCCGCAGCGACGGCAGCGAACCAGAACGCCTGGATCGAGGCCATGAAGCGGCAGCTTGCCGCCAAGTACCCGAACATCACCTTGGCAGGCGTCTACTACGGCGACGACGACGCAACGAAGTCGGCGCAGCAGTACAACCAGATCCTGACGGAGCACCCTGACATCGCGGGCATCATCTCGCCCACAACGGTCGGAATCCGCGCTGCCGCGCAGGAGAAGTTGTCGAAGGGCTCAAAGGTTGCCATTACCGGACTCGGTCTTCCGAGCGAGATGGCACCGTACGTGCTCGATGGCACCGTCAAGGAGTTCGGTCTCAGGAATCCGATCGACCTCGGCTATGTCGGCACCATGGCGGCCGCTGAGTGCGCCTCGGGCAACCTGAAGCAGGCAACCGGCGCCAAGTTCACCGCCGGCGGCAAGAGCTACAGCCAGGGCGCGAACGGCATCGTCTACCTCGGTGACCCGTACAAGTTCGACAAGGCGAACATCGCGACCTTCGCGAAGATCTACTAGGAACGATCGCTCGGCTGAGCGGG
>JBMOKH010000412.1:0-1708 GCA_049315365.1 Candidatus Nanopelagicales bacterium
ATCGGCGGGGTGCTCGTCGTCGTTGGGGCGGCAACAGCACAGGGCATCCTGCGCCTGCCCGGGCGCTCGCGAGTGCGGGCCGGACGTGACTCGGGGACAATGACATCATCATGAACTCAGCCCCCGTCCTCGAGACCGATGTCCTCGTCGTCGGAGCCGGCCCGGCCGGTTCAGCGACCGCCGCTTGGAGTGCGCGCGCCGGCATCGACGTCCTCCTAGCCGACGCCGAGGCCTTTCCCCGTGACAAGCCCTGCGGCGACGGCCTCACCCCCAGGGCGATCGCCGAACTCGACCACCTCGGCCTATCCCCATTCCTCGAGGGGAAGGCCCGTAACCAAGGCCTTCGCGCGGCCGGATTCGGCCGGACGCTCACCCTCCCCTGGCCGGGCGGCTCACTGCCGAGCCATGGCGGCGCAGCCCCGCGGCTCGAGCTCGACGACGCCATCCGCCGGGTGGCGGTCGATGCCGGAGCCGCGACTGTCGAGGGCCACCGCGCCATCGACGTGACCTTCGACGGGGGAAAGGTCTCCTCGGTCACCTTTGCGACGGGCAAGGGCCAGACCCGCGAGATCCGCTGCAAGCGCCTCATCGTCGCCGACGGCGCCAAGTCCCAGCTCGGCAGAAGGCTCGGACGCGTCTGGCATCGCAGCACCGTCTACGGCGTCGCGGCCCGGGGCTACGTCAAGAGCCATCGAAGCGACGACCCCTGGATCTCCTCCCACCTCGAGCTGCGTGGGCAGCAGGGCGAGCTCCTCTCGGGCTACGGGTGGGTCTTCCCGCTCGGTGATGGCGAGGTGAACATCGGCGTCGGCACCCTCGCGACGAGCAAGCACCCCGCCGAGGTGAACCTGCGGGGCCTCATGCAGCACTATGCCGACGATCAGCGCGAGGAATGGCAGCTCGAGGGCGACATCCGGGCCCCCTGGTCGGCGCTGCTGCCGATGGGCGGGGCAGTGAGCGGGGTCGCCGGCCCCAACTGGATGCTCGTCGGCGACGCAGCGGGCTGCGTCAACCCCCTCAACGGCGAGGGCATCGACTACGGGCTCGAGACAGGGCACCTTGCGGCTCACGTTCTCTCCGGCACCGTCGCCAACGCATCGATGGACTACGCGACCCAGTGGGCGCCCATCCTCAGGCAGCACTACGGCACGGCATTCTCGATCGCGCGCCGGCTCGCCGGGTTCCTCACCGTTCCCGGCTTCCTGCCGACATTCGGCCCCGTCGGCATGCGCTCGCGGTCGCTCATGACCATTGCCCTGCGGGTGATGGGCAATCTCGTCACCGACGAGGACACCGACGCGACCGCTCGGCTCTGGCGTGCGGCGGGCCGCACGAGCCTGCGGTTCGACGATCGCCCGCCGTTCACGTAAGGCGGCCAGGGCTCCGGGCGTGACAAGCCCGGGCGCGACTAGAACGCCCAGTCGTCCTTGAGCACGCCCTGCTGGAGCGACATCCGCAGCGGATCCATTCGCAGCACGGCCGGCGGCCCCTCGAGCAGCGGCGGCATCGCCCCCATGAGCACGGCGAAGGGCGCGGACGCCCGGTGGGCCTCCTGAGCCTCCTCGTCCTTGAAGATCTCGAACAGCCAGACGTTGTCGGGGGTGTCCGGGTCGACGGAGACGATGAACATCTCGGTGCCCGGCTCCTCGGCGAGGCGGTCGGTATAGGAGTTGAGGACGTCGAGGAGCGCGAGGCGCAGCCCCTCCTT
>JBMOKH010000113.1:0-7477 GCA_049315365.1 Candidatus Nanopelagicales bacterium
GCGTCGACTCGTTCGGCGCGGCATCGGCGGGCGTCGACTCGTTCGGCGCGGCATCGGCGGGCGTCGACTCGTTCGGCGCGGCATCAGCAGCCCCCCTGCCGTTCTTCTTCTTGTCCTTCTTCTTCTCTGCGGCGACCCCGGCCGGCGCAGGCTGGCCGATGACCTTGCCCCCCGGGACGCTGAGGAATACCGGGGAGTCGGTGGGAATCATGCCGAGGGCGCGAGCCTTTGATTCCAGTGCGGTAGGCGCGGACAGGGCGCCCACCTGCTCGCGCAGTACGGCCTGCTCCTCGCTGAGTTTCGTCGCCGCCTGCTGGAGGTCACCGATGTGGAATGCCCCCTGCGCCATCGACGTGTTGATGAGGAGGTTTGCGAGGAATCCGCCACCGAGCAGCACGATGATGATGAGGGCGAACAGGCCCCGGCTCGCACGCTCCGCACGCGGCGGTGCGACGACGCGCGGACCGGGACCCTGCCCCTTACGGGCACGTGCACCGCGCGTCGCGTACTCGGTCGTCGTCGTCCGCGGCAGCGGTCGCCGGTCGTCGAGCGCGGAGATGCTCATGCTGCGGCCGCCAGCCGCTCCGCTGCCCGAACCCGGACTGAAGCCGACCTCGGGTTCTCGGAGAGTTCCTCGTCAGTCGGCTTCTCCGCACCCCGAGTGAGGAGGCGCAGCCAGGGCTGCATCGAGTCCGGAATGATTGGCAGGCCGTGGGGAGCCCGGACCCTTGAGCCCTCCGCCAATGCATGTTTGACGATTCGGTCCTCGAGGGACTGGTAGGCCATGACGACGATGCGGCCACCGACGGCAAGGCTGTCGAGGGCGGCAGGGATAGCGCGCTCGAGGACGGCTAGCTCCGCGTTGACCTCGATCCGCAGCGCCTGAAAGGTGCGCTTCGCTGGGTTCCCACCGGTCCGACGGGTTGCGGCGGGGATCGAATCTCGGACGATCTCAACGAGCCGGCCGGAGTTGGTGAAGGGGGCGATCTTGCGCTCCCGGACGATCCTGGATGCGATACGCGGTGCGAACCGCTCCTCGCCGAAGTCGCGCAGGATGCGGATGAGCGCTGCCGTGTCGTAGGTGTTGAGCACGTCGGCCGCTGTGAGCCCCGAGCCCTGGTCCATACGCATGTCGAGCGGCGCATCGACCGAGTAGGCGAATCCTCGCTCCGCCTCGTCCAGCTGCATCGACGAGACTCCTAGGTCAAAGAGGATTCCCTGGACCATTTCGAGTCCATGGGACAAGAGCACCGACGGAAGCTCGTCATAGACGGCGTGCACGAGGGTGACCCGGGCACCGAATGGGGCAAGCCGCGCACGCGATAGGTCGAGGGCCACCGCATCGCGGTCCATCCCGATGAGCCGAAGGTCGGGGAATCGCTCGAGGGCCAATTCCGCGTGACCGCCGAGTCCGAGGGTTGCGTCAACGAGCACGGCATCTGGCGCCTGGATTGCGGGAGCCAAGAGGGCCAGCACGCGTTCCCGCATGACCGGCACGTGACGCTCTGAGTGAGCCATGGGTCAGTTCAGCTCCAGGTGCGGACCAGGATCGCGAGCGCCACCATGGTCCCGCCGGTCATGGCGAGCGAGACAAGCAGGACCGCGAGGTCGCGTACCCCCTGCCGAGTTGCGCGCGAGTGCGCCGTGATGATTGCCATGGGCCATCTCCTGTTCGTTTCCGGTCGTGCGATCGCGGACGACGCCGAGTCGATTCATGAGGTGCTGCTGGTGCTGGGTGGTTCACCGTGCCTGATGCCTTGGTCACGCCCCTCGCCGTTGGCGAGGTCAGGTCCCCGCCCGCTCCGAAGCGATCGGTCCCTGGCGCCGGGGAAGTGCGTCAGGAACGGGGCTGGGAGCGGGTGGAGACCTCACCTCGCAACGGCATCAGATGAGGCCGGGAATGACCTCCTCGTTGATCGATGAATAGGCGTCCTCGTTGCTCGTGAGGTAGGCGGTCCAGGCGATCGCGTCCCAGATCTCCACGGTCTGTCCGTTGCCGACGACGATGACGTCGCGGTCGAGTCCCGCGTACTCGCGAAGGACAGGCGGCAGCGTCACCCGTCCTTGCTTGTCTGGCTGCTCGTCGAAGGCGCTGGAGAACAGCACGCGAAGGTACGCGCGTGCCCTCTCGTCGGACCGGGACGCCTCGCCGAGTCGCGAGGCATAGGCGGTGAACTCCGCGGCGGGCCACACGACGATCGAGCGGTCCTGGCCCTTGGTTAGGACGAGGCCGGGGGCGAGCGCATCGCGGAATTTCGCCGGAAGGACGAGCCGACCCTTGTCGTCGAGACGTGGGGCATGGGTACCGAGAAACACCAGCCCCACCAGCCTCTCATGCCACAAGAACCACTCTGGTCCTGCCAAGTTCCGCCACTGTACTCCACTTTCCTCCATCGTCAACCATTTGGGAGGCATTTCACCGGACTTCCCTCCACTTGATTGATCGTCGCCGACCAAACAAGGGGCACGTCATCCGCGCGACCCCGCACAACTCACCGGTCTTCGAACCCCAGCGGTCGCATCCGGCGACCAGCGGCGCCCGCCCCCGGATATCGAATAGCGATGAGCCCACCCTCGGTCGACTCGGTACCGGGCTCCAGGCGGTGTGGCCGGTGCAGACGAGTCCCTCGACCGCCGATTACGGAAACGACGCTGTCGAGCAGGGCATTCAGGCCGGCCAGATCCTGCCGAGTCCCACGGCCTTCGCCCGGGCACCAGGTTCCGTGATGAGCGCGCGAACAGGAGCGGACTCCCTCTCCCCCGACGAGCGGATCGCCATGGTCTCGCGACCCGGCGGGGTGTCCTAGTCGCCTACAAGGTCGGCTATCCGACAACGACTCGCATCCGGGTATGGCAGGTGGGGACGTCGCGGCAGTTCAATCTGCCTGGATCGTCGGCAGCAAGCTCAAGGCAGACCGGATGAATGGCTCGATGTCGTCTTCACCGCCAGCGGCACCGGCGGCGGAATCAATGTGCGGCGTCGTCAGGCAACGCGCCGCTGATGCCGCGCAGTGCACGCCTCGCGCATTGAAGGCCCGCCGGGCTGGGTTATGGTCGCCGAATGCGAGAGCGACGAGTCTCAATCGGGGCATTGAGGAACACCGCGATCATCATCGCTCTTGTCATCGCGGTCCCGGTGATTGCCACGGTGGCGTCTTGCGCCGGGCCGTCGAACCAGACCGCCGCCGAGTCGCCCTCCGCGACGCCAGCGGCCACGCCATCATCAGCCCCGGTCCTCACGCCCGTCGCGGCGCCGCTGCCCACGTCGCCCCTCACCGGGCTACCGGAGACATCACCGGCGCCGGTGCTCGTCGTGAAGCTCGACAACACGCGCAATGCCCAGCCGCACGCGGGTCTCGCTGACGCCGACATCGTGTACATAGAGGAGGTCGAATACGGCATCACCCGACTGGCCGCAGTCTTCTCGAGCACGATCCCCGGTCGCATCGGTCCCGTCAGGTCTGCGCGCATCACCGATATCGACCTCCTCGCGCAGTACGGGAGCCCCGCGTTCGCGTTCTCCGGAGCGCAGCGCAAGCTCCTCCCCGAACTGGCCAAGGCGCCGTTCATCGATATCTCCCCGAACAAGGGTGCCTCGAGCTACGGCCGGGACTTCGACCGAAGCGCCCCCTACAACTACTTCCTCGACGGAACGATCGGGCTCAAGCGAGCCCCCGACGCCAGCCTTGACCATGACATGGGGTTCGCGTTCGCGCCGGAGCCACCGGCGGGCGGCTTTTCGGCGAGGAAGGTCCGCATGGAGTGGAGCTACGCGAGCGCCGCGTTCACCTACGACGATGAGTCCGGCCTCTACAGGGTTCAGCTCAATGGTGAGCGAGCCCGCGCAGAGGAGCACGATCGCGGGCAGAACGCTGCAACGGTCGTAATCCAGTACGTCAACCAAGAACCCTCGGCGTACTTCGACAAGGGCGGCGGCAACACCCCGCACGCCGAAACCATCGGCCGCGGTCGGGCGATCGTGCTGCGCGATGGCCGGTCATGGGACGTCAGCTGGGAGCGTCCGGATGCCGACTCCGGCACCACCTTCATGATGGCCGACGGGTCGCCGATGCCCTTCAAGCCCGGACAGCAGTGGATTGTCCTGCTCGACCGAGATCGGCCGGCCAAGGTCAGCGCTCCGGCGACCCCGAGCGCTAGCGCTAGCTCTCCTCCGGCACCGATGGGATCGTCATCACCCAGTCGTGGATGACGCTCGTCCGCATGAAGGTGTCCTGAAAAGATCGGTTGGACCGGCTCACGAGCACCCACAGCAGCCCTATCGGGAAAACGAGGCAAAATGCCGCCCTCACTGCTGCAGTTGCCCAGCCCAGGGCCTCGCCCGAGCGGCTCACCACCCGCAGACCCATGATGTGGCCCCCGAAGGTCCGCCCGGTGACGGCCCAGCCCCACGTCCAGCTACTCCAGAGGAATGCGGCTCCCAGCACGATCGACCACTGGACATGCGGAAGGTCCAGGCCCGCTGTTCGCACAACCAGAAAGCGGACGATGGCAGCGATCGCATTCAGCGCGACGACGGTCAGCGCGACGATGCCGAGGTCGATGAGCGCGGCAACGGCGCGCGTGACGAGCCCGGCCCGATGACCTTGAAAGGGCCGAGCCTCCCTCGGGACCGAGGAATCGCCGACCTCGCTCTTCTGACCGGCGGCAATGGACGCCTCATACTCACTGAACTTCATCAGGGGTCTTCCTCCTGATCGAACGCGGCAGGGGCGGCCTCGCCCGGAGCCGTCGTTGCTCGCGCCTTCCTCCTCAGCAGGATCGCATCGGTGATTCGGGTCACCATCTGGTCGACGCCGATCGACTGGATGCGCACGGCGTTCATCGCATCGGTCGCGATGCCACCCGTCGACTCCCGGATGATCCGCGGCAGGTCGATCTCATCGACGATGTAGTTGGCCAGGTCGATGAGGGGCAGGCGATCAATGATCCGCTCGAGGTTTGCCTCATCGACAAGGCGATCCACATCGACCCGATCGAGGACGAGCTGCGTCAAGTCCATCTGATCCAAGGTGGTCTGCACGACCCGTGTGAGATCAACCCGTTCGATCACCATCCGCGTGAGGTCAAGACGGTCGAGGACTGCCGCTAGCACGGGGGGCACGACCCGGTCGAGTGCCTCGTTCACCGTCCCCGACACCACCCGGTCAACGGCCAGCGCTGCCGTCGACGCCACCCCGCCAACTGCCAGCCGCAGCATGTCCCAGGGGCCGGGGGGCCGACGAGGCCGCTGCGTCACCACGACGACGAGCTCCGCGCTTCCTGACATGACCCCATCATGGGCCACGGCGAGCCGGGAGGCTACCGTCGCCACCATGCGAGCCGCGAAATGGATCCTCCTAGTCATCGCGCTTGTCGCGGCTACCGTCGTCATCGGTGCGATCCTCCTCGTCGATCAATCGCGGAGCACTACCGCCAGCCAGCAGGCCGCACTCGCCTCGTTCTACGAGCCGCCATCCCCGATGCCACAGGACCTCGGCACCATCGTCCGCATGGAACCGCTGGGGGTCGACGTCCCGGGCGGCACCGGGTATCGCATGCTCTACGTATCCCAGCGGCCGGACGGCGAGCGTGCCGTCTCCGGTGGCATGCTGTTCATTCCCTCGACCCCCGCCCCCGCCGGGGGCCGGCCCGTCGTCGCCTGGGCGCATGGCACCCTCGGCATGGGCGATGCCTGCACCCCGTCCCGCTCGACGAATCCGCTGCAGGACACCGACAACTGGCTCGGCGAAATGATGGATCTGGGCTGGGTCGTCGTGTCGACCGACTACGTAGGGATGGGCACCCCGGGGCCGAATCTCTACCTCGTCGCCCAGGCGGAGGCCCGCGACGTCGTGAACTCCGTGCGGGCCGCACGCAATGTGCCCCAGGCCGATGCAGGCAATCGGTTCATCGCCTGGGGGCACTCGCAGGGCGGGCACTCATCACTGTGGACCGGGCACCTCGCGAAGACCCTGGCACCGGAACTCGACCTGATCGCGGTCGCGGCCGCGGCTCCTGCCGCTGAACTCAACCGAATCATCGGGGCGCAGTGGGCCACGCCGGTCGGGTGGGTCATTGGGCCGGAGGTCGAGCAGTCATGGCCGGTCGTCTATCCGAGCCTGCCCCTCGAAGGGGTCGTCACCGCCCGCGGAATCGAAAACAGCGAGCGCCTCGCGAATGAGTGCATCAAGGCGGCGGCCCTCGAGGGTCTGGCTCGCACGGACCTCGGCCAGGACTACTTCGTCGCCAATCCGGTGATGAATGAGGCGTGGGCGCGGGCGGGCGAGGAGCAGACGCCTGCTCCCCTGCCGGCCGACATGCCCGTCATGATCGCCCAGAGCATCGCTGACCAAGTTGTGCTCGCCTGGCCCAACGGAGTCCTTCAGGAGTCCTGGTGCGCAGCAGGATCAGCGATATCGATGCTCTGGCTCGGTCAGGTAAGCCACCAGGACACCGCGATGGTGGCCGGCCCTCAGGTGGTCACATGGATCGCCGATCGATTCGCCGGTCGACCCGCCGGGCGTACCTGCGACATACCACCGCCGGTACGAGCCCCAGCACAGACGGGCTAGAGGCCGCCCTCTTCGTTGCGCTTACGCCACCGATCCTCGAGGCGATCCATGAAGCCGCTGGACTTGGGGGCCTGCTGCCTCGCTGCGGGGGCCTCGGTACCCGACTCCTGCTCGACCGCCCCCGCTGACGGGATGCGAAATGCGGAATATGCGATGACCGCTCCGATGAGCATGAGGGCGAACCCGCCGACGCCGAGTGCGATGACCGTCGTGGTAACTCCCGCGAGGATCAGCCCGAGCCCGACAAGCACGCCAAGGACTCCCAGTGCCGCTCGACCCCGCGAGGCGCGAACGCCGTTTGCCGAACGCAGGCTCGTCGCGAACTTCGGATCCTCCGCGTAGAGAGCGCGCTCCATTTGGTCGAGCAGGCGCTGCTCATGCTCAGACAACGGCATGGCCAAACCCCTTCCGTGGTGGAACATCACCTTCGTGTCGCTCCGTGAGGACGCGGCATTTACTAAGGATATGCCTGAGTGCCGTCAAGCGAAACCTCAATGGCCCTTCCTGACCTATCATTGTCGAATGTTAGGACGATTGCGCCGGTGCTTTCCGGGCGCAATCCGGCTCGCAAACACCGCTCTCGACGGCGCAGTCGAACGAGCGGACCGGAAATGTGGACGATTCGGGGATTGGTGCGGGCCAGCAATTCGAGGGTCATCAAGTCGTCCTTGACCACCTGTCAATGTTCCATCCGGCGAACGTTTCGCCCGGCGCCGGAATTGGGCATGCAACGCTCCCTGCATGATGCGAATTCATCGCCCGTTTGCCGCCACGCGCACGCCGCCCGGATCGATCCTCGATGACGTGCCGGTGCCCGGGACAGCCCTGCCTTTCGGAGTAGAAACAACATCATGAGATCGGTCTATCAGCTTGAGATAACCCTCAAGGACGTAAGTCCACGAGTG
>JBMOKH010000413.1:0-1707 GCA_049315365.1 Candidatus Nanopelagicales bacterium
TACCTGCCGATCGACCCCAAGGACGTCGGCCGCACCTACGAGGCCGTCATCCGGGTGAACTCGCAGTCGGGCAAGGGTGGCGTGGCCTACATCATGCGCACCGAGCACAAGCTTGAACTGCCGCGGCGCCTCCAGATCGAGTTCTCGCAGGTCATCCAGTCCGTCACCGATGACGAGGGCGGCGAGGTCGGTCCCGGGGAGATGTGGTCGGTCTTCTCCGGCGAATACCTTCCCGATCCCGCAGCGCCGTGGGGCCGGTTCTCGCTGAAGTCCGTCAAGCACGAGTCGGCGGTCGACGGCGACACATTCGTCCAGGCCGTCATCAGCGACGCTGGCGTCGATGTCACCCTCGACGGTTCGGGCAACGGGCCTATCGCTGCCTTCTGCGATGCCCTGAGCCGTCACGGCATCGATGTCCGGGTGCTCGACTACGCCGAGCATGCGATGAGCGCCGGCGGCGACGCAACGGCAGCCTCCTACCTCGAGTGCGCGGTAGACGGCCGGGTGCTGTGGGGCGTCGGCATCGACCCGTCAATCACGACCTCGTCACTCAAGGGAATCATCAGCGCCGTGAACCGGGGCCTTCGCGGCTAACGGGCTCCTAGCCTGCGACGATCTCGTCGGAACTCTGCGCGAACTGGCTCTCGTACAGGTCGTAGTAGAAACCATTGCGGGACATCAGTTCCTCATGGGTGCCCTGCTCGATGATGCTCCCCTTGTCCATGACCAGGATGACGTCGGCCGTGCGGATGGTCGACAGCCGGTGGGCGATGACGAAACTCGTGCGTCCTCGCCGCAACTCGCCCATCGCCCGCTGGATGAGCACCTCGGTGCGCGTGTCGACCGAGCTCGTCGCCTCGTCGAGGATGAGGACGGCCGGATCTGCGAGAAACGCCCGGGCGATCGTAAGGAGCTGACGCTCACCGGAGCTCACGTTCTCCGCGAGATCGGTGAGCTTCGACTGGTAGCCGTCGGGCAGGGTCCGGATGAAGTGCTCCGCGAATGACGCGCGCGCTGCTCGCTCAACATCGTCAATCGTCGGGTCCTGCGCGCCGTAGGCGATGTTGTCGAAGATCGTGCCTTCGAAGAGCCAGGCATCCTGCAGGACCATGCCGAAGCAGCGCCTGACATCCTCGCGGGTCGCATCACGGGTGTCGACGCCGTCGATGAGGATCCGGCCCGACTGCACCTCGTAGAAGCGCATGAGCAGGTTGACGAGGGTCGTCTTCCCCGCCCCCGTCGGCCCGACGATCGCGATGGTCTGCCCTGGCTCGACGTCAAGGCTGAGGTCCTCGATGAGCGGCGCGTCCTCGAGATAGCGGAAGCGCACGTTCTCGAAGCGGATGCGCCCGGACGGATTGATGATGCGGGCGGGTGCGTCGCTGTCGGGCGTCTCCTCGGCAGCGTCGAGGATCTCGAAGACCCGCTCGACTGAGGCAGCGCCCGACTGCAGCAGGTTTGCGACCCCGGCAATCTGCATGATCGGCATCGAGAACTGGCGCGAGTACTGGATGAAGGCCTGGACATCGCCGAGCGACATCGTCCCGCTCGCGACGCGCAATCCGCCGAATACGGCGATCGCGACGTAGTTGAGATTTGAGACGAACGTGAGCGCGGGCTGGATGAGCCCGGAGATGAACTGGGCCCGGTAACTGCTCTCGTACATCCGCTCGTTCGCCGCGTCGAACTCGGCGATTGCCTGCTGCC